>DATAMY010000182.1:0-9535 GCA_036266535.1 Usitatibacter sp. | reverse complement strand
ATGGTGAGCCCGCGCTGCTGGATCGCGAAGACGCGCCATTGGTCGTCGTCGCCCTGCACGTCGCTGAAGCCGATCTGCACCGCGCCGGGTACGCGCAGGCGCGGGTGCGAGTTGTAGAGGCGCGTCCCGTCCGGCGCCCACACCTGGATCACGAAATCGAGCGCTTCCTCGCCCTGCAGCACCTCGGCCAGCTGGCTCGGAAGATAGATGCGATCGCGCAGCGTCAACGCGAGCTGGCGGAGCTGGTAGTCGAAGAGCTCGTTCGCCTCCTCGCGCGCCTGGAAGAAGACGACGCCCGCGGCGAGGAGCCCGCCCGCGAGCACGCTCGAGAGCAGCCACACGATGAGACGGTGCCGGATCGACATTCAGCCGTCCTTCGCGAGGCTGTAGCCGAGGCCGCGGACGTTGCGGATCAGCGCGGGATCGAGCTTTCGGCGCAGCGCATGGATGTGCACCTCGACCGCGTTGCTCGCGACTTCTTCATCCCAGCCGTACAGCCGCTCCTCGAGCTGCGACCGCGAGAGAAACGCGCCGGGCCGGTCCGCGAGCGCCTCGAGCAGCGCGTACTCGCGCGCCGAGAGTGCTACGTCGCGGCCCTTCCAGCGCACTTGGCGCGCCGCCGTGTCGATCTCCAGCTCGCCCACGCGCAGCACCGCGCTCCCGCGTCCCGCGCGCCGGCGCAGCACCGCGCGCACGCGGGCGGCCAGCTCGTCGAGATCGAAGGGCTTCACGAGGTAATCGTCGGCGCCGGCATCGAGCCCGGCTACGCGGTCGGACACGGCATCGCGCGCGGTGATCACCAGCACGGGCACGTCATGGCCTTTTTGCCGGAGCGTTCGCAGCACCGAAAGCCCGTCGCGGCGCGGCAATCCGAGATCCAGGAGCACGAGATCGTAGACGTCGGTGGCCGCCGCGGCCTCCGCCTGCGCGCCGTCCCGCACCCAGTCGACGGCGTGGCCCTCCTGGCGCAGGCCCTCGCGCGCCGCCGCGCCGATCATCGCGTCGTCCTCGACGAGGAGGAGCCGCATCTCCCGCTAGTCCGCCTGCTCGGGCTCCCGCACCGCGAGGAGCGCCAGCAGGTCGTCCTTGCGGAAGGGCTTGGCGATCGTGGCGTCGAACCCTGCGGCGAGCTTCTCCTCGCGGTACCTGGGCGAATGCTCGAGGCTCGCCGCGACGACCAGCACCGACTCGGCGTCGCGCGTGATGTGCGAGCGGAGCTTCGCCGCCGCATCCTTGGCCCCGAGCCCCTTCAACGACGTATCCGCGATGATGATGTCGTAGAAGTCCTGGTCGATCGAGGCGTTCGCATCCTCCACGTCGTGCGCGACGACCACGCTGCAATCGTGCCGTCCGAGGATGTGGGACGCGAGGATCTGGCTGTCGCGGCTGGGGTCGATCAGCAGGAGCGAGGCGCCCTTGCGCTGCTCGCGGAGCGAATGTCGCGTGACGAGCGTCGGCGTCTCGTCCGCATCCACCGAAGCTCCGGTCACCGCGACGATCGCCTCGTTCAGTTGCCGCTCATTGATCGGGTAGCGCATGTACGCCGCGATCCCGTTCTCGCGGCATGCGATCGCATCTCCCGGCTTCCCGTCGGTCGCGAGCATCATCACGAGCGTGGAGGAAAGGCGCGCGTGGTGGCGGATGCGGAAGGCGAGGAGGAATCCGTCCTGCACCGGCAACCGGTTGGAGAGCATCACCAGCGGCACCGGCGTCTTCTCCTGGTCCATCCGCTCGAGGAGCGCGATCGCCATCGCCGCGTTGTCCGCCTCGAGCGGGATCATGCGCCAGCCGCGCAGCAGGTTGGAGAGCACCAGGCGCTGCTCGGGATCCGCCGACACGATGAGCACCGTGAGGCCCACGAGCGAGACATAGGTCGGACGCCGCGGCGCGGGCGGCCCCGGACGCACCGGGAATTCGACCGTGAAGCCGTAGAGCGGATCCTTCGGCTTCGCGCCCACCGCGATCGTGCCGCCCATCGCGGTCACCATGAACCGCGCGACCGCGACCCCCATGCCGGCCTCGGCCGAATCGCGCTCCGAAGCCCCGGACGCGAGCACGCCGAACGAGATCTGGATGCCGCTTTCGGTCGTGTACTCGGGCGTGATGTGGAGCGTCACCTCCTTTCCGGGGGCGAGGGCGAACGCGTTCGAGAGGAGGTTCTTCAGCACGAGCTGCAGGCGCCCCACGTCGCCCTCGAGCAAGTCCGCGACGTCCTGCTCCACGCGGATGCGAAGATGGCAACCGTGCTCCTCTGCGTCCGGCACCACGCGCTTGATGAGGTCCGCGAGCGCCGGGCGCAGCGCGAACCGCGTCTTCCGCAGCACCACGCCGCCGGAGAGGCGCGAGAAATCCACGAGGTCCGCGATCGCCGTCATCGCCGATTCCATCGACGTGCGGATGGTGCCGAAGTGCTCGACGATCGAGGGCTCGACCTCCATCTGCTCGGCGCGAATGGAGACCGCGGCCACGGCTTCCAGCGCCACGGAGAGCTCCTCGCCGATCTTCTCGATCAACGCGACACCCGCCTCGTTCCGCGCGACCGTGGGCTTCTCGGAGGCCTCGGGCTTTCCTTGCGGATACTCCCGCGCGACCCACACCGCGCCGCCGTAACCGGTCTCCAGGATGATGGGTTCCCGCTCGAGCGCCAAGGCACGTCCGTCGGCGAGCGTGATCGTGATGCTGGCGCTTTCCTCGGGGTTGGAGCGGATCTGGTCCAACGCCTTGCGGTCGACGTGATGGGCGCGCGCGAGGACCTCCTGCACGGGCAGGCCCGAGAGCGACTGGGGCGCGCTTCCAAGGTCCAGGAGCCGGCAGAAGGCCTCGTTCACGAGCTCGACGTCGCCCGGCGCGGTTTCCACGAGGGTCGCGACCGGGAGCGCATCCGTCATCGCGATAAGGCGCGCGGTGAGGAGGTTCAGCGCATCCTCGGTCTCGCGCTGCGGGCCGATGTCGCGGAGCACCGCGATCACGCCCGCGGTCTTCCCGCGCGCGTCGAGCGCCGCCTGCAACGCCACCTGCACCCAGAGCGGCGGCGACTTGGGCTTCATCGCCATCTCGGCGTCGACGAACGAGGCGCCGGATTTGCCCTGCATCACCCGCTCGACGTTCTGCTGCACGCGCTTCTGGTCGCCCGGCGCGAAGAGCTCGACCAGGAGCGAGCCCTCGATCGACTCGACCGGGCGTACCGCGAGCTGCGACATCGCCGCGTTCGCGAAGACGATGCGGCCCTTCGCATCCGCGATGGCCACCGGAAGCTTCAACGACTCGACGATGCGGCGGAAATCCCCGATCGGCATGGTGGAAGGAATCGGGCGCTAGCCCGACTCGCCGGCCCTCCGGATCACCGAGAGCAGGTGCGTCGTCGCGGGGTGGAGGTCCGCGGGCTTTCCGCGCACGGCCGGAAGTACCTGCCCCGCGATCGTCTTCCCGAGCTCCACCCCCCACTGGTCGAACGAGTCGATGCCCCAGACGCACCCCTGCACGAAGACCTTGTGCTCGTACATCGCGAGGAGGGCCCCGAGGTAGAACGCGTCCAATTCCGGGAGGACGAGCGTCGTGCTGACACGGTCACCGGGGCATTCGCGCCACGGCTCGCGCGCGGCGACACCCGTCATGAGCGCCTGCGACTGGGCGCATGCGTTGGCGAGCAGGATCTCGTGGTGCGCCACCTCGCGCCCCATCGGCCGCGCGGAGACGATGAAATCGCACGAGACGCGGTCGGTGCCCTGGTGCAGCCATTGGTGGAACGCGTGTTGGCCGGGCGTGCCCGTGCCGCCCCAGATCACGGGGCACGTGGGAAAATCGACGGGTGTGCCTTCGGCGGTCACGCGCTTCCCGTTCGATTCCATCTCGAGCTGCTGGAGGTACGCGGGAAGGCTCTCGAGGCGCGAGGCGTAGCCCAGGACCGCGTGGCTCGCCATGTCCAATGCATCGCGATTCCAGACGCCCACGAGGCCCAGGAGCGCCGGCGCGTTGTGCTCGAGCGCCTTCGAACGGAACTCGAGGTCCACCGCATGCGCCCCGGCGAGAAGCTTTTCGAAGCACGGCATGCCGACCGCGATCGCGACGGGCAAGCCCACCGAGGACCACACCGAGTAGCGGCCGCCGACCCATTCCTCGAAGAGGAAGATGTTGCAATTGGGAAGACCCCAGTCGATCGCGGCCTCCTCGTTCGCCGTCGCCGCGATCATGTGCCGGGCCGGCGCATCGGGCCCCAGGGCGGCCACCAGCCACGCGCGCGCGGCGGCCGCGTTGGCCATCGTCTCCTGGGTGGTGAAGGTCTTGGAAGCGACGACCACGAGCGTGGAGGCGGGGTCGAGGCCGCGCACCGCGTCGTCGAACTCGGCCGGATCGATGTTCGTCACGAACCGCACCTGCGGGCCGTCCGCCTGGGCCCTCAGCGCCTCGATCGCGAGCCGAGGGCCCAACGCCGATCCGCCGATCCCCAGCGCCAGCACGTGGGTAAAGCGCGCGCCCGTGGCGCCCTTCCACTGCCCTTCGCGCACCGCCTGCGAGAAGACGCGCATCCGCTCGCGATGGCGCTGCACTTCCGGAAGGACGTCGACGCCATCGACCGAGACGTGCTCGTCGCCGCGGAGTGCCGTATGGAGCGCAGGCCGCCCTTCCGTCGCGTTCACCCGCTCGCCCGCGAAGAGCTTGCCGATCGCCGCGGGAAGGCCGCGTTCCCGTGCGAGCGCCACCAGGAGCCGGACGGTCTCGGGCGTGATCCGCTGCTTGGAGAGGTCCACCGCGATGCCCGCGCAACCGACGGTCAAGGCCGCGCCCCGTCCGGGGTCGTCCCGCCACAGGCTGTCGAGCGAGGCGCCGGCGAGCGCATCGCGGTGTTCCAGGAGTGCCCGCCAGGCGGGAGAGGACGTGAACGAAGTCATGGGGGATCCCGCGGGAGCTTCGGGGAAATTCTACCCTAGCGCGAGTCCCGAGACCCCCAGCACCATGCCTGCGGCGGCGATGGCGCGCCGGGTGAGATCGCCCTCGCGCAGGAGGTGCGCGCCCATGAGCGCCGCGAAGAGGATGGATACCTCCCGGGCGGGTGCCACGAGGCTCACCGGCGTGAACACCATGGCCGTGAGGACGAGGATGTACGAGAGCGGCGACATGACCGCGATGGCGAGCACCGTCTTCCGCCGCTCGCGCCATGCGCGCCCGATGGTCCCGGGCGAGCGCAGGTGCGTCCAGGGCAGCAGCACCGCCACGCGGAAGACGTTGCAGCCCCAGTCGTAGAGGAGCGGGGGGACCAGCCACGCGGCCACGCTCGCCTTGTCCCAGAGGGTGTAGCTCGCGATGGTGCAGCCGGTGAGGAGCGCGAAGCCCACGGCATGCCGCGCCTCCCCGCGATGCCATGCGAAAGGATTGCCGGTGAGGACGAGCGCCGAGGCGCCGATGAGTGCCGCGCCCGCGATCGCGAGCGGCCCCGGATGCTCGCCCAACGCGAGGATCGCGACGAGGATCGAGAGGAGCGGCCCGGTGGCACGGGCCAGGGGATAGACGATCGAGAGGTCGCCGCCGCTCCGGTAGGCGCGATCGAGGAGCAGGAAATACGCGGTGTGGATGGCGCCGCTTCCCAGCATGAGGGCGAGGTGCATCGGCTGGAAGGCGTATCCCCGGAACCACACGAGGATCGCGACCAGCGGCGCGTACACCACGAGCGAGGCGGCCGAGGCGGCGGTGATGAGCCCCGCGCCGCCCCCGCTCTTCTTCAGCAGGAAATTCCAGCTCGCGTGGACGAAGGCGGAGAAGAGGACGAGGCCGAGCGCGAGGGCGGTCACGCGCTCAGGGCTTGAGAAGGCGCAGGAGGTCGAGGTACTGCCCGTCCTCCGGCATCACGGCGCCCAGCCGGAGGAGCCCGTCGATCATCACGGCGCCGGCGTCGAGGGTGAAGTCGCCGGCGAGGATGTTGCCGATCACTTCCTCGATCGGGTAGAGCTTGATCTCGCTCACCTCGCCGTCCTGGTTCGCGGGCTTGAACTCGGGCGGGAGCCAGAGATCGTGCACGAAGAGGACCTCGCGGTGGAGGCCCTCCGGCACGGAATACTCGACCCGGACGGCGCCCATGCAATTGACACCTTCGAGGAGCGAGGGCGCGATGCCCGCTTCCTCCCACGCTTCCTTGCGGAGCGTCTCGTCGACCGTGAGCCCCGCCGGAATGCGGCCGCCCACGAGGTTGTCCATCTTGTCCGGGTCGACGTGCTTGCCGGGGCTCCTCCGCGCGACCCAGGCGTGCACGAGCCCGCCGATGCGCGTGAAGCCGTTCGCATGCGCGCCGTAGCCGATCATGCCGAAATGCCGCGTGGCCGCGCGCTCGATCCTCAGGAGATCCGGCGCGGCGTAGTGGTGGGAGACGCTCACGATCTCGTCCCGCCAGCCGCGGATCACGCCGTCGCGGGCGAGCTCGCGCGTGACCTCCGCCATCGCCGCGGTGCGGCCGGCGGCGGTGTCCGGCTTGGCCTTCAGCGTCACGTACGCCGGGCTCACCTCGAAGACGTGGGGCCAGCGCCGGAGCTGGTCCGCGAAGGAGGGCCGCAGCCATCCCACGGCGTGCTCCTTCACGTAGAACGGAAGCACGGGCAGCTCGCGGCCCGAGTGCGACGCGTGGGTGCAGGCGGCGCGGAGGAACCCCAGGAGGTCGGCGTAAAGGCGCGGTCTCATGAGCCTGTCGGGGGAGGTGGGACGAGGGGCGGCGGCAATCTTTTTCGCGTTGACAAGTCTAATCCGTTTCCCCAGACTCCGCCCGCCATGAAAGCCCTCGTCCTCGGCGCCGGCGTCATCGGCACCGCGACCGCGTGGTACCTCGCCGCGCGCGGCCACGAGGTGACGGTGCTCGACCGGCGCGAAGGTCCCGGCCTCGAGACCTCGTTCGCGAACGGCGGGCAGATCTCCGCCTGCCACGCCGAGCCGTGGGCCAACCCGGAAGCGCCCGAGCAGATCGTGAAGTGGCTCTGGCGCGACGACGCGCCGCTCCTCTTCCGCTTGAGGATGGACCCGCGCCAGTGGACGTGGGGTGCGAGCTTCCTCCTCGAATGCCTGCCCGCCCGCACGCGCCGGAACATCGGCGACATCGTGAAGCTCGCGCTCTACAGCCGCGCCTCGCTCCAGGCCCTGCGCGAGGAGACGCACATCGAGTACGACCAGCTCGACCTCGGCATCCTCCACTACTACACGCAGGCGGACGTGTTCGAGAGCGCGGTGCGGGCGGCCTCCGTCATGCGCGAATACGGGCTCGACCGCGACGTGAAGACGGTGGACGAGGCGATCGCGATCGAGCCCGCGCTCGCTCCGGCGCGCGCGCGCATCGTGGGCGCGACGTACACCCCGACGGACGAATCCGGCGACGCATACCTCTTCACCGCGCGGCTCGCGGCGATGGCGGAGGCGCGCGGCGTGCGCTTCTCGATGGGCCGCACGATCGAGCGGATCGGCCACGCGTCGGGACAGGTGTCGGGCGTCGCAGTCCGGCGCGCGGACGGAATCGAGGAAGTCCACGCGGCGGATGCGTACGTGGTCGCGCTCGGGAGCTACTCGCCGCTCGTCGCCCGCGGCCTGGGCCTCACGCTGCCGGTGTATCCCGCGAAGGGGTACTCCGCTTCGGTGCCGGTGACCGAGGCCACGCGCGCGCCGCGCGTGAGCCTCACCGACGACGAGGCGAAGATCGTGATCACGCGCCTGGGCGAGCGGCTGCGCATCGCCGGGACCGCGGAGCTTTCCGGCTACTCGACGGAATTGAACCCGGTGCGTTGCGCGGCGCTCGTGCGGCGGGCGCGCGAGTTCTTTCCCGGCGCGGCGGACTACGAGGAGGCGACGTTCTGGACGGGACTGCGCCCCTCGACGCCGTCCAACGTGCCGTTGGTGGGCCGGACGCGATATCCGAACCTCTTCCTCAACACGGGCCACGGGACGCTCGGCTGGACGCTCGCCTGCGGGTCGGGGCGGGCGCTTGCGGATATCATCTCGGGTCGGGCCCCGGACGTGGACTTTCGCTTCTCCCGTTAAGGCGACAAGGCTTTTTCTCAAATGACCGTCACGCTGAAAGACATCGAAGCCGCCGCGAAGGTGATCGCGGGCCAGGTCGTCCAGACCCCGTGCCTGCACTCGCGCACGCTCTCGGAGGTCACGGGCGCGGAGATCTACCTCAAGTTCGAGAACCACCAGTTCACCGCGTCGTTCAAGGAGCGCGGGGCGTTGAACAAGCTCTCGTCGCTCGACGCCGCGCAAAGGAAGAAGGGCGTGATCGCCTGCTCCGCCGGGAACCACGCCCAGGGCGTCGCGTACCACGCGCACCGTCTGGGCATTCCCGCGGTGATCGTGATGCCGCGGCACACGCCGTGGGTCAAGGTCGAGCATACGCAGCGCCACGGCGCGGAGGTGATCCTCGAGGGCGACCACTTCGACGGCGCCAAGGCCCGCGCCATCGAGCTCGCCGCCGAGCGCGGCCTCACGCTCGTCCACCCGTACGACGACGAGAAGATCATCGCGGGGCAGGGCACGTGCGGGATGGAGATGCTCGAGGCGCACCCGGAGCTGGACGTCCTCGTGGTCGCCATCGGCGGCGGCGGACTCATCTCCGGCATCTCGACGGCCGCGAAGGCGATGAAGCCCGGCATCGAGGTGGTGGGGGTCGAGATGGTGCGCTTCCCCGGCATGTACCACGCGATGAAGGGGACCAAGCCGGAATTCGCCGCCTCGACCATCGCCGAGGGCATCGCGGTGAAGGAGCCCGGGCAGCTCACGAAGGAAATCATCGGCCGGAACGTCTCCGAGATCTTCCTCGTGGACGAAGGCGACATCGAGGAGGCGATCGTGCTCCTCCTCGAGATCGAGAAGACGGTCGTGGAGGGCGCGGGCGCCGCGCCGCTAGCGGCCGTGCTCCGGAACGCGGAGCGCTTCCGCGGGCGGAAGGTGGGGCTCGTGCTGGGCGGCGGCAACATCGATCCCCTGATGCTCTCGGAGATCATCGAGCGCGGGATGGTGCGCGCGGGGCGCCTCGCGCGGGTGCTGGTGGAGGTCCGCGACCTCCCCGGCTCGCTCGCGCGCGTGACCGCGTGCGTGGCCGAGCAGAACGCGAACATCGAACAGGTGCACCACCAGCGCGCATTCACCTCGCTCGCGGTGCAGAATGCCGAGGTGGACCTGGTGCTCAAGACCCGGAACCACGAGCACGTGGTGCGCATCGTCGACGCCCTGAAGCGCGCGGGCTTCAACGCCCGGGCGCACCCCGTGGAGTGATGCGAGCCAAAATCTTTGGGACGCAGATGAACGCAGAAAGACGAACGCAGATGAACGCAGAAAACCCGGACCAGAATATTTCGTGGCTAATCCGAAAAGTGCACGAACGCCATCATAGACTTTGCTTCCTGCGTTCATCTGCGCTTTATCTGCGTTCATCTGCGTTCCTGCTCTAACCCACTGGAAAGAAAAATAAGTGTCGGCACACATCAGCAACGTCCGTCCCGATTTCGACCAGGTGATCGTCGACATCGTCGACTACGTCCACAAGCACAGGATCGCCTCGAAGGAGGCG
>DATAMY010000181.1:0-1515 GCA_036266535.1 Usitatibacter sp. | reverse complement strand
CGGACGGCGAGGCGGTCTTCATCGGCGGGATCATGGAGCACATCGAGCAGGCGGGCGTGCACTCGGGCGATTCGGCGTGCTCGCTCCCGCCGTTCAGCCTCTCCGCGGAGCTGCAGGCGGAGCTTCGCCGCCAGACGGTCGCGATGGCGAAGGCGCTGGGCGTGGTGGGGCTCATGAACGTGCAGTTCGCGATCCAGGACGGGAAGGTGTACGTTCTCGAAGTGAACCCGCGCGCCTCCCGCACCGTCCCGTACGTCTCGAAGGCGACCGGCGTCCCGCTCGCCAAGGTCGCCGCGCGCTGCATGGTGGGGCGCAGCCTCGAGGCGCAGGGCGTCACGCGCGAGGTGATCCCGCCCTACTTCTCGGTGAAGGAGGCGGTCTTCCCCTTCATCAAGTTCCCGGGCGTGGACACGATCCTCGGGCCCGAGATGAAGTCCACGGGAGAGGTGATGGGCGTGGGGCAGAGCTTCGCGGAGGCGTTCGTGAAGAGCCAGCTCGCGGCGGGCGTGCGCCTGCCCAAGGGAGGAAAGGCCTTCATCTCGGTCCGGAACGCGGACAAGGCGCGCGTGGTCGAGATCGCGGCGGCGCTCGCGGACATCGGCTTCTCGCTCGTGGCGACCAAGGGGACGGCCGCCGCGCTCACCCAGGCGGGCCTCAAGGTCCAGGCCGTGAACAAGGTGCAGGAGGGGCGCCCGCACATCGTGGACATGCTGAAGAACCGCGAGATCGCGTTCATCGTGAACACCGTCGAGGAGGACCGCCGGTCGATCCAGGACTCGTGGTCGATCCGCAACTCCGCGCTCCAGAACCGCATCACGTACTACACGACCCTGGCCGGCGCGCGCGCCGCGTGCCTGGGCATGCGCCATCTCGAGGAGATGCGCGCCTACGACATCCAATCGCTCCACGCGACCCTGCCATGAACAAGATCCCGATCACGCTGCACGGCGCGGAGCTCCTGCGCACCGAGCTCCATCGCCTGAAGACGGTGGACCGGCCCGCCGTCATCACCGCCATCGCGGAGGCGCGCGCGCAGGGCGACATCACGGAGAACGCGGAATACGAGGCGGCCCGCGAGCGGCAGGGCTTCATCGAAGGCCGCATCATCGAGCTCGAGGCGAAGCTCGCCAACGCGCAGGTGATCGATCCGTCGCTCCTGGAAGACGACGGCCGGGTGGTGTTCGGGACGACCGTCGAGCTCGCGGACACCGCGGGCGGCGAGACGGTGAGCTACCAGATCGTGGGCGAGGACGAGGCCGACATCAAGCAGGGAAAGATTTCCTACTCGTCGCCCATCGCGAAGGCGCTCATCGGGAAGTTCTCGGGCGACGTCGCCGAGGTCCGGACGCCGGGAGGGGTGAAGGAGTTCGAGATCGTGGACGTGAAGTACGTTTGACGTCGTCGCGCGTGCGGCGCTTGCGCGTGGCGGTCGTCTCCTTCCTGCCATCGTCATTCCCGGCGCGGCGCTGGTCTCCGTCATTCCCGGCGCGGCGCTTCTCCGCGTCATTCCCGGCG
>DATAMY010000180.1:0-6281 GCA_036266535.1 Usitatibacter sp. | reverse complement strand
CGCGGACTCGACGATCGGCAGGAGATCCACGCTGCCGGCGGCGAGCCCACGATCGCGCTCGAGCTGCGCGATGAGCCAGCCGGCGATCGCGACGTCCGAAGCGGATTCGACCTTGGGGAGCACGATGCCGTCCAGCCCCGGCTGCACGATGGCCACGATGTCGCCATGGGCGAAGGGCGTGGAGAGCGGGTTCACCCGCACGTAGCCGAGCGAGGCCCCCTTGGCGCGCATCGCTTCCACCACGGGCGCGCGGCTCGCCGCCTTCTCGGAAACCGCGCACGCATCCTCGAGGTCGAGGATCACCGCGTCGGCGCCGAGCGTGAAGGCCTTCTCGCGGCGGCGCGGATGGTTCGCCGGGGCGAACAGGAATGAACGAAAGACGCTCATGGCGATGGCCGAACTACAATAGCACTCCCGGCAGCAGCCCCCCGCAGGAGCCCCCATGAAACCCCTCACCGGCGTGCGCATCGTCTCCGTGGAGCAGTTCGGCGCGGCCCCCTACGGCACGATGTTCCTCGCGGACCTGGGCGCGGAGGTGATCAAGGTCGAGAACGCCACCATCGGCGGGGACCCGGCGAGGAAGACCGGCCCCTACATGCTGGGCGAAGGCGACAGCGAATACTTCCAGACCTGGAACCTCAACAAGAAGAGCGTCGCGCTCGATCTCAAGTCGCCGGGGGGCCGCGCCGCGATGGCGAAGCTCGCGAAGGACGCGGACGCGGTCGTGAACAACCTGCGCGGCGACCTCTCCGCGAAGATGGGCCTGGACTACGCCGCGCTCTCGAAGGTGAAGCCCTCGCTCGTGTGCCTTCACATCTCGGCCTACGGCCGCGACAACGAGCGCGCCTCGTGGCCCGGCTACGACTACCTCATGCAGGCCGAGGCCGGGCTCATGCACCTCACGGGCGAGCCGGAGGGCCCGCCCGCGCGCATCGGCGCGCCCTCCATCATCGACCACGTGACGGGACTCACGGCGATGGTGGGGCTCCTCTCCGCGATCCTCTCCGCGCGCACGACCGGCCGCGGCTGCGACGTGGACACTTCCCTCTTCGACTGCGCGCTGCACCAGCTGGGCTACACGGCCACCTGGTACCTGAACGAAGGGCACCAGTCGATCCGCCAGTACCGCAGCGCCCACTTCTCCGTGGCGCCCGTGCAGACCTTCCCCACGAAGGACGGCTGGATCTTCGTGATGTGCATGACCGACAAGTTCTGGGAGGCGCTGGTGGAGGCCCTCGGCCGCCCCGACATGCTCGCCGACCCGCGCTTCGCGACCCAGGCCACGCGCCAGGCGAACCGCGAGGTCCTCACGGAAACGCTCGACGGGGAATTCCGCAAGCAGCCCACGGCGCACTGGATGCAGGCGCTCGCCGGCGTGCTCCCGGTGGCGCCCGTCTACGACATGGAGCGCGCGCTCGAGAACCCGTTCCTCGCGACCACGAAGATGGTGAATACCCTCGCGCATCCGGCGCGGAAGAACCTGCGCGTGCTCGCGAACCCCATCCGGATCAACGGCGAGCGCATGGAGCAGTCGGTGTGCGCGCCGATGGGGGCGGACACCCGCGAGTACGTGGGCTAGCGCCGGTCCTCGTACCAGAAACCCGCGTCCTCGCGCCGCGTGATGCGCGCCGCGAGGCCGGCCTTGCGCATCACGTCGAGGTTGATGCGCATCATCTCCCAGAACGTGCGGTTCTCGACCTTGCGGGGCGAGGTCGCAACCCATTCGCGCAGGATCACGAAGCGGCCCTGGCGCTTCAGCGCCCGGCTGAAATGAATCTCCTCGCCCGCGTAGGTGCCCTCGTCGAAGCCCCCCGCCGCCTCGAACGCCGCGCGGGTGCAGAAGACGAAGCAGCCGGCCGCCCAGCGGCCCAGGCCGAAGTAGAGCGGCGTGAAGGCCGCCATGAAGACCCGCACCCAGGGCGGGACGGCCTGGTGGAAGGTGACCCGGGCGCCCCCTCCCACCGCGCCCGCGCGCAGCGCCTCCAGCGCCTGCCCCACGAGCGCCGCGCTCACATGCGTGTCGGCATCGACGAAGAGGATCTCGTCGCCCGTGCCCGCTCGGGCCCCCGCGTTGCGCGCGCCGGCGATCTGGCGCTTCCCCACGTCGACCACGCGAGCCCCGCCCTGCACGGCGATCGCGGCGGTGGCGTCGGTGGACGAATCGTTCGCGACCACGACCTCGTAGGGCTCGCCCAGCGCGCCCGCCGCGGCATGGATCGAAGCGAGCGTCGCCGCGAGGTACTTCTCTTCGTTGTAGGCCGGAACGACGAAGGAGATCAGGCGAGGGCCTCGTTCTCGATATGGTCGCGCACGATCGAGTCGAAGTCGGGATCGGCCCGGAAGCCCATGGCAAGGGCGCGATCGGTGCGGAAGCGCACGGGCCAGGTCTTCACGATGCCCTGGATGCGCGCGTCGGGGACGAATTTCACGCGGGAGGCGGCCTCGCGGCCCGCCACGCGGCCCATGGCATCGATCATCTCGCGCACCGTGAGCGTGATCCCCGGCAGGTTCACGACCCGGGTCGTGGGCCACGCGGTGGAAGGGAGGTCGTGCGCATGGAGGAAGGCTTCCACGACGCGCCGGGGCGAGAGGATCCAGACGCCGGTGGTGTCCGGCACCGGGCATTCGCAGCCGACGCCCGCGACCGGCTCGCGGATGATGCCGCTCGCGAAGGACGAGGCCGCGAGGTTCGGCTTGCCGGGGCGCACGACGATGGTGGGCAGGCGAAGCGACCGCCCGTCGATGTAGCCCTTGCGCGTGTAGTCGGCGGCCAGGTACTCGCCGATCACCTTCTGCGTTCCGTAGGAAGTCTGCGGGGCGGGCGTGGTGGAATCGTCGAGGACGTCGGGCAGGACGCCGCCGAAGGCCGCGACCGAGCTCGCGTACACGACGCGGGGCGGCTTCGCGAGGCGGCGCGCGGCCTCGAGGAGCGCATGGGTCCCGCCCATGTTGACGCGGTAGCCCAGGTCGAAGTCGGCTTCCGCGCCGCCGCTCACCACGGCGGCGAGGTGGAAGATCGAATCGGTGTCGGTCCCCAGCGCTCCCTCGAGGGTGGCGCGCGCCGCGACATCGCCCGCGACGCAAGGGAAGTCGCGCTCGAGCCCCGGCGGGAACGCCGTGTCGAGGAGCGTGATGCGCGCGGCGGGCTCGCGTTGCCGCAGCGCGCGCGCGAGCCGCGATCCCAGGAACCCGCCGCCGCCGGTGATGAGGATCTTCATGGGCGCCTTTTCGTTCAGGAGGGGCGGTAGCGCAGCCCGTTCAGCAGCATGTTGGTGGTCTTCACGTCGCCCAGCGCCTCGTCGCTCACGCGTTCGAACATCGCGTGGCGCGCGGCGAGCAGCAGCTTCACGAGATCCTCGCGGGGGAGCGCCGAGGCGAAGATCGCCTTGGGCGCGAGCGGCTCGGCGGAGCGCGAGTGCGACGGCATGGCCGCGAGCTGCTTGCGAAGCTCCGCGTCCGCGATCCGGTCCGGCCCCGGCGAGCGCTCGAAGAGGCCCTTGTACCACGCGTAGTTGCTCGCCTCGACGCGCGGCCGGCTCACGCCGTAGAACTGCGCGGCCTGGGGCTCGAGCTTCTGGGCGTCGATGGAGAGCATGATCTCGCGGCCGCCGGGCCCGCCGTCCTGCATGAGAAAGGCCGTGGCGCGCGCGAAGGTCTCGTAGTCGCGGTGCCGGTAGATCGCGTCGCGCACCGCGTCGTTCGAGGCCGGCGTCCCGATCCAGACCAGGACCTCGAGCGCGCGCCGCTCCCACTTCGGGTCCTTCAGGATCGGCCAGAGGTGCGCTTCGGCGCCCTCGCCGTACACCCCGTACAGGAAGACCGAGCTCAGCACCGCGTCCAGCGTGAGCCCGTTGGGCGGGACCACGACCTGCACGTCGTTCTCGAGGAACGCGCGGTCGATGAAATCGAGCACGCGCGGCACGCGGTCGTTCGCGACCGACAGCGTGAAATAGAAGAGCTGCTGCTGGTTGTGGCGCACGACGGGAGCGCGAGGATCCACGGCGAGCAGCGCCGCGAGCGCCGCGTCCTTGTCCAGCGCCGCGCCGTGGGTGTAGAGGTAGTAGCCGACGTCGAGCAGCACCATGGGGCTGGGCTCCGCCCGGCCCGTCTCGGCGATGAGGGTGCTGCGCAGGACCGGAAGCGAGCGCGCGGGATGCGCGTCGAAGGCCTTCCAGGCCTCGTCCATCTCGCGGTTGTACTCGTCGCTGCGCGCGGGGTCGGGCTGCATGGCGCGCAGCGCCTCCACGTGGCGCGAGACTTCGCGCTCGGCGTCCTGCGCGGCCGCGGGAAGCGCGAGCCCCGCCGCCAGCGCCGCGGCCGAAGCCGCAGCAAGGATTCGATCCATGGGTTCCTACTCCGAAGCGACGACGAGGTTGCGTCCGGCGGCCTTCGCCGCATAGAGGCGCCGGTCGGCCGCCGTGAAGAGCGTATCCCAGTCGGCCCCCTCATCAGGATACAGCGCAACGCCCCCGCTCGCGGTCATGTGCAGCGCCTCCCCGCCGGCGCGCAGCTCCACCCGGGAGAGCGCCTCGCGCATGCGCTCGGCCGCCTGCACCGCCCCCTCGAGCGACCGGCACGAGGCGAGCACCACCATGAACTCCTCGCCGCCGATGCGGGCGAGGACGTCCTCGTCGCGCTTGGCCGCCATGAAGGCGGCCGCGGCGGCCTTCAGCATCTCGTCGCCGACCGCGTGGCCGCGCGCGTCGTTCACGCGCTTGAAATGGTCGAGGTCGAGGAGCGCGATGGCGAGCTTCTCCTTGTGGCGCGCAGCCCGGGCCACCTCGACCTGGAAGCGCTGCAGGATCGCGCGCCGGTTGGGCAGCCCCGTGAGGGAGTCGGTGTGGGCCACCCGCCCGAGCTCCGCCTGCATGATGCGCACGTCGATCCAGAAGAGCGCGAGGGTCGCGCCCACCCCGTTCACCATCTGCGCGATGGCGAAGAAGGAGACGATGGCATCGACGCGGGAGAGGTCGTCGCTGCCTTGCATGGCGGTGTACATCGCCGCGATGCGCATGACCCACGTGCCTACGGCGAGGACCATGATCGCCGCGAGAAACTGGTTGGCGATCGCCGATTCGCGCGGGCCCTCGCGCAGGATCACGAACGCGGCGAGCAGGAACATCACCACCGCCATGATCGAGGGCGCCGCGAGGTTCACCATGGGGCTCGGCGCGTAGGAGAAGTTGTTCCAGCCCAGGACGAGGACCGTCGCCGCGACCCCCGCCGAGATCCACCCGAAGTGCAGCCGCATGCGCGTGTGCGCGAGCACCCCGATGGCGCAGAGGACGGGGGCGGCCGTGATGAGGCCGTTGCCCACCGTGAGGGCCATGCTGCGGGCGCCGAGGATGCCGGCGAGCGTGACCGATAGCCCGAGCGCGTAGGCGAGGAGCCCCGCGCCCCACCAGCGAAGCGCGGCCGACTTGTGCTCGCCGCGCCCGATGGCGAGCGAGAGCGCGCCCAGCAGGAAATGCAGGACGAGGAGCGCGAGGACGAGGGTCTGGGCGCGCGACACGCGTCAGAGCGCCGCCACGCACATGATCTCGACCTTGTAGGCGGGGTTGGCGAGCCTCGCCTCGACGGTGGCGCGCGCCGGCGTCTTGCCCGGCACCACCCATTTTTCCCACGCCACGTTCATCCCCGCGAAGTCGGCCATGTCCGGCAGGAAGATCTGGGCCGAAAGGAGCTTCGTCTTGTCGCTGCCCACCTGGGCGAGGAGCTTGTCGATCTTCGCGAGCACCTCCTCGGTCTGCCCGGTGATGTCCTTGCCCGTGTCGTCGGGCACCTCGCCCGCGAGGTAGACGGTGTTGCCGTGCACGACGATCTCGGAGAGCCGCTTGCCGACGTTGTGGCGCTGGATGGTCATTGGATGTCCTTTCCCGTGGATCCCGTTTCGGCCGCGTCCACCGGGTGGGCGCGGGCCGTGAACCCGCAAGCCTGCAGGGCGGCCACGATCTGGTCCACGTGCTCGCGGTTTCGCGTCTTCAGCACGAGGTCCAGCTCGGCGTTCTGCACGGCGAGCGAGGTGAAGGTGCGCTGGTGGTGCACCTGGTCGATGTTGGCGTTCTGCTCGGCGAGGCAGGCGGTCACGCGGGCGAGCGAGCCCGGCAGGTCGCGCACCTCGACCCGCACGCGCGCAAGGCGCCCGGAGCGCACCATGCCGCGCTCGATGATGCCGGCGAGCATGAGCGGGTCGATGTTGCCCCCGCCCAGCACGAGGCCCACCCTGCGCCCGGAGAAGCGGTCGCGGTGGGCGAGGAGCGCCGCGAGCGGCGCCGCCCCCG
>DATAMY010000179.1:0-14257 GCA_036266535.1 Usitatibacter sp. | reverse complement strand
TGGCCTGCCAGGAGACCTTGCGTACCGCGCTCGCGATGGGCGCGGACCGCGCGATCCTCGTGGAAACCGACGTGGAGCTCCAGCCGCTCGCGATCGCGAAGCTCCTCAAGGCCGTGGTCCAGAAGGAATCCGCGGGCCTCGCGATCCTCGGGAAGCAGGCGATCGACGACGACGCGAACCAGACCGGCCAGATGCTGGCCGCTCTCCTCGACTGGCCGCAGGCGACCTTCGCGAGCAAAGTCGAGATCGGCGAGGGCAGCGCGCGCGTGACGCGCGAGATCGACGGCGGCCTGGAGACCATCGAGGTGAAGCTTCCCGCGGTCGTGACGACGGATCTTCGCCTCAATACGCCGCGCTACGCGACGCTCCCCAACATCATGAAGGCGAAGAAGAAGCCGCTCGACGTCGTGAAGCCGGCGGACCTGGGCGTGGATCCCGCGCCGCGCCTGAAGACCCTCAAGGTCGCGGAGCCCGGAAAGCGCAAGGCCGGCGTCATGGTGAAGGACGTGGGCGAGCTGGTGGCAAAGCTTCGGAATGAGGCGAAAGTAATCCAATGACCGCGCTTGTCATCGCCGAGCACGACGGAAAATCGCTGAAAGGCGGCACCGCGAATGCCGTGGCGGCCGCCGCGAAGATGGGCGGCGACGTGCATGTCCTCGTCGCCGGTTCCGATGCGCAAAACGCCGCGCAGGCCGCCTCGAAGCTCGCGGGCGTGGCCAAGGTCCTGCACGCCGCCGCGGCGCATTACGACGGCGGATCGCCCGAGAACTACGCCGCGCTCGTGGTCCCGACGGCGAAGGGCTACTCGCACGTCGTCGCGAGCGCGACGGCATTCGGGAAGGGCATGGCGCCCCGGATCGCGGCGCTCCTCGACGTGGCGCAGGTCTCCGAGATCACCTCCGTCGAGTCGCCGGACACGTTCGTGCGGCCGATCTACGCCGGGAATGCGTTCGCGACCGTGCAGTGCCCCGACGCGGTCAAGGTGATCACCGTTCGCGCGACGGGGTTCGACGCCGCACCCAGTACCGGCTCGGCCCCCGTCGAATCGCTCGCGGCGGGTCCGGACAAGGGGCAATCGAAGGTGATTTCGCGCGAGCTCACGAGCTCCGCGCGGCCGGAGCTCGCCGGCGCGCGTCGCGTGGTGTCCGGAGGCCGCGGGCTCGGCAGCGCGGAGAATTTCCGCATGCTGGAGGCCCTCGCGGACAAGCTGGGCGCGGCGATCGGCGCCTCGCGCGCGGCGGTCGACTCGGGATACGTGCCGAACGACTACCAGGTCGGCCAGACGGGCAAGATCGTGGCGCCGGAGCTCTACATCGCGGTCGGCATCTCCGGCGCGATCCAGCACCTCGCCGGCATGAAGGACAGCAAGGTCATCGTCGCGATCAACAAGGATCCCGAGGCGCCCATCTTCCAGGTGGCGGACTACGGGCTCGTGGGCGATCTCTTCCAGCTGGTGCCGGAGCTCACCCAAAAGATTTGACGTCATACCCGCGAAGGCGGCTATCCAGGCTGGATTCCCGTCTGCACGGGAATGACGAAGGAGAGGGATATGGCCGAATACGTCGCCCCGTTGAAGGACATGCAGTTCGTGCTGAAGCGCGTGGTCGGGCTCGACCAGGTGAACACGCTTCCGGGCTGGGAGGACGTGACCGAGGACGTGGTCGACGCGATCCTCGAGGAGGCCGGCAAGCTCGCGTCCGAAGTGCTCTCGCCGCTGAACGCGACGGGCGATCGCCAGGGCGCGAGCTGCAAGGACGGCAAGGTCACGATGCCGGCCGGCTTCCGCGACGCCTACTGGCAATGGGTGAAGGCCGGCTGGGGGAACGTCATGGCGCCGCCGGAGTTCGGCGGGCAAGGGCTCCCGCACATGGTCGCCACGCCGATCGAGGAGATGTGGGGCTCGGCCAACCTCGCGTTCAAGCTCTGCCCGATGCTCACGCAGGGCGCGGTCGAGGCGCTCCACACCGTGGGATCCGCGGACCTCCAGAAACGGTTCCTGCCGAAGATGGTCTCCGGCGAATGGACCGGCACCATGAACCTCACGGAGCCGCAGGCGGGAAGCGACCTCTCGCTCGTGCGCACCAAGGCGGTTCCGCAGAAGGACGGCACGTACCGCCTCTTCGGCCAGAAGATCTTCATCACCTACGGCGAGCACGACTACACGGACAACATCGTGCACATGGTGCTCGCGCGGATGGAAGGCGCGCCGGAGGGCGTGAAGGGGATCTCGCTCTTCCTCGTGCCGAAGGTGATGGTGAACGCCGATGGAAGCCTGGGTGCCCGGAACGACGTGAAATGCGCCTCCATCGAGCACAAGCTGGGCATCCATGCGAGCCCGACGGCGGTGATGGTCTACGGCGAGAAGGACGGCGCCGTGGGCTACCTTATCGGCGAGGCAAACCGCGGGCTGGAATACATGTTCATCATGATGAACGCCGCGCGGCTCTCCGTGGGCCTCGAGGGTGTCGCGATCGGCGAGCGCGCGTACCAGCGGGCGCTCGCGTGGTCGCGGGAACGCATGCAAGGCAAGCCCGTGGGCGTGCAGGGGGCCCGGACCGCGCCCATCGTCCAGCACCCGGACGTGAAGCGGATGCTCCTCACGATGAAGTCGGTGACGGAAGCGATGCGCGCGCTCGCCTACTGGACCTCGGCCGTGCTCGATCGCGCGCGCCGCCATCCGGACACGGAGGAGAGGAAGCGCTGCCAGGCCATGGTCGACCTCCTCGTGCCGGTGGTGAAGGGGTGGTCCACCGAGAACGGCATCGACGTCGCCTCCCTCGGCATCCAGGTTCATGGCGGGATGGGATTCATCGAGGAGACGGGAGCCGCGCAGCACCTGCGCGATGCCCGCATCACGACGATCTACGAGGGCACGACCGGCATCCAGGCGAACGACCTGGTGGGCCGCAAAGTCGGCCGCGAGGGCGGGCGCACCGCCTTCATCGTGGTGGCCGAGATGGAGAAGCTCGCGGCCGAGCTCGCGCGGACGAAGAACGTGCATCTCAAGGAGACCGCGGACCGGTTCAACTCCGCGACGGCGCGGTTGAAGGAAGCGACGCAGTGGATCGCGGCCACCTACGCCGCGAATCCGGCGGCCGTGGCGGCGGGCTCGGTGTATTACCTGAAGTTGATGGGCATCGTGTGCGGCGGATGGATGATGGCCCGCTCCGCGCTCCTCGCCGCGCAGGACCTCGAGGCGGGCACCGGCGACCCGGTTTTCCTGCGCGGGAAGCTCCTCACCGCGCGCTTCTACGCCGATCACATCCTGCCGCAGGCCCTCTCGCTCGCGACCATCGCGATGCGCGGAGGCGACAGCGTTCTCGCGGTGGAAGAGGCGCTGCTCTGAGCCCTTTTATCCGCTGACGGGCTCTTCGGCGCGCACGGCCGGACGCGGCAGGTCGAGCTCCGTCCGGTAGCAGGTGTGCGAGGCGCCATCGGCCTGGGCGAGCGACTTGGCCGCGTAGACCGCATGGGCCGCGTCCGCGAGGAGCCCGGCCGATCCTTCGCCGAAGCGGTACTCCGCCACGCCGCAAGCGAGCCGCACGGTCACCTCGACGCCCGGGATGATCTCGCAGGGGGTCGATTCGACCGCCTCCACGAGCCGCTCCACGACGCTCTTGAGCGCCTGGTTCCGGTGCAGTCCCACGACGAACTCGCCCGCGCCCCAGCGCGCGACCCAGTCGCCCTGGCGCACGTTCGATTGCAGGACCGCGGCCACGTGCGCCGTGCACGCGTCGCCCGCGCCGCGTCCGTGCCGCTCGGTCACGGCCTCGATCCGGTCGATGGCCACGAACGCGAGCTGGAAGCCGTGCAGGTCCCGCTCGGCCCGCGCGACCTCCTCGGCGAGGCGCTTCTCGCCCGCGCGGCGGTTGTAGAGGCCCGTGAGCTCGTCCGTATCCGGGACGCCCTCGAGGCGGCGGATCGCCTCGTCCAGCTGCCGGAGCGTGTATCGCGTGCCTTCCATGAGGGCCCCCGCGGCGTCCGGGAAACCTTCCGGCAGGTCGGGAAGCCGGCGGCGATCGATGTACTCGCGAAGCGCCCGCGCGGTGAGCTCGATCGGGACCAGGAGCTCGCGGATCAGCCACACGAGGAGCAGGAATCCCGCGATTCCGGCGAAGAGGAGCATCGCGAGCGCGGAATAGGCGCCGATCGGTCCGGAACGGAATGCGAGCCAGGCGGCGAAGATCGCGATGGGGAGGAAGACGCCCGCGAGCGCGGCGAGGGCGAATTTCGCGGCGAGGCTCGCGCGCGCGGGAGCGAACCGGGCGAAGAGCCGGTAGACGGCCATCCGCCCGAGGACCGTCGTGCCCGGCTGGACCTTGCTCACCATGCCGCGAATACCCCCGCGACCATTCTACTTCCCGATGGGGTTGCGCAGCGTTCCGATGCCCTCGATCTCCGTCTCGAGGAGGTCGCCGGGCTTCATGAACTCCGGGGGCGTCCGCGCGAATCCCACGCCTTCCGGCGTCCCGGTGGAGATGACGTCGCCCGCTTCGAGGGTCTGGCCCATGGAGAGGTCGACGATGAGGCGCGGCAGCTTGAAGTAGAGGAACTTCGTGTTCGAATCCTGCTTCGTGACGCCGTTCACGCGGCAGGTGACCCGCAGGTTGTTCGGCTCGATCGAGTCGGCCGTCACGATCCACGGCCCCATCGGGCACGTGCCGTCGAGGCTCTTGCCCTTGTGCCACTGGCCGCCATGGCGGCGCTGGAGGTCGCGCCACGAGACGTCGTTGATGACCGTGTAGCCGAAGACGTGGCGCATGGCGTCGCCCTCGGCGATGTCCTTCCCGCCGGTGCCGATGATCATGCCGAGCTCCACCTCCCAGTCGAGCGACGTCGAGATCTTCGCGTCGAAGGGGACCGTGTCGAAAGGACCCGTGACCGCGGTGGTGGCCTTGCTGAAGAACACCGGCCACTTGGGAAGCTCGCGGTTGTCCTGCAGCTTCTTGGCGCCCTCCTCGAAGTGCTCGAGGTAGTTCCAGCCCACGCAGAACACGTTCTTCGCGGGACGCGGGATCGGGGCGTGCAGCTTCACGTCCGCGAGCGCGAGCGTCGAGGCGGGCGGCTTGCCGGCGAGCGTCCGCAGGCGGGCCAGCATCGGCGCGCCGGCGCGGATGATGCCGAGCATCGACGCGGTGTCCGCGTCGGCGCCCAGCGCGGCGGGGATGTCCACGATCCGCTTGTCGTCGATGACCAAGCCGGGGCGCGGCTCGCCGGAGGGGAGGGGGGAGAATGTCGCGAGCTTCATCGTTTCCTCTTGTCAGGGAATGGATGCCAGGGGATGCTGCGCCGCGCTCCAGCGCGGCGCGAAGAACTTGCGGACGACGGCGGGATCGACCTCGCCCAGCCGCTCCGGGCGCCAGCGCGGCCGGTTGTCCTTCTCGACGATCACGGCCCGCACGCCTTCCAGGAAATCGCCGTGCTCGAGCGCGCCGTGCACGAGGTTCAATTCCATGCGGAAGCATTCGGCGAGCGAGAGCTTGGCGCCGCGGCGCAGCTGCTCGAGCGTCACGACGAGCATCGTGGGCGAGCGCTTGCGCAGCGCCTCGAGCGTGCGCCCGGCCCACTCGCGGCACTCCGGCCGGTCCTCGGATTCGAGCGAGCCCAGGATCGCCGCGGCGGAGTCGTGCGCGAAGTGGCGGTCGATCGCCGGGCGCAGCGCCTCCAGCTCCGGTTCGCCGAGCGGCGCGCCCACGTGGAGGTCCGCGAGCCCGCAGTAGATCGCGTCCGCAGCCGTGATCGTGGGGCCCACGAGCCCCAGGTAGGTCCCGACCTCGCCCGGGACGCGCGAGAGGAACCAGCTTCCGCCCACGTCCGGGAAGAGGCCGATCGCGGTCTCCGGCATCGCCATGCGCGTGCGGTCGGTCACGATCCGGAGGCTCGCCCCCTGCGCGATCCCCATGCCGCCGCCCATCACGATGCCGTCCATCACCGCGACGATGGGTTTCGGGTAGGTGTGGATCCGGTAGTCGAGCGCGTATTCCACCGCGAAATAGCGGCGCTGCAGGTCGCCGCCCGTTCGCATCCCTTCGTGGAAGGTGCGCAGATCGCCGCCCGCGCAGAACGCCTTGCCGCCTGCGCCGCGCAGCACGATCGTGCGGACGCGGTCATCGCGCTCCCACGCGTCGAGGCGCTCGCGCAGGCCCTCGAGCATGCCGAAGGAGAGGGCGTTCAGGCGCTCCGGCCGGTTCAGCGTGACCGTCGCGACCGTGCCGCGGTGGTGGACGAGGAGCTCGCTCAATCGTTCTTCCATGCGGGCTTGCGCTTCTCCAGGAAGGCGGCCACGCCTTCGGCCTGGTCGCCATGGTCGAAGAGGTCCATGAACCGCTCGCGCTCGAGTGCCAGGCCCGCGCGGCGCGGGATCCCGTCCCGGGCGTTGTGGATGAGGGTCTTGCACGAGGCGACCGCGCGAGGCGAGAGGGTGGCGACGCGCTCGGCCATGGCGGTCGCGAAGGCGAGGGCGGCGCCCTTGTCGACCACTTCCTGCACGAGCCCGATCCGGAGCGCCGTCGCAGCGTCCACGCGCTCGTTGGTGAGGATCATGCGCTTGGCCCAGCCTTCGCCCACCAGCCACGGGAGGTTCTGCGTGCCGCAGCCGGCGGGAAGGAGCCCCACGGACGGCTCCGGAAGGCCCATTTGCGCATGGCTCTCCGCGATCCGCACGTCGCACGAGAGCGCCCATTCGAGGCCGCCGCCCATGGCGTAGCCGTTGATCGCCGCGATCGTCACGAAGCGCGCGTTCATGAGCGCCCCGAACGCGGCGCCGAAGCGCGCGATGAAGTGGCGCGCGAGCACCTTGTCCGCGTGGAAGCTCTTGAGGTCCGCGCCGGCGGAGAAGAATTTCTCGCCCGCGCCGGTGAGCACCGCCGCATAGACCGCCCGGTCCGCTTCGAGCGTCCGAACGAGCGCTTCCAGCTCCGCCAGGTCCGCGGGCGTCCACGTGTTCGCGGGCGGGTTCTCGAGCGTGACGAACGCCGTGTGGCCTTCGATCCGGTGGCGGATCACGGCTTCAGGTATTGCAGGATCACGCTGGAGAAATCCTTCCCGCCGTGGCCATCCGCGGAATGCTTCTGGTAGAGCTGCTGCGCGAGCGCGCCCAGGAGGACGGGCACGCGCACGGACTTCGCGGCGTCGGTCACGAGCGTGAGGTCCTTCAGCATGAGGTCGGAGGCGAAGCCGCCGGAATACCCACGCGAGGACGGCACGCTCTCGAGCACGCCCGGGTAGGGATTGTAGGTGTCCGAGCTCCAGCAGCGCCCGCTCGACGTGTTCACGATCGAGGCGAACACCTTCGGGTCCATGCCGAGCTTCGCCGCGAGGGTCATGCCTTCGGAGGTCGCGATCATCTCGATCGCGAGCATGAGGTTGTTGCAGATCTTCGCGACCTGCCCGTTTCCCGCCGCGCCGCAGTGGACGACGTTCTTCCCCATCCCCTGCAGGATCGGCTTCGCCGCCTCGAAATCGCGCGCCTCGCCGCCCACCATGAAGGTGAGGGTTCCCGCCTCGGCGCCGGCCACGCCGCCGGAGACGGGGGCGTCGATCATCGGGCAGCCCTTGGCCTTCGCGTCCATGGCGAGGTCGCGGGCGGTGATCGGATCGATCGTGGAGCAGTCGATGAGGAGCGTCCCGCGCTTCACCTCCGCGAGGACGCCGTACGCGCCGCCATAGGCCGCGCGCACGTGCGGCGAGGAAGGGAGCATCGTCACCAGGGCGTCCACGCCCTTCGCGCAGTCCGGGGCGGAGGAGGCCGCCTTGCAGCCGGCGTCCGCGAGCGGGGCGATGAGGGCCGGCACGAGGTCGTAGACGCGCAGCGCGTGGCCCTGCTTCAGCAGGTTCCGGCACATGGGCGCACCCATGTGCCCGAGACCCACGAACCCGATCTTCACTTCAGCGAGATCGTGGTGTGGATTCCCGGCGAGACGGCCGCGTCCTCGAACCAGCGCGCCGTGACGGTCTTCACCGACGTGTAGAACTGGATCGCCTGCTTGCCGTAGGGGCCCAGGTCGCCCAGCCGCGAGCCGCGCGAGCCGCTGAAGCTGAAGTAGGGGACCGGCACGGGAATCGGGACGTTGATCCCGACCTGGCCCACGTCGATCTCGTTCTGGAACTTGCGCGCGGCGGCGCCGGACTGGGTGAAGATCCCCGTGCCGTTGCCGTACGGATTCGCGTTGACGATCGCGATCGCCTCGTCCAGCGTGTCGGCGGTCATCACGCAGAGGACGGGTCCGAAGATCTCGGTCGTGTAGATCTTGTGCTCGGGCTTCACGCCCGAGAAGATCGTGGGTCCCACGAAGTTTCCGTTCTCGTAGCCGGCGATCCTGGGCTTCCGGCCGTCGAGCTCGAGCTTCGCGCCCTCGCGCACCCCCTGCTCGATGAGCCCCTCGACCCGCTCCTTCGCGTGCTTCGAGATGAGGGGGCCCAGGTCCGCGCCCTTCTCGTGGCCCGCGCTCACCTTGAGCGTCTTCGCCTTGGCGACGATGTCCGGAATCCATTTGCCGGCCTCGCCCACGAGGACGGCGACGCTCACGGCCATGCAGCGCTGGCCCGCCGCGCCGAACCCCGCGCCTACGAGCGAATTGAGCGATTGCTCCTTGTTCGCGTCCGGCATCACGACCGCGTGGTTCTTCGCGCCCATCATGCATTGCGCTCGCTTGCCGTGGCTGCTCGCGAGCTGGTAGACATGCTCCCCCACCGCGCACGAGCCCACGAAGGAGACCGCCTTCACCGTCGGATGGCTGCAGAGCGCGTCCACCGCCTCCTTGCCGCCCTGCACCACGTTCAGCACGCCCGGCGGCACGCCCGCTTCCATCGCGAGCTCGGCCAGCATCATCGTGCTCATCGGGTCCTGCTCCGAAGGCTTGAGGACGAAGGTATTGCCGCACACGATCGCCATCGGGAACATCCAGAGCGGGATCATGGCCGGGAAGTTAAACGGGGTGATGCCCGCGCAGACGCCCAGCGGCTGGCGCAGGAAATACGTGTCGACGTTGCCCGCGACGTTCTCCGCGAACTCGCCCAGCGTGAGCGTGCCGATCGAGCACGCGTGCTCCACCACTTCCAGGCCGCGGAAGATGTCGCCCTCGGCATCCGGGAGCGTCTTCCCCTGCTCGCGCGTGAGGACCTCCGCGATTTTCTTCATGTCGCGGCGGATGAGCTCCTGTAGCTTGAGCATGATGCGGGCGCGCGCCGCGATGGGAACGTTGCGCCACGTCTTGAAGGCCTCGGCCGCCGCGCGGACCGCGGCGTCGACCTCGTCCCCGCCGCACATCGGCACGCGGGCGAGGACCTCCTGGGTCGCGGGATTCACGAGGTCGCGCCACTCGCGCGCCTTCGATTCGACCATCTGGCCGTTCACGAGAAGCTTCACCGTGGGCGTGGGCTGGGAGCTGGCTTTGGGGTTTGCGGCCATGGAAATTTCCTTGGGTTGTGCAGGCTGGCGGACTTCGCAAGGTGCTCGCCACCGGATCTGTTTGTGCTCCCCGGTCGGCCGTTGAGCGGCGCTTCGCGTCCGCTCCAAACGGCCATTAACCGGGTACCCAATTATAATCCCCGGCTTCCCTCCCTCCGGATACAAGGCCCCATGGCCCGAAATACGCAAGTCGCCGCCGACCCGAACGCCCCTCCGATCACCCGGATCCTCGCGAAGTTCGTGTCGAGCCATCCTTCCCGGGGCTGGAGCGAGGCGGTCGATCATGAGGCGCACCGCACGTTCCTCAACTGGGTCGGTTGCGCCGTGGGCGCGGCCCGCCACGAGTCGGCGGAGGCGGCCTTGGGGGCGGTGCGCATGCTCCAGCCGGCGGCGCAATCGAGCATCCTCGGGCGCACGGACAAGGTCGACATGGCGAGCGCCGCGCTCGTGAACGGCATCACCTCGCACACCTTCGATTTCGACGATACGCATCTCAAGACCGTGATCCATCCGGCAGGCCCGGTCGCGTCGGCCATCCTGGCGCTGGCCGAGGTCACGGGGGCTTCGGGCCGGGAGCTCGTCGACGCGCTGGTCCTGGGCGTCGACGTGGAGTGCCGGATCGGAAACATGATGTATCCGGAGCACTACGACCGCGGCTGGCACATCACCGGTTCCACCGGCGTCTTCGGCGGCGCCGCCGCGTGCGCGCGGCTCCTGAAATTGGACGAGCAGCACACCGCCTGGGCGCTCGGCATCGCGGCCTCCCAGCCGATCGGCATGCGCGAGCAGTTCGGGACGATGACGAAGCCCTTCCACCCCGGCGCCGCCGCGCGCGCGGGCCTCATGTCGGCCCTCCTCGCCAAGAACGGCTTCACCGCGAGCGAGCGCGCGATCGAGGCGCCGCGCGGCTACGCGCAGGTGGTCTCCACGAAATGCGACTGGAACGAGATCACCGAGGGCCTGGGCGAGCGCTTCGAGATCTCGCTCAACACGTACAAGCCCTTCGCGTGCGGGATCGTGATCCATCCGACGATCGATGCGGCGATGCGGCTGCGCGCGCAGGGCGTGAACGCGGACGATGTCGACCGGGTGGAGCTCAAGGTCCACCCGCTCGTGCTCGAGCTCACCGGGAAGAAGGAGCCGCAGGACGGGCTGCAGGGCAAGTTCAGCGTGTACCAGGGCTTCGCCCTGGGCCTCGTCTTCGGCCGCGCCGGCGAGTCCGAGTACACGGACGCCATCGTGCGGCGGGACGATATCGTGGCGCTCCGCCGCAAGGTCGTCGCGACGCCGCAGGCCGGAATCGACGAAGCGGCCGCCGACGTGACGGTCACCCTCAAGGACGGGCGCAAGGTGCACGCGGCCGTCGAGCATGCCATCGGATCCCTGGAGAAGCCCATGAGCGACGCGCACCTCGAAGCTAAATTCCACGGCCTGGCCGACCCGGTGATCGGCGCCGGAAAGGCGAAAGCCCTCATCGATGCCTGCTGGAAGCTCGGCGCGGCAAGGGACGTGCGCGCCGTCTGCGAAGGGGCCCGCCCGTGAGCGCCCGCCCGAAGGTCGTGGTCCTCGACGACTACGAGCAGTCGATCCGCCGCACCGCCGACTGGAGCGCCGTCGACGCCCGCGCCGACGTGAAGGTGCACCACGAGCGGCTGCGCGGCGCGGGCCTCCTGGACGCGATCCGCGACGCGGACGCGGTCGTGGTCGTGCGCGACCGCACGCCCTTCAAGGCGGATCTCATCGCGCAGCTTCCGAAGCTGCGGCTCTTCATGTTCACGGGCGCGCGGAACACGCAATACGACGCGGCGGCGCTGAAGGCGCGCAACATCCCGGTCGGCCACACCGAGATGGGCGACTCGAAGGCGAGCACCACCGAGATCACGTGGACGCTCATCCTCGCGGCGGCGAAGCGCCTGGAGGCGTACCTGGGCCTTGTCCGCAAGGGCCAGTGGCGCGACGGCAAGGGGCTTCCGGTGACGCTCGCCGGCGAGCGCCTGGGCGTGATCGGCCTGGGCAGCATCGGCTCGCGCGTGGGGCAGGTGGGCAAGGCGTTCGGCATGGAAGTGGTCACGTGGAGCCCGCACATGACGGCGGAGCGCGCGGAGAAGGGGGGCGCCAAGTCGGTCACGCTGGAGGAGCTCCTCGCCACCTCGCGCGTCGTGACGCTGCACCTCGTGCCCGCGCCGGAGACGCGCAAGCTCCTGAACGCGCAGCGCCTTGCGACGATGCGTCCGGATTCGATCCTGGTGAACTCGGCCCGCTCGGCGTTGATCGACATGGCCGCGCTCGGTGCGGCCCTGGACACGGGCCGTCCGGCCATCGCGGCGCTGGACGTCTACGACGACGAGCCGCTGCCGGCGGGGGATGCGCTGGCCAAACGGGAAAACGTGGTCCTCACGCCGCACCTCGGATTCGTGAACGACCCCGTCTTCAACCGGTTCGGGCCCGGCGTGGTGGCGAACCTCCTCGCGTGGCTCGACGGCAAGCCGCTCGTGAAGGAGGTCAAGGAGTAGCGCGCCGCGCGAAAAGGGCCTGGGGCTCAGTCATTCGCGCCGCGCTCGACGAGGCGGTGGCTGTCGATCGCGCGCAGGTCGAGGCCGTAGATCGAACGCAATTGCGCGATGCGCGCGAGCGTTTCCTTCCCGAACGCGGGCTTTCCCTCGAAGGCGTGGAGCACGATGCCCTCGAGCAGGTCGCCCAGCGTCATGTCGTGGTATTCGGCGAGTGCCTTCAGCACCTTCAGGATGCGTTTCTCGACCTTGACGCCGGTCTGGACGCGCTCCACTTCGAGGCGGGAATCGAGGACGGTAGCGACGAGGCGGCGGGAGGCGGGAGGTTTGGCCATTCGAAATGCCCCGCGGGGTTTTCGGAATGCTGATTATACATGTACATAGGTACGCAGACAGGTCAGCGCGCGGGAGGCCTCCCGGGCTCGAGCGATCGGGCGAGAAGCGCCACGACCGATTCCAGGGCCCGGGCCTCCGCGGCGCTCGCATCCTGGAACATGCCGGCGAGCGCGGCGAGGCGCAGATCCCGGCCCTCGAGCATGAGGCGCCGCCCCTT
The DNA here is from genome assembly GCA_036266535.1 of Usitatibacter sp. GTDB lineage: Bacteria > Pseudomonadota > Gammaproteobacteria > Burkholderiales > Usitatibacteraceae > Usitatibacter. The sequence goes on along the minus strand of DATAMY010000179.1, from coordinate 1,785 downwards.
CGCCGTCGGAGCGATCCGGATCCGGCGCTGGTCCTCCCCGCCCGGACCCACGGTGACGAGGCCTTCGGCGCCCATCGCCTTCACCAGGCGCGACATCGTGGGCGCCTTCACGCCCTCCGCGGCGGCGAGCTCGCCCAGCGTCTGGGCGCCGCGGAAGACGAGGACGGAGAGGGCCGAGGCGCGGGGCCCCGAGAGGCCGTGCGCCTCGTCGACGCTCCGGAGCGTCCTCAGGAGCCGGATCGCCAGGTGGTGGAATCGCTCGATGGTGGCGGGGGGAACGCGGGGGCTTGACATCGCGGCGGGCATTTAGTTAGCATTGCTAAAGATTAGCAATGCTAACAGAACACGCCGCCCCCATCAACTCCCGGAGCATCCCCATGACCGAGCTCACCCGCATCCAGCAAGTCTCGATCAACGCGCGCGACCTCGAGCGCGCCGCGGCCTTCTATCGCGACCGGCTGGGCCTGAGGCACCTCTTCGATGCCGGGCCGAAGATGAGCTTCTTCGTCTGCGGCGGGGTGCGCCTCATGCTCGCGGTCGCCGAGAAGCCCGAGTTCGACCATCCGGGGTCGATCGTCTATTTCGCCGTCGACGACATCCACGCCGCGCACGGGGCGCTCGCCGGACGGGGAGTGACCTTCCGCGAGAAGCCGCTAGTCGTCTCGCGCCTGCCGGGGTGGGAGATCTGGATGGCCTTCCTCGAGGATACGGAAGGCAACGTGCTCGCCATCACCCAGGAAGTCTCGACGCGTTGAGCCGCTACGATCCTTTCGCGATCTTCTTCCGGACGTCGGCGATCTTCGACGCGCTGACCGGCGTGGCCTCGTTCCCGAAGCTCGCCCGGACGTAGGTGAGAAGGTCGGCCACCTCCGCATCGCTCAGCTTCCATCCGAACGCCGGCATCGCGAATCCTTCCGGCTTCGACGGCGTCTTCGCGCTCGGCGCGCCCTCCAGCACGAGGCGCGCGAGGGACGTGGGATCCTCCGCATGGACGCCGGTGTTCCCGCGGATCGGCGGGAACACGTGCGCGATGCCGGTGCCGTTCTCCATGTGGCAGCCCGAGCATTGGTCCACATAGACGAGCCGCCCGCGCCGCATCCGGTCGTCATCGTCGGAAGGAACGCTCTTCGCGTGGTCGGTACCCGCGGCGGGCAGGTCCTTGAGGTAGGTCGCGATGGCATGCAGGTCATCGCGGGAGAGGTACATGGTCGAGTTGTGCACCACTTCCGCCATCGGTCCCATCGCGCGTGCGCGGTCGTTCGCGCCCGTCTTGAGGTATTCCACGATCTCGTCGCGGGTCCACGCTCCGAGGCCCGCGTGCGGGTTCCCGACGAGGCTCGTGGCGAACCAGCCTTCGCCCTGGCCGCCTTCGAATCGGTCGCCCTTCTTGATGCCGCCCAGGATATTTTTCGGGCTGTGGCAGGCGCCGCAATGGCCCAGGCCTTCGACGAGATAGGCACCCCGATTCCATTCCGCGGACTTGGACGGGTCCGGCCGGTACGTGCCTTCCTTGAAGAACATTGCGTTCCAGCCGGCGACGGATTCCCGGACCGTCATGGGCCAAGGCAGGTCCGGCGGCTTCGCCGCCTCGCGAACGGCGGGCACGGAGTCGAGATACGCCTTGATGGCGAGCACGTCTTCGTGCGTGAGCTTGGTGAACCACGGGTAGGGGAACGCGGGATAGAGGTGCTGTCCGTTGGGCCGCACGCCGCTGTGCATCGCATTCCAGAAATCCTCGTCCGTCCACTTCCCGATGCCCGTTTGCTTGTCCGGCGTGATGTTCGT
>DATAMY010000178.1:0-19435 GCA_036266535.1 Usitatibacter sp. | reverse complement strand
CAATCGCAGGCATGGATGCCCTCATCGCCTTCCTCGGCTCGTTCGCCGCGATCGTCCTCATCAACCTCATGCTCTCGGGCGACAACGCGATCGTGATCGCGCTCGCCGCCCGGAACGTCCCCGCGCGCCTGCAGCGCCGCGCGATCGCGCTGGGGACCCTGGGCGCGGTGGTCGTGCGCTGCGCGATGACGCTGGGCGTGGTGTGGCTCCTCGAGATCCCCGGCCTCCTCTTCGTGGGGGGCGTGGCGCTGATCTGGATCGGCTACAGGCTCCTCGTCCCGGAAGAGGGCGACGACATGAACCTCGCGGCGCGCTCGCGCGGCATCTGGGGGGCGGTGCGCACGATCGTCGTGGCCGACATGGTGATGGGCGTGGACAACGTGCTGGGCGTGGCGGGAGCGGCGCACGGAAGCTTCACGCTCGTGGTGCTGGGGCTCGTCACCAGCATCCCGATCGTGATCTGGGGCTCGCGCTGGCTACTGAAATGGGTCGAGCGCCACCCGTCCATCGTCTACATCGGCGCCGCGGTGCTCCTCTGGACCGCCGCGCGGATGATCCTGGAGGAGCCGCTCGCGGAGGACGCGACGCGCCATCCGGCCGTGCGCTTCGCGCTCTACCTGGTGGTCGTGGCCGGCGTGCTCTGGGCGGGCTTCATGCGCAACCACCGGCACCTCGAATCCCGCATCCATGCGCGGCTCGCGCAGCTCGCGTCCCATCCCTCGCATCCCCAGAACGGAGGCTCCATGAACGTCGTCCTCGTCCCCGTGAGCGACCTCGCGAACTCGCACCACGCCGTGCATCGCGTGGTCGAGGAGTTCGCCCGCAATCCCGACATGGCGATCCATCTCGTGAACGTCCGCCGGCCGCTCTCGATGCGCGTAGCGCGGCTCGTGCGCCGCACGCTCCGGGAGGACTACCACCGCGAGCGGGGGAACCTCGCGTTGAAGCCCGCGCGGGACATCCTCGACCGGCACCGCATCCCGTACCGCACGCACGTCTTCGTGGGGGATGCGGCCGAGGTGATCGCGAACGAGGCGAAGCGCCTCGGCTGCGACCGGATCGTCATGAGCACGGCGCGGAAGGGCTCGCTCACGCGCCTCCTCCAGGACTCGACCACGGAGCGCGTGCTGAGCCGCACCGAGGTGCCGGTGGAGATGGTCGTGGGCGACGCGATCTCGAAGCTCGAGCGCTACGGGCTTCCGGCGCTGCTGGGCGCCGCGGCCGCGGCGCTCATCGCGATGATGGTCGAGGGCTAGTCACATTGTCGTTCCCGCGTAGGCGGAACCCAGGCAAAGCGCTTTTGCGTTCTAGCTGGATTCCCGCCTACGCGGGAATGACGGAGCGGCGAGGCTGACGGAGCGGCGAGGCTGACGGAGCGGCCAGGCTGACGGAGCGGCGAGGAATGACGTTCCGCTACTGGCAAGCCTCGCAGTCGGGATTGTCGATGGAGCAGAACTTCGCCGCCTCGCCCGTCCCCTCGCCCGCGCCGTCCGCCGAGATCGCGGCCATCGCGGAGAGGCCTCCGCCGGAGGGCACGGAGTTGAGCTCGCCGCCCTTGCCCGTGGACTTCTCGGCCGACGTCGCCGCCAGCGTGCGCAGGTAATACGTGGTCTTGAGTCCGCGCACCCACGCGAGCTTGTAGCACTCGTCCAGCTTCTTCCCCGACGCGCCCGCCATGTAGATGTTGAGCGACTGCGCCTGGTCGATCCACTTCTGACGGCGCGCGCCCGCCTCGACCAGCCACTTGGCGTCCACCTCGAAGGCGGTCGCGTAGAGGCTGCGGACTTCCTGCGGCACGCGGTCGATCTTGCCGATCGAGCCGTCGAAGTGCTTCAGGTCGTTCACCATCACCGGATCCCAGAGGCCCTGGCGCTTCAAATCGCGCACGAGCGACTCGTTCACCACCGTGAACTCCCCGGAGAGGTTCGACTTCACGAAGAGGTTCTGGTAGTTGGGCTCGATGGAGGCCGAGACGCCGATGATGTTCGAGATCGTCGCCGTGGGGGCGATCGCGACGCAGTTGGAGTTGCGCATCCCGTGCTGCTTGATGCGGGCGCGAAGCGCCGTCCAGTCCATCGTCTCCGACATGTCGACGTCGACGTAGCCGCCGCGCTCCTTCGCGAGGAGCTTCAGCGAATCCTGCGGGAGGATGCCGCGATCCCAGAGCGAGCCCGCGAAGCTGGAATAGCGCCCGCGCTCGGCGGCGAGCTCCGTGGAAGCCCAGTACGCGTAGTAGCACACCGCTTCCATCGACGTGTCCGCGAAGTCGACGGCCGCCTCGCTCGCGTACGGGATGCGCAGCTCCTGCAGGCAGTCCTGGAAGCCCATGATGCCGAGGCCCACCGGGCGATGCCGGATGTTGGAGTCGCGCGCCTTCTTCACCGCGTAGTAGTTGATGTCGATCACGTTGTCGAGCATCCGCATCGCGGTCGCGATCGTGCGCTTGAGCTTCTCGTGGTCCAGGCGCCCGTTCTTCACGTGCGCGAGGAGGTTCACGCTCCCCAGGTTGCAGACCGCGATCTCGGAGGCGTTCGTGTTGAGCGTGATCTCGGTGCAGAGGTTGGACGAGTGCACCACGCCCACGTGCTGCTGCGGGCTCCGGACGTTGGCGGCATCCTTGAACGTGATCCACGGATGCCCCGTCTCGAAGAGCATCGTGAGCATCTTCCGCCACAGCGTCTGCGCCGGGACCTTCTTGAAAAGCTTCAACGCCCCGCGCGCGGCCTTGCGCTCGTACTCGGTGTACGCGTCCTCGAAGGCGCTTCCGAACTTGTCGTGGAGGTCCGGCACGTCCGAGGGCGAGAAGAGGGTCCACTCCGCGCCTTCCATCACCCGCTTCATGAAGAGGTCCGGGATCCAGTTGGCCGTGTTCATGTCGTGCGTGCGGCGCCGGTCGTCGCCGGTGTTCTTACGGAGCTCGAGGAACTCCTCGATGTCCAGGTGCCAGGTCTCGAGGTAGCAGCAGACCGCGCCCTTGCGTTTCCCGCCGTTGTGCGCGAGGCCGGACGTCGTCATGTACGACTCGTCGCCCTCGACCTTGAGGTCGTAGACGAAGGGCTTGGGCGTGATGTCCTGCACGTCCGTTACGCGGGAGAAGAGCTTCCCTTCGATCTCCAGCCAATTGCGCTTGGCGATCGGCTTGCAGCCGACGAGCGACGCGATTTCCTCCACGGCCGGGATGCGGAGGTCATAGGCGCGCGTCATGCCGTCGAAGCGCGTCTTCGATCCGTCCGAGCGCACCGCCTCGTGGCCGTTCTGGCGCTCGCGATACTGGCCCGCCGTCGGAACGCCCATGCGCAGGAGCTGGTAGCGCAGCCCGTCCACGAGCGGCTTCGAGGTGTTGGTGAAGTAGATTTCCTTGCCGCGCGAGACGCCGCCATCCGTCTCCAGGAGCCCACGGATCAATTGCCGCGTATGCGCCCTCGGCAGGTGCGAGAAACGGCGGGCGATGCGCTTGCAGCCGGCTTCGTCGTAGATGTCCTCGTAACCGAACGGCATGGTGGCCTCGCCCGCGCCCACGATGCGCCCGGTCGTCGCATCGCGAACGACGCCGCGCCCGAAAGCCCAGTGGATCCGCGCGTACGTCTCGCCCCGGCCGTTTTCCCAGAAGTGGATGCCGCGCTCCTGGAGATAGGCGCGCACGAACGCGAGGTGCTCGTCCTTGGACGGGTTGCCGCTCACGCCCCATTCCATTCCGTCCTTCGACATGTGGCCGTCGCCCAGCAGGATGCCGTACAGGCGCGCATCGTCCTCCGAGAGGCCGGCGACATGCACGACTTCGGTCGGGACCACCTGGGCCACGTAGTCGCCGCGGCGAAGCTCGCCCGCTTCGACCCATTGCGCCTTCACCTTGCCCTTGGCGAGCCAGTCGAGGGTGCGCCCGTTCGCCTGCTCCATCGGCACGCCGCGGATGGCGAAGAAGGGGTGGCCGGCCGTGACGAGCAACGGATCGATCCCGTGCTTCACCTTCACCGCCACCATGCGATCGCTCTGGTTGTAGGCGAAGCGCCGCTCCACCTCGCGGTACGTCCCGGACTTGCCGAGCACGAGGTCGCCCGGCTTCACATCCTTGATCTCCTTCACTCCGTTTGCCGTGTAGACGCCGGTGGACGGGGCGAAGCATTGGTTCACCGCGACAGCGGTATCCGAGACCACTTTGAGGAACGGGACCACACCTTGCGACTTGCCGTTCGTCCCCTTGATGTAGGAGCCCAGCGCCCGCACTTGCGTCCAGTCATTTCCGAGCCCTCCGGCGAATTTCGAAAGCAGCGCGTTTTCCTTGATGGCCTCGTAGATCCCGTCGAGGTCGTCCGGAACCGTCGTGAGATAGCAGGAGGAAAGCTGCGAGCGCAGCGTCCCCGCGTTGAAGAGCGTGGGCGTGGACGACATGAAGTCGAAGGTCGAGAGCACGTTGTAGAACTCGATCGCGCGCTCCTCGCGCTGGATCTCGTTCAACGAGAGGCCCATCGCCACCCGCATGAAGAAGGCCTGCGGAAGCTCGATGCGCTCCTCGCTCATGTGGAGGAAGTAGCGGTCGTAGAGCGTCTGCAGCCCCAGGTAGTTGAACTGGAGGTCGCGCTGCGGCTTCAGCGCCGCACCCAGGCGCTTCAGGTCGAAGGACGCGAGCTTCTCGTCCAGGAGCTGCGCCTTCACGCCCTTGTGGATGAACTCGGGGAAGTACTCGGCGTAGCGCGTGGCCATCTGCTCCTGCGTCACTTCCTCGCCCAGCACCTCGTGGCGGATGGTGTGCAGCAGCAGGCGCGCCGTGACATAGGTGTAGTCCGGGTCCTGCTCGAGCAGCATGCGGGCGGCGAGGATCGCGCACTTGTGCACTTCCTCGAGCGGCACGCCCTCGTAGAGGTCGCGCAGCGTCGCGTCGAGGATCTTCTTCGGATCCACTTCCGCGCCCTCGTGGAGCTGCTGGCACGCGCTCGTGATGAGGGCTTCGAGCTTCGCCACGTCGAGCGGCACCTTCAGGCCGCCGACGGTCACGTTCAGCCGGGGCTTTTCCGACTCCACCGCTTCCAGCGCTCGCTTCGCCCGCTCGCGCGCGCGCTCGTCGCGGTAGAGCACGTAGCTGCGAGCGACCTGGTGTTCGCCGGCGCGCATCATCGCGAGCTCGACCTGGTCCTGCACGTCCTCGATGTGGAACGTGCCGCCCGCGGGGTGGCGGCGCAGGAGCGCGTTCACGACCGAGTCCGTGAGCGCGCGCACCTTCTCGCGGACGCTGGCGCTCGCCGCGGCGGTGTTGCCGGAGACGGCGAGGAACGCCTTGGTCATGGCGACCGCGATCTTGTCCGGCTCGAACGCGACCACGGCGCCGTTTCGCCGGATGATCTTGTAATCCGCATACCGCTCCTGCGGCGTGGCGTTTTCCTCCCCGAGGATCGGATTGGCGAGGGGGGCCGCGGGGTGGATGTCGGATGACAAGCGCATGGTTCTTCTCCTGTCCTGGGTCTCTGTTTTGGGCCTTCAGCGGCGCCAACCAATCACTCTTTCTGCCACGGGCTTCTGGGGCCCGCTAACCGCTGGATTCGCCTTGGAAAACCCGGAATCCGTCCCCGGGTTTTGAACAACTTGTCCACAACCCACTCCACAAGATGTAGTGCCGTGGGGAGGGTATGGCCACAAACTCTAGCGAGGGAAAAACGGCGGCGCAAGGGGGCGCACCGAACTATTTTTTCGGGAAGCGATTCAGGGACTTGGATGCCCCGCCTGCTCAGGAAATGGGCGGTAAGCGCTACACCCCGCCGGCGGCCCCGCAAAGCCCGAGGCGAAACAGGCGCTTGCGTGTCACGCGGCCGTCACGTCTGCGCGGAAGCGCGGCCAGTCGAACCAGGGGCCCGGATCGGTCTTGCGGCCCGGCGCGATGTCGCTGTGCCCGGCCACGTCGAGCGCGCCGTACCGATCGAAAAGCGCGCGGACGATCGCCGCGAGCGTCTCGTACTGCGGCTCGGCATAGGGCACATCGTCCGCGCCCTCGAGCTCGATCCCGACCGAGAAGTCGTTGCATCGCTCGCGCCCCTTCCAGCTCGAGGCGCCCGCGTGCCACGCCCGCATCGCGCACGGGACGTACTGGACGAGCGCCCCGCCGCGGCGGATGAGGAAGTGCGAGGAGACCCGCGCGGGCGCCACCTCGCGGAAATAAGGATGCGCGTCCGGATCCAGGCGCCCGAGGAAGAGGTCGTCGATGTACGGGCCCCCGAATTCGCCCGGCGGAAGCGAGATGCCGTGGATCACCACGAGCGAGAGCCCCTCGCCGGGCGGTCGCTCGTCGCAATGGGGGGACGAACGGAAATCCGCCGCGCCGCAGATGCCCCGCTCGTCGACGCGGAAGCGCCCCTTACTCGATCCCAAGGCGATCCAGGCGATAGCGCAGCGACCGGAAGGTGATGCCGAGGAGCTTCGCCGCGGCCGTCTTGTTGAAGCGCGTGGCCTCGAGCGCCTTCGTGATCGCCTCGCGCTCGACCTGGTCCAGGAAATCGTGGAGCGGAAGCCCGCGCGTGCCGAGCGAGCCGTCGAGCACCGGCGCCTTGTCCTTCGAGCTCGCCTGCGTGAGGTAGAGGTCCGTCTCGGTGATCGTGTTCTCGGTGCAGAGCGCCATCGCCCGCTCGAGGATGTTCTCCAGCTCGCGCACGTTCCCGGGGAAGTCGTAGCGCCGCAGCGCCAGCATCGCCTCCTCCGAGATCGTGGGCGCCGGGTTGCCGCTCTGGCGCGCGAGCCGCTCGACCACCTCGCGCACCATGAGCGCGATGTCCTCCGGGATCTCGCGCAGGCTCGGCATCTTCAGCTCGATCACGTTCAACCGGTAGAAGAGGTCCTGCCGGAACTCGCCCGCGTCGACCTGCTGCGAGAGGCTGCGGTGCGTGGCCGAGATGATCCGCACGTCGATCGGCTCCTCCTGCGTGTCGCCCACGCGGCGCACCTTCTTCTCCTGGATCACGCGCAGGAGCTTCACCTGCATCGCGAGCGGCAGGTCGCCCACCTCGTCCAGGAAGAGCGTGCCCTTCTCCGCCGCCTGGATGTAGCCGATCTTGTCCGTGTCCGCGCCGGTGAAGGCGCCCTTCTTGTAGCCGAAGAACTCGCTCTCCATCAGGTTCTCCGGGATCGCGCCGCAGTTCACCGCGACGAAGGGCGCGTCCGAGCGCGCGGAGCCCATGTGGATCAGCCGCGCCGCGACCTCCTTGCCGCTGCCGGATTCGCCGGTGATGTAGACCGGGGCCTGCGAGCGCGCGAGCTTCGCGATCATGTCCCGCGCGCGCTGGATGGGCGCCGACTCGCCCAGGAGCCGCGGCATGCCCGGCGCCGTCTCGCCGATGGACGCGCGGCGCGCCTGGATCGGGCGCGGGAGCTTCAACGCGCTCATCACGAGCGGGCGCAGCTGCTCCAGCTTGATGGGCTTGGTGAGGTAGTCGAAGGCGCCCGCCTTGAGCGCCGCGACCGCGTTCTCGGTCGAGCCGAACGCGGTGATGACCGCCACGGGCGTGTTGCCGTAGTTCTCGGCAATGTGGCGCAGCACCTCGATGCCGTCGCCGTCCGGGAGCCGCATGTCCGTGAGGCAGAGGTCGTACGGGCGGGACTTGAGGCCCGCCTGCGCCTCCTTCACGGTGGAAGCGGTGTCCGCATCCACGCCCATGCGCGAGAGCGTGAGCACGAGCAGCTCGCGGATGTCCGCCTCGTCGTCCACGATCAGAACGGCCTTGCGGTTCATCAGACGCCTTTCAGGGTGATGCGGAAGTGGCCTCCGCCGGAATCGTCCACGTATTCGAGGCGCGCGCCGTTGCCTTCGCAGAGCTCGCGCGCGATGTAGAGGCCCAGGCCCGTACCCTGCGCCTCGGTGGTGAAGAAGGGCTCGAAGAGGTGCGCCTGCGCCTCGCGCGAGACGCCCGCGCCGTCGTCCAGCACCTCGAGCACGAGGCGCCCGGGCGCGGGAGAAGGCGCCACGATCACGCGCACGGACCCGGGCTGTTGCTTGCCGTGGCGCCAGGCATTGCGGACCATGTTCCAGAGCACCTGGTCCAGGTGCTGCCGGTCGAAGAGCATGCGCTGGCGCGTTCGCACCTGGACGTCGATCGCCTGCGCGGGGATCTTCTCGACCAGCCCGAACTCCTGCGCGAACTGCGCGAGGTACGCCGCGGGCTCGATGGGCTCCGCCTGCGCGCGGTCGCGGCGGTTGAGGTAGAGCACTTCCTGGACGATGCGGTCCAGGCGGAAGACGTTGCCGCGGATGATGTCGAGGAGGCGCTTTCCGCCCTGCCCCACCGCGCCGTCCTCCTCGAGGAGCTGCGCCGCGTGCCCGATGGAGGAAAGGGGGTTCCTGATCTCGTGGGCGATGGACGCGGTGAGGCGCCCCAGCGCCACGAGCTTCATCTGCTGCGCCTGCGCCCGCATGCGGCCCACGTCCTCCACGAAGATCACCGTGGGCGGCGGATCGCCCATGCCGATGGGGACGAAGTGCACCTGCAGCTCGCCCGCGGAGCGCGGAGCGCGCAGCTGCATGAACGTGGTCTCCGAGCCCTTGCGCCAGCTCTCGAGGAGCCGCGCGATCTCCGGCGCGTACTCGGCGATCGCGGGCCAGCGGCCCGCGGAGAGCGGCCCCAGGAGCTGTACCGCGCGCGGATTGCTCTGGCGGATGCGGCCCTGCCCGTCCACCACGAGGATGCCGTCCTGCATGTCGCGGATCACGAGCTCGTTGATCTGCGAGAGGTTCGCGAGGTCGATCTTCCGCTCCTCCGCGATCTGCTCGCTCGTGCGCGCGTACTGCGCGAGCGTGGAGGCGAGGCCCGCCGTCGCGAAGAACGCGGCGCTCGTGAGGCCCGCCTGGAGGAAATCCTGCGCGGCGGCGTCGAAGCGCCAGACCTGGAACGTCTGCTCGAGGAGCACCGCGATCGAGGCGAAGGCGGCATGGAAGAAGGCGAGGCGCCCACGCGTGATGAGGCCGGCCGCGGCGAGCGACACGAGGAGGATCACGCCCAGGCCGCTCCGGACGCCCCCGCTCGCGTACATCAGCATCACGATCGCGATCACGTCCGTCACGACCCCGGCGGTCACCTGCAGCGTGAGGTTGGGCTCGCGCATGCGCGCGGGGACCACGAGCGCGAGGGACGCGATGCCGTACGAGAGCGCGGTGGGGAAGACCACCTGCGGCTGGGTGACCCCCAGCATGAAGAAGTGGTTGAAGAACGCGAAGGCGATGCCCACGAGCGCCGCGAGCACGACGCGGTAGGCGCAGAAGACGAGGAGCGTGCTCCAGGTGGCGTCGTCCGCCTCGACGATGAACGGCATCGTGCCGAAGCGCGCGGGGGCGCGGACGGCGGCGGTCTCGGGCGCGGAGCTCACGGCGCCGCGCCGCAGCGCGGGTTGTCGCGGCAGACGAGCCGGCCGCCTTCCTCGCGGGAGTCGCTGCGCGGCATGTGCACGCCGCAGCGCGCGCATGCGACCATGTCCTCCGCCCGTGCGCTCTCCGGCGGCTGCGGACGGGCGCCCACGCGCCGGCTCCCGCGCCACAGGAGCCAGATCATGACCCCGATCAGGATGTAGAAGAGGATGCGTCCCAAGGGCGCTCGCCGTTTGTTTTCTCCCTCGGAAAGTTTACGGCAAACGGGGTCACGCCGCGCGCGGAATCGCCACCTCGAAGCGCACGCCGCCCTCCGGCCGGTTCGCGGCCCGCACGCCGCCGCCGTGATGCTCCGCGACCAGGCGCACGACATAGAGCCCGAGGCCCAGGTGCGCGCCGTCGGTCGGGCCTCCGTGGCCACGGAGGGAAACTCCCCGAAGCGAAACCATGGAATCGAAAAGCCGGTGCCCCATCGCCTCCGGGAGCGGCGGGCCCTCGTTTTCGACCGCGAGGATCGCCTCGTCCGGCGGCGCCTCCAGAGAAACGCGCACGACCGTTCCCGGCGGCGCGAAGTCGATCGCGTTCTCGACCAGCTTGTCCAGGAGCTGCGCGAAGGCGTCCGGCACGCCGAGGACCATGACCTGCTCCGGAACGATCGCGAGGTCGAAGCGGCGCTCCGGATAGGCGGCGCGGTAGCCCTCGACGCAGCCGCGCACGACCGCGGCGAGATCGAAGCGCTCGCGCTCGGTGCTTTCCAGCAGGCGCTCGAGGCGCGTCGCCTCCGAAAGCCTCGAGATGAGGCGTCCCAGCCGGCCCACGCCCTCGAGCGCGCGGTCCACATAGACGCGGGCCGTCCCGGCGAGCGGCTCGGCGGCCAGGTTATCGAGCGAGGAGCGCACCACCGCGACCGGCGTCCGGAGCTCGTGCGAGAGGCGCCCCGCCATCGCCTCCAGGTACGCGTTGTAGTCGCGAAGGCGGGCGAGCATCGCCGCGGTGGTGCGGCTGAGATCGCCGATCTCGTCCCGCGCGGCGCTCGGGCTGATCGCGCCGCGCACGCGTCCCTGCGCGTCGATGGCCGCCTCGGCTTCCGCGTGCAGGCGCCGGATGCGGGCCGCAAGGCGCCCGGAGAAGGCGAGGAGCACCACGAGCGCCACGGCCACCACGGCGAGCGTCACCGCGAGGAGCTTCTCCAGCGCCGCCTCGCGCAGGATCTGGATCGCGCCCGTCGTCTCCTCGACCACCACCGCGCCCACGATGTCGTCCGCGAGGAAGATGGGCTGCGCCGCGGAGAGGATCGCGACGTCGCGGTCGCGCGTCGCGCGCCACTGGGTGGAGCTGATCCCGATCAACGCGCGATCGATCTGGCCCCGGCTGGGGAGCGTCTCGTCGCCGACGGGATAATGCGGTGCCGGGACGACGAGCGCCGCGGCGGGCTTCAGCCACTTCGCGAGCGTGTGCACCTCCGCCGAATCGCGGAGGCTTCCCGAGAGGCCGCGCACGCGCGAGCGCGTGTCGACCACCCACACGCGCGAGCCCTCGCGGCCCATGATCGCGAGGAAGCGCTCGATCTCCTCCGAGGGCACGTACGCATTGCCCAATCCCGCGGCCGCATCGGTATCCGCCGCGGCGAAGAGCGCCACGATGCGGCGGCGCTCCTCGCCCTCGGTGTCGTTCGCGGGAAGCCGCTCGAAGAGCAGCGGCCGGTCCGAGAGGGCCGCGGCGACGGCGCGCGCGGTGGCGCCGATCGCGCGCTCCTGGGACTCGCGCAGGAACGCTTCCATGCTCGCGATGAAATGCGCGGCGAGGAGCGGGAGCACGAGGAGGGCCAGGGCCACGAGGGCCAGGCGTGAGCGGATGCCGTGGAGGAAGCCCGCGCGCACGGCCATCGCCCTCAGAAGGGCACGAGGATCGCCACGGACCCGAAGCGCTGGTCCCGGCGCTGGCCGGCGAATTCGCGCGTGTCCTGGGCGAGGGAGAAGGTGACGGACGCGAGCCGCCCCGCCCACGCGACGCCGCCCACGAAGCGCGCGACGGCGGGCTTGCGGCGCACCGGCGGGTTGTCCAGGCCGGGCGAGAAATCGAGCAGGTGGTTCATCGCGACCGCCCGCACGCTCGCGCCGGCGAAGCCGCTCCACGAGCCGTCCGCCTTCGCGAGCGGCGGCGTCGCGGCGAAACGCAGCGCCGGCGTGGAGAGCGCCATCGCGGCCCCGCGTCCGAACCGAAGCTCGAGGCCGCCGTGGACGAAGGCGAGCTGGTTCCCGGCGACGACGCCGTAGTGCGCGTAGAGGTGGCTCAACGCGTCCGGATCGTGCTGCAAGTCGTGCGACTGCACCCACGCGAATTGCGCGTCGACGCGGTTCGAGCGCTGGTGCGACCAATCCTCGTCCGGCGCCGGGACGAAGCGGTGGACGAATTCCTGCGCCTGGCGGCCCAACGCCGCGGGGCCGGTGACGCCTACGTCCAGCTCGATCGTGGCCCACGCTCCGTCGCGGCGGTCGTGGCTCGCGATCGTGGCGAGGAGGCGCGCGGCGGTCGGGCGGTCGATCGGGTCGTGGAACTTGGCTTCCGGCGTGTAGATCTCCTGGAGGAGCCCGATCTCCAGCTCGCGATCGCCGCGGGGCACGACCCGGGCGATGCGCACACCGCTCGTGTACCAGCGGTCGGTATGGAAGAAGACGTCATTGTCGACCTGGGTGTACCAGCCGCTGTCGCCGTTCGCGGCGCGGGCGGGCGGTGCGAGCGCAAAGGATGCGGCGGCGACGAGGGCGGCCGCGAGCGCCCTCACGCCCCTTCCTGCCATCGATACCCCATGCCGTAGACCGTGTCGATCGCGGCGAACTGCGGATCGATTGCGAGGAACTTCTTCCGGATGCGCTTCACGTGCGAGGTGATCGTGCCGTCGTCCACGACCATCTCCGCGTCGCGCATGAGCTGGTCGCGGTCCTTCACGTGCCCGGGATGGCGAGCGAGGGAATGCACCATCCAGAACTCCGTGACCGTGAGCGGCACGGGCTTTCCCTGCCAGGTGGCGGCCATGCGCTGCGCGTCCAGCGCGAGCGGTCCACGGTTGAGCACCTCGCCCGCGGCGGGCGCCTCGTCGGCGGCGTCGACCCGGCGGAAGAGCGCGGCGATGCGCGCGAGGAGGTGCGGCAGGCTCACGTCCTTGGTGAGATAGTCGTCCGCGCCCAGGCGCAGGCCCGAGACGATGTCGAAGTCCGAGTCGCGCGCCGAGAGGAAGATGATCGGCAGCCGGGCGCTCGCGCCCCGCAGCTCCCGGCAGAGCGCGAACCCCCCGTCGATGTCGGCGCCCAGGCCGATGTCGATGATGGCGAGCTCCGGCAGCCGCGTGGAGAGCGCGCGCGAGGCGCCCGCCCGGTCCCCGAACGCCGCGACCTCGTAGCCCGCGCGGGTGAGCGCATCCACGTAGTTCTGGCGAATGGTGGAGTCGTCCTCGACGAGCGCGATGCGGCGAGCCATGCGCGATTATAGGCGACCCCAAACCGGGGACAGACCACCATTTCCAAAGAGCGAAATGAAATCAAGCGGCGTGAGCATTTCGTCCTTTGGAAATGGTGGTCTGTCCCCGGTTTTTCGTCCGCCATTATTTCGCCAGAAAGCTTCGCCGCCCCGTCCCATTTGCGCCCGCGTGCTTGCCGCGCCGGGGCGCGGAATGCCATCACCCCACTCGAACAAGGAAAGGGACGGCGATGGCGAAGAGGCATGCGGCGGGCGACTTCATCGTGCTGGGGGCGCGGGCCCTCGTGAGCGGCATCGCGGTGGCGGTGGTACTCGGTTTCGCGGCGATGGTGCTCGCCCAGAACGCGCAGGCGGCGCCGGTGAAGATCGCCGACGCGCACACGGGCGAGCTCCTGCTGCAGACGGCCACGCCGGGCGAATACACCGTCGCGCCCACCGTCGAGACCGAGGCCGCGATCCAGGTGACCGGGATGATCGCCCGCACCCGCCTCACGCAGTCCTTCCACAATCCGGGCACCGAGGCGGTCGAAGGCATCTACGTCTTCCCGCTCCCGGAGAACGCCGCGGTGGACCACCTCTCGATGCGCATCGGCGAGCGCGAGATCGAGGGCGTGATCCAGGAGAAGGACGCCGCCCGCAAGACCTACGAGCAGGCGAAGACCGACGGACGGAAGGCCGCCCTCGTCGAGCAGCGGCGCCCGAACCTCTTCACGAACTCGGTCGCCCACATCGGCCCGGGCGAGATGGTGCGCGTGACGATCGAGTACCAGCAGACGCTCGCGTACGACAACGGCCGGTATCGGCTGCGCTTCCCGCTCGCGATCACACCGCGCTACGTCCCCGCCGCCGCGCCGGTCGAGGCGCTGCCGGACGATCCGAAGACCGTCGACGCGGCGAGCGCCGAGGCGCTCCTGCAACCCGCGTTCGCGCAGGAATCCGGGAGCTACCTCGTGAATCCCGTCGACATCGCGGTCGCGATCGACGCCGGCATGCCCCTGGGCGACGTGGCGAGCACCTATCACGACGCGAAGATCGACAAGCGCGCGGACGGCCGCGTGGTCGTGAGCCTCGCGAAGGACCAGGAGGAGGCGGACCACGACTTCGAGCTCACGTGGACGGTCGCGCCCGGATCCGCGCCGCAGGCGGCGCTCTTCACGGAAACGCTCGGCGGCAAGGACTACGGGCTTCTCATGGTCGTGCCGCCCGCGATGGACCCGATCCAGAAGGCGGCGCTCGACCGCGTGCCGCGCGAGACGGTATTGATCGTCGACACGTCCGGCTCGATGCAGGGGGTGTCGCTCGACCAGGCGAAGGCGGCGCTGCGCGAGGCGCTGAACCGCCTGACCGAGCGCGACCGCTTCAACGTGCTCGAATTCAACTCGGTCACGCGACCGCTGTGGCCGAAGGCGCTCCCCGCCACGCCCGCCAACCTCGCGGCGGCGCTCGACTGGGTGGGAAAGCTCCAGGCCGACGGCGGCACCGAGATGGCGCCCGCCCTTACCTTCGCGCTCGACGGCACCGAGACGCCCGGCTATCTGCGCCAGGTGGTCTTCATGACGGACGGGGGCGTGTCGAACGAGGACGAGCTCCTGAAGCTCATCGCGGCGCGCCTGGGCCGCTCGCGCCTCTTCACCGTCGGCATCGGCTCCGCGCCGAACGCGCACTTCATGACGAAGGCGGCGCAGTTCGGCCGCGGCACCTTCACCTACATCGGCGATGTGCGCGAGGTGCACGAGAAGATGGCGAAGCTCCTCGAGAAGATCGAGGCGCCGGTGCTGCAGGACGTCTCGATCCGGTGGGCGGACGGCTCGCCCGTGGAAACCTATCCCGACCGCGTGCCGGACCTCTACTTGGGCGAGCCGGTCGTCGTCGCCGCCTCCGCGGCGCGGCTCGCGGGCACGGTGGTCGTCTCCGGCACCCGCGGGAACCAACCCTGGAGCGTGGCGCTCACGCCGATTCCGTCGCCCGATGCGAGCGGCGTGGGCGCCCTCTGGGCCAGGGCGAAGATCGCGGCCCTCATGGACGCGATGCGCCGCGGCGGCGATACGGACGGGTACCGGAGGGAGGTCATCGATGTCGCGCTCGCGCACCACCTCGTGAGCGCGTACACGAGCTTGGTCGCCGTCGACGTGACCCCGACCGCGACCGGCCCCTCGAAGCGCGCGATCGTGAAGGCGGCGCTTCCGCGCGGCACCGGCGGCACGGCCTCGATCCCGCAGACCGACACGCCCGCGACGCTCGAGCTCTTGCTGGGGCTCCTCGCGCTGGGAGCCGCCGCCGTGGTCGCGACGATCGGCCGGTCCGCCACGCGGCCGTGCGGCGGGCAGGAGGGGCTCGCATGAGCCGCGCGATGCGGTTCGCGGCCGCGGCGCTCGCCCTCGTGGGCGCGGCCGAAGTGGGTGCCGCGGGTTGGATCCATGCGAAGGGCTTCGTCGCGCAGCGCCTGATCGCCTCCGCGTGGTCGCGCGCGAAAGGAGGAGAGCCGGCAGATCGTCCATGGCCCTGGGCCGACATGCGACCCGTCGCGCGCCTCACGGTGCCCGCCCGGCGCGTCGATCTCTACGTGATGGACGACGCGAGCCGGCGTTCGCTCGCGTTCGGCCCCGGGCTCGTCGGGGACGCGCCGCGCGAAGGTGCGGGCGGAAATACCGTGATCGTGGCCCACCGCGACACGCACTTCGCGTTCCTGAAGCGCCTGGGGTTCGACGACGAGATCGACCTGCAGTCGGCGGGCGGCGCCATCGCGCGCTACCGCGTGCGCGAAACCGTCATCGTCGACCGCGACGATGCGGAGGTGATGGACGATGCGGGCGCGGCGCGTCTCACGCTCATCACCTGCTATCCGTTCGACGCGGTGCGCCCCGGAACGCGGCTGCGCTACGTCGTCGTCGCGGAGCGCGTCGCGTGAGGCGCTCCTCCTGCAACCTTTCCCCTTCACGGAGGTCGCAAGTCCATGGGATCCACATCCGCTTCGCGGGAGCGCGCAGATGGGCACGCCGGATCCGTCGCGTAAGGCGTCGCGCGCATTTCCCGATCCGCCCGCGGGCTTCGACGACCCGCTCGAGATGCTGTTCGGCTGCCACCGCCGCATCGAGAAGCAGCTGGAGACCCTGAAGCGGCTGCGCGTCCATTTGCAGGCGAAGGGGATCGATGCGGAAGCGAGCACCGCGGCCGAAGCGGTGCTCCGCTACTTCCGGAAGGCCGCCACCGACCACCACGCGGACGAGGAGAAGGACGTCTTCCCCATGCTCGAGGATCGCATCGCGGACGCGACGGAAGCCGCGCGCTTCCGGGATCTGCGCGAGCGTCTCGAGGCCGACCACAAGCGCGTCGAAGAGGCGTGGACAAGGATCCGCAAGCCGCTCGAAGGGGTCGCGGAGGGCCTCATGCGCACGATCGCGGAGCCGGACGTCCTCGCGTTGACCGCGCTCTACTCCGCGCACATCCACACGGAAGAAACGGAGTTGCGCGCGTTCTTCGACCGCTGGCTGGGCCCGCGCGATCTCGAGGCGTTGGGGCGTTCGATGGCCGCGCGCCGCGGCGTGCCTTTTCCGCCGAACTGAAAGTCGACCCTCTCCCGAGGAAGAGGGATCAGATCATCGGGGAAATGGTCGGGGTGAGAGGATTCGAACCTCCGGCCTCTACGTCCCGCGGGGCCCCCTCTGGGGCATGATTCGAATGACAGTGAGGGAACAATGGTCGGGGTGAGAGGATTCGAACCTCCGGCCTCTACGTCCCGAACGTAGCGCTCTACCAGGCTAAGCTACACCCCGACAGGACAAAAGGGGCGCCGAACGCGCCCCTCGAGGACTTTCCCCGCCGCCGGAAAAACTAGAACTTCCGCTCGACGGAGAAGTGGGCCAATTGTAGCAGACTGTCGCGGCACGGGGAATCCGGAAGGCGGTCCAGCCGGGCGGTGGCGGCGGCCGCTTCCTCGCGGGCGCGCTCGCGCGTGTAGTCGAGCGCGCCCACCCGGTGGATCGCCGCGACCACGCCTTCCAGGTCCGCCTTCCCGCCCTCCTCCACCGCGCGTCGCACGAGGCTGCGCTCCTCGGCGCTCCCTTCGACCATCACGCGGATCAATGGCAACGTCGGCTTGCCCTCGGCGAGGTCGTCGCCCAGGTTCTTGCCGGTTTCCTGCAGGTCGCCCGAGTAGTCGAGCACGTCGTCGATCAGCTGGAACGCGGTCCCCAGGTGCGAGCCGTACTCGGCGAGCGCGCGCTCGGTCTCCGGCTGGGCGCCGCCCAGGATGGCACCCACCTGGGTCGCGGCCTCGAAGAGCTTCGCGGTCTTGTAGCGGATCACGCGCAGGTACTTCGCCTCGTCCGTGTCCGCGTCGTGGACGTTCAGGAGCTGCAGCACCTCGCCTTCCGCGATCACGTTGGTCGCGTCCGCGAGCACCTTCATGATCCTGAGGCTCCCCGCCTCGACGATCATCTGGAAGGCGCGCGAATAGAGGAAATCGCCCACGAGGACCGACGCGGCGTTCCCGAACTCGGCGTTCGCGGTCTTCCGGCCGCGGCGCAGACTCGACTCGTCCACCACGTCGTCGTGGAGGAGTGTCGCCGTATGGATGAACTCGATCACGGCGGCGAGCTCGTGGCGCTCCGGGCCCCGCCCCTCGAAAGCGTTCGCGGCGAGGAGCACCAGCGCCGGGCGCAGGCGCTTTCCCCCGGCCGCGACGATGTAGCTCGCGACCGTGCGGATCAGCGCCACGTCCGAGTCCAGGCGCCGGCGGATCACCTCGTCCACCTGCAGGAGGTCCGC
The DNA here is from genome assembly GCA_036266535.1 of Usitatibacter sp. Lineage (GTDB taxonomy): Bacteria > Pseudomonadota > Gammaproteobacteria > Burkholderiales > Usitatibacteraceae > Usitatibacter. Next base: position 1,854 of record DATAMY010000178.1, on the reverse strand, counting down.
GGCGATGGGCGCGCGGATCGATTCGAGGCTCACGGGGGCTAGCGGATGGTTCATCGGGGGTGCGGCGAGGGGAGCGGGGGCGGGACGGCTGCGGCGGGGAAAGGACCGGTCAAGTCTTTGACCTTACGGGGAATTTCGCGTATTATAGCGAGTTCACCCGATGCCACGCGCACGAGGTGGAGAAACAACGGTTCTTTTCGTCAAATCCAGGAGTCCACAATGTACGCGGTCATAAAAACCGGCGGCAAGCAGTATCGCGTTGCCCCCGGCGAGAAAATCAAAATAGAACAGATACCGGCAGACGTTGGCGCTCAGATCGTCCTCGACCAGGTGCTGATGGTCTCGGATGGCGACGCCGTGAAGCTCGGTAACCCCCTCGTGTCCGGGGCGAAGGTCTCGGCCACGGTGCTCGCCCACGGGCGCGGCGTGAAAGTGAAGATCTTCAAGCTTCGCCGCCGCAAGCACTACACGAAAACGCAAGGGCATCGCCAGAACTACACGGAAATCCGTGTGGATGCCATCGCTTAAGCAAGGAAAGACACCATGGCACACAAGAAAGCAGGCGGCTCGTCCCGGAACGGCCGCGACTCGGAAAGCAAGCGCCTCGGCCTCAAGGTCTACGGCGGCGAGCTCGTGAACGCGGGCTCGATCCTCGTGCGCCAGCGCGGCACCCGGGTGCACCCCGGCCCGAACGTCGGCATCGGCAAGGACCACACGCTCTTCGCGACGGCCACGGGCAAGGTGAAGTACCACACCCGCGGCGCGGCGAAGAAGCGCACCGTGTCGATCGAGCCGGTGCAGGCCTGACGGCTTCTTCCGCTCCGAGCAGAAGAGCCCCGTATCGCTACGGGGCTTTTTTGTTTGTGCGGTAATCCATGCCGGACATCGCCCTCTTCCTCGCCGCCTCCGCGCTCCTCACCGTGGCGCCCGGGCCGGACATCGTCTACGTGTTGACGCGCGGCATCGCGCAGGGGCCGCGGGCGGGCTTCGCCGCGGCGCTCGGCTTCGCGACGGGCTGCATCTTCCACACGCTCCTTGCGGCCCTCGGCGTCGCGGCACTCATCCGCTCCTCGGACCTGGCCTTCAACGCCGTGCGCTACGCGGGCGCAGCGTACCTCGCGTGGATCGGCATCCAGGCGCTGCGGCACCGCGCGTCGTTCTCGGTCGAGGGCGCGGGCGATGCGCGCTCGCTCGCCCTCATCTACCGGCAGAGCGTGGTGGGCAACATGCTGAACCCGAAGGTCACGCTCTTCTTCCTCGCTTTCCTCCCGCAGTTCGTGGACGCCAAGGCGGGCCACGTGGGCCTGCAGATGGCGCTCCTGGGCGCCCTCTTCATGGCGCAGACCGTGGTGATCTTCGGCGCGGTGGCGCTCTTCTCCGGCTACCTCGGCGCGTGGATCCGCCGAAAACCGGCGATCGGCGAGCGGTTGAACGTCTTCGCGGGCGTGACCTTCATCGCGCTGGGCATCCGCGTGGCGCTTCCCCGCTAGCGCCGCCATGAAATTCTTCGACGAAGCGAAGATCGAGGTGGTCGCGGGCTCCGGCGGCGACGGCTCGGCCTCCTTCCGCCGCGAGAAGTTCGTGCCGCGCGGCGGCCCGGACGGCGGCGACGGCGGGCGCGGCGGGAGCATCTACGCCGTCGCGGACTCGAACCTCAATACGCTCATCGACTACCGCTACACGCGCATCTTCCGCGCGAAGGCGGGCGAGAACGGCCGCGGGTCGGATTGCAACGGCAAGGGCGCCGACGACATCGTCCTCCGCGTGCCGGTGGGGACCGTCATCCGCGACGCGGAAAGCGGCGAGACGATCGCGGACCTCGCGAAGGACGGCGAGCGCGCGCTCGTCGCGCGC
>DATAMY010000177.1:0-49086 GCA_036266535.1 Usitatibacter sp. | reverse complement strand
TTGAGGAGTGCCGCGATTCCTGCCATGGATGGTGCGCTCGCAGAGGTGCCGCCGGATACAACGATGCGGATAGATCCGCTGCTGTCAGGGACGCATGAATTGCCTGATGCCGCAAGGCAATTCACATAGCCGTCGTGGATTGAGGCGGTAAACGAAACATCAGGCGTATACCGGCCACCAGATGCCGGAACACCAGCTCCGTTTTGCCAGAAAGGCGTTGGGACATAAATACTCATCCCGCCGCCGGACGCGGCTAGTTGCGGGCCGCCAGAACTGCTGAGTGGGTCGTTCCATCCGCCCTCAGGAATGTAGCCGAGCGCCGACTTGCCTCCCGCCGAGTTGCTGGTGCTCCAATAGGCGCTCGGATTTGCGACGTCGGAAAACTCCGTTCCTCCCACACAAGTCGCGTAGCTGGAGGAGCAGATGGCGTTCGGACTTGTGATCTGGCTCGAAGGTGGCGCCGAAGAGTGGTCGTCGCAACCTGCCGCGCCGGAGTCGCCGGAGCTCACAAAGACGGAAATGCCCTGTGCGGCCGCCTGGCTGAAGAGGCTGTCCCATAGGGAAACTCTGGCCTGCCCCTCCGACTGTTCGCAGCCGCCGAAGCTGATGCTTATGATTTGGGCGAGATTGGTGTCGACGACGTGCTGGGTGGCGATGGTGAGGCCGCTGCCGGTTGCGGAATTCGCACTGATGACCAACTCGATATTGGCCCCCGTGGCCACGCTGCCAGCACGCGTGACATCGAGCGTTGCTTCGCTTTGGTCCGAATGCTTGGTTCCATCGTTGACCGAAGCAGGTGGCCCGGGATCAATGCCATCGGGTGGAACAACAATCACAGGATCCTTGATGGCGAGGCCTGTAATTTTCTGGAAATTCTCCACGTCCGGAAGATAGACGCGTGCGCGCCCAATAATCGCGATCGTTTGCGCCGATCCGTTTATCCCTTGTTGATAGGCGGGCGTCACGTCGTAGATCGCGGCAAAATCGGCGGGTGTGACGAAGTGATTGCACGTAGTTGCCGAACATGAGGTGTTCGCCGGATTTTCGCCGGCCGCGACTCGGATCTCCGAGGTTGTCGAATAGTGTTGAGGTCTCTCTCGGATGTTCTGAAGACCATGAGCGGACTGCACGATCGCCGCGAGAGACGCCGGGATCTTCGGCGTGCCCGCGGGCGAGATCATCGGCTCGCCGTCGACCAAATAAGTGTGCAGCGGCGCGCCGAACGCCGCGCCCACGTCGCCCGCCGTGCCGCTGAACTCGATCCTGACACCGCTCGTGGCGACGCTATCCACGTGCAAGTGCTGGGATTGCAGCCAGGAGCTCACCGCGGCGACAGACGCATCCGCCGGGCCGAATCGCTCGCCGATCTCGACCGGTGTCAGCCAATGATGAAAGTCGGATGAGCTCGGATCCTGCTGGTCGCGAAGGAGCGTCTCGAACGCCGCCTGGCGTTCCGCGGGCCGATTGAGGACGAGCGTGAGATTGGTGAGCCGAAGACTGGAATCGGTTTCGCCGAGGTCGTTCTCGGCGCTCGCCCAGGCCACTTGGGCATGGGGCAGTGCGACCTTCGCCTCGGCGGCAGCCGCCGCGAGAATCACGAGACAAGCCGAAGCGCCCAGCAGTGCGGCGAAGCGGTTCATGTGCGCTCCCTTTGCGCGGCCGGGTCATTGTTCTCCGCCCATGCCGCGCCGAAAAGGATACGCCAGTCCGCAAGGCGCGCGAGCCTGGAATGGAAACGGGCCCTCGAGGGGCCCGTGTTTCACTTGCTGGTATCTGTGTCGGCTGTTGCCGGTGGCGCGGCGGTCGGCTCGGCTGCGGCGGTGCCCGAGCTGGTCGCGCTGGGCGCTTCCGCGGGCGGGCTCGAAGAAGCGGTCGGCGCAGCGATCTCCGCGGGCGCGGTCGGCTCCGCAGCCGCCGGTGCGGCGGTCGCGGACGAATTGCCGCTCGAAGTCGCGCTGTCGATCGGGGCGCTCGCGGAACTCGACGACGATTCGCTCGCCGCGCCTTTCGAATCGTCATCCGAAGCGGTGCTCGAAGAGCTCGGCGTCGAAGCGGCGTGGCGGGACGACTTCGCCACCGCGGTGTGCCTCGGCGTGCTCTTCTCCTTGGGAGCGGGCTTCTCCTCCGGCTCCTTCGTGGCCGGCGTGATCGGTTCGTCCGCCTTCGCGACGACCGGAGCCTGGACCGAGTTCGTCTCCGCGACATCGGCGGCCGGCGGGCTCGCTGGTTCCGCGGTCTTGCTCACGGTCGTCTGCGCGGTTCGGACCTTCGTCCCGTCGGGAGTCGACCAGACATGGTCGAGGACCAGCGCGCCGCCGACCACCGCGACGACGATCGTGCCGAATGCGATAGGAAAATGATTCACCGAATCCTCCTGTCCGTGGGTCAGTGGGTTTGGGACAGGGAGGGCCGGGGCCGGTTGCGCCCCTCAGGCGACAATCGGAGGGCGCCTACCTTCGGAGGTCCGCAGGGCTTACGCGGGGTGCGCCTGCGCGTAGGACGCGCCGGAAATAAATTACTGGCTGGGACCGAAAAGCTTGTTCAGTTCCGCGCCGGAGGCGGCAGCGGCAAAACCATCGAAACGGCCCTCTTCCGCGATCTCGCGGGCAACCTTCATGAAGCCGCCCCACGCCGCGCGCGCGAGCGCACCGCCCACGCTCACGCGGCGAACGCCGAGCGCTTCGATCTCGCGCATCGTGAGCTGCGTCGCGGAGCCGACGAGGAGGTTCACCGGCTTCGGCGCCGCCGCCTTCACCACCGCGGCGATCTGCTCCGCGGTCTTGATGCCGGGCGCGTAAAGGACGTCCGCTCCCGCCTCCGAGTACGCGCGAAGGCGCCGCAGCGTGTCGTCGAGGTCCGGCTTTCCGAGGAAGAAATTCTCGGCGCGGCCGATGAGGAGCGTCTCCGTGCCGCTGTCATCGATCGCCCGGCGCGCCGCCTGCATGCGCGCGACGGCGGCGGGCAGCTCGCGTAAAGGGTTCGACGAATCCCCGGTCGAGTCCTCGATCGAGATGCCCGCCGCGCCCCCATCGATGGCGAGCCGGACGTTTCGCCCGACGCCCCCGGGATCCGCCGCATACCCCGCCTCGAAGTCGGCGTTCACGGGCAAGCCCGTCGCATCCACGATCTCGCGCAGGTATTGAAGCGTCTCTTCGAGCGCGAAGCTGCCGTCTGCCCGGCCCCGGGCCCATGCGCCGCCGGAGCTCGTGGTCGCGAGCGCCTTGAACCCGAGCCGCTCGAGATAGCGCGCGCTTCCGGCGTCCCACGGGTTCGGAATCACGAAGCAGCCGGATTCGTGCAGCTTGCGAAACGCGCGGCGGCGGTCTGCGATGTCCGGGGCAGGGTTCATGGCGCCTACCTATCCACCGGCTTGTGCGGCGCCTTTCGGAGGGCGCTCGTGGCTTCGCCCAGGAGCGCCGCCAGCTGGTTGCTCCGGACCGAAGCGTGGGTGAAGAAGAGGAGGAGCTCCTGCAGGCCCGCGAGCGCCCGGTGCTCGCCTTCGAACGCGGCGTGCATCGTGCCGAGCTTCAGGGCGTGGGCGAGGACGTCGGCTTTGGTGCGAAGCATTCCGGGCCATGCGCCATGGGGCAATGCGGCGATCTCCTCGGGCTTCCACTCCTCGAGATACTGGCTCACGACGGTGAGCACCGCCTCCTGGGTGGTGCTCGCCTTGAGCTGGGTGCGCCAACTGCGTCGAATCACGGGGAAAACCTCTCGTAGGTGAGGGCTTTCGCGGCACGTGTCGGGGTCGGAGCGTGGCGGAAGTCGTTCGAACTCTATGATATCCGACCCGCCGCTTCTGTAGGACTGATCCTACGTCCGGGGGTGGCTCCCCAAAAAAAGCGGGCCCGAAGGCCCGCTTTCCCGTTCACCGGATCAACCTCCCGCTTTACTGCGTGCTCGAGGTGCCGGAACCGGGTTGCTGCGTCGTGTCGGTCGAGGAGCTCGAAGGCGCCGAGCTGGTGCCCGACGTCCCGGAGGTCGACTGGTCGGACGACGAGCCGGTGTTGGCGCTCGTGGTCCCGCTCGAGCCGGACGACTGGTTGGTGCTGGAGCCCTGCGACATCGACGAGGACGAGTTGATGTCCGTCGATTGCTGGCTCGCGCTCGTGGGTCCGCTGGTGACGCTCTGCGAGCCGTTGCCCACGTTCACGCCCGGGCTGATGTTCGCGCCCGCGTTCACGTCCGAGTTGCTCACGCCGACGTTCGCGTCCACGCCCACGTTCGGGCTGACGTTCAGCGTGTTGCCGGCGCTACCGGACGACGTCGAGCTGCTCGGCGAAGAGCTGCTGCTGGGCGTCGTGCTGCTGGAGCTCGTGCTCGGGGTGGTGCTGGACGAGCTGCTGCTCGGGCTCATCGACGACGAAGAGCTCGAGGCCCCCGGCGTGCTCGAGGACTGGTTGGCGTTCAGGCTCGTCGAGCTGGACGAGCTGCTGGGCGAGGCCGGCGAGCCGTTCAGGTTCAGGCTGTTCGAGCTGGAGGAGCTGCTCGAGGGCGCCGTCGCCGAGCCGTTCACGTTCACGTCCGTCGAGCTGGAGGAGCTGCTCGGGGCCGAGGCCGCGCCGTTCACGTTGATGTCCGTGGAGCTGGACGAGCTGCTCGGCGTGGACGCGCTGCCGTTCAGGTTGATGGAGCTGGACGACGAGCTCGGCGTGGTGCCGTTGATCGTGGTCGAGGACGACGAAGATCCCGGGACCACCGCGATGCCCGGGGTGGTATCCGTGGTGATCGTGCTGCTGCTCGACCCCGTGAGCGGCGCGCTCGGGATGCAGCCCGCCGGCTGGGTATTCGCCGTGTCCATGCACTTCGGCTCGAGGCGGTCGCTGCTCCCGCTCGTGATGGTGTCGGCGCGCGCGACGCCGAAGGCCGCGAGCAGTGAGGCCGCGAGGAGACTCATCTTGAAGGTGCTTTGCGTCATGTCGTTCCTTCCGTTCTGGACCAGATCAGGATGAGGCACCCCGCCGGCGCGCCGGTTGCGGCCGATGGTCCATGAGGCGGCGCGTCGGATGGTGCAGCCACACCGGCCCATGCGCCATGCGGACCATTTGTGGGCCGAAACCTACAAATGCAGTGCGTACGGTCTGACATCGGCGCAGACGGTTGCTGTAGGATTTCTCTGTCGACGCCGTAGAGAAAGACCCCTGCCCGGAATCAGCTCCGCGACCCAGGAAACCATGACGCAACCCAAAGTCTTCATACGCACCTTCGGGTGCCAGATGAACGAGTACGACTCGGAGAAGATGGCCGACGTGCTCGCCGCCGCCGAGGGCTTCGAGAAGACCTCGGACCCGGCCGAAGCCGACCTCATCCTTTTCAATACCTGCTCCGTGCGCGAGAAGGCGCAGGAGAAGGTCTTCGCGGACCTGGGCCGCATGAAGCCGCTGAAGCGCGCGCGCCCGGGCCTGCTGATCGGCGTGGCGGGCTGCGTGGCGAGCCAGGAGGGCGACGAGATCGTCCGCCGCGCGCCGTACGTGGACCTGGTCTTCGGCCCCCAGACGCTGCACCGGCTGCCGGAGCTCATGGCCCGGCGCCGCGCGACCGGCACGCCGCAGGTGGACATCTCGTTCCCCGAGATCGAGAAGTTCGACCACCTGCCGCCCGCCCGCGTCGAGGGCGCGTCCGCGTTCGTCTCGATCATGGAGGGCTGCAGCAAGTACTGCACCTTCTGTGTCGTCCCCTACACGCGCGGCGAGGAAGTCTCCCGGCCGCTCGCGGACGTGATGGCGGAAGTGCGCCACCTCGCCGCTTCCGGCGTGAAGGAAGTGACGCTCCTCGGCCAGAACGTGAACGCCTACCGCGGAGCGCTCGCGGACGGCGAGACCGCGGATTTCGCGCTCCTCCTGGTACACGTCGCGAAGGTGGAAGGCATAGAGCGCATCCGCTACACGACCTCCCACCCGCTCGAGTTCACGCAGCGCCTGATCGACGCCTACGCGAAGCTCCCGAAGCTGGTCTCGCAGCTCCATCTTCCCGTGCAGTCGGGCTCGGACCGGGTTCTCGCCGCGATGAAGCGGAACTACACCGCGATGGAATACCGCTCGATCGTGCGGCGCCTGCGCCTCGCGCGGCCGGACATCTCGATCTCCAGCGACTTCATCGTGGGCTTCCCCGGCGAGACGGACGCGGACTTCGAGCAGACGATGAAGCTCGTGGACGACGTCCGCTTCGACGGCTCGTTCAGCTTCATCTTCAGCCCGCGGCCCGGCACGCCGGCGGCGGCCCTCCGCGACGACACGCCGCACGCGGTGAAGCTCGCGCGCCTGCAGCGCCTCCAGGCGCGCCTCCACGAGATCGCCGGCGAGTACTCCCAGGCGATGGTCGGCACGCGCCAGCGCGTGCTGGTCGAGGGGCCCTCGAAGAAGGACCCCCGCGAGCTCTCCGGCCGCACGGAGAACAACCGCGTCGTGAACTTCGCCGGCCATTCCCGCCTCGCCGGGCATTTCGTCGACTTGGACATCACGCACGCCCTTCCGCACAGCCTGCGGGGCCGCGCCGTCGTCGCCGAGCCCGCCCCGGCCGTTTGAACCCTTTGGAAAGCGAAACGAGAAGGAACTCCATGACCCACGCTACTTCCGCCTCGATCCTCCGACGCCTCGCCCTCACGGCCCTCCTGGGTGCCGGCCTCGCCGCGCAAGCGGCGGCGCCCCAGCCCGATGAGCCGACGCAGGCCGCGCCCCTCACGCCCGCGCCGTCCGCGACGACGCCCGGGGCGCCGGCCTCCGCGCCCGCGCCCGGTCCCGCCGCGCGGCCGTTCCGCGAGGTGGTGAAGGACGCGAAGGAGACCGAGGGCTTCTTCAACGTGTGGCGCCAGGACGACCGCGCGTGGATCGAGATCCGCCCGGAGCAGCTCGACAAGCCCTTCTTCTTCACGATCGTGCGCACGAAGGGCGTGGGCGAGCGCATGGTGATCGCGGGCCTCATGGGCGCGCGCCACATCGCCTACTTCAAGAAGGTGAACGGGCACATCCAGCTCATCGCGAAGAACACGCGCTTCCGGGCCCGCGCGGGAACGCCCACGGATCTCGCCGTGAAGTCGAGCTTCTCGGAGAGCCTCTTGGCCGCCGCACCGATCGCGAGCCAGCCGAACCCGAAGGACCAGGGCATCCTCGTCGAGGCGAACGCGCTTCTCCTGAACGACATCCCGGGCGCCTCCACGATGCTCGACGGCGCCTTCCACGTCCCGTACGCGCTCGACGGCCGGAACTCGAGCCTCGTGAACGCCGAGGCGGGCGAGGGCGAGACGGGCTTCGACGTGTCGCTCCATTTCTCGGTCCCCAAGATGCCGACCGCCTCGCCGGATTCCCAGGTGCGCCCGCCGCTGGATACGCCGGACCCGAGGAGCCTCTTCCTGGGCTACCGCTACAACTTCGCGGCGCTCCCGGCGCCGATGCATCCGCGCGCGGCGGACGAGCGCGTGGGCTACTTCACGACGAGCTTCACGGACTTCTCGGATGACTTGAACCCGAACCCGAACGTCCACTACATCAACCGCTGGCGCCTCGAGAAGAAGGACCCGAACGCGGCGCTCTCGGAGCCGGTGAAGCCGATCGTCTACTGGATCGACCGGAACATCCCGGAGAAATACAGGAAGCCCATCACCGACGGCGTGCTCGAATGGAACAAGGCCTTCGAACGGATCGGCTTCAGGGACGCGATCCAGGTGAAGGTCCAGCCGGCGGACGCGGACTTCGAGACCGCGGACGTGGGCCATGCGACGATCCGCTGGTACCTCTCGTCGGACGGCGGCCCGGCCATCGGCCCGAGCCACGTCGACCCGCGCACGGGCGAGATCCTCGACGCGGACATCCTCTTCACGGACGTCTTCACGCGCAGCAGCCGGCGCTTCGTGGTCGAGGACCTTCCGCGCTCGGGCTCCGGCACGGCGCTTCCCGGCATATCGCTCGGCAACGGCGCGGATTTCTGCTCATATGCGCAGCAATCGCACGACGAGGCGGACTTCGCGCTCGACATCCTCGAGGCGCGCGGCGAGATCGATCCCTCGAGCCCGCAAGCCGAGAAGTTCGTGGACGACTACATCCGCCAGGTGATCGCGCACGAGGTGGGCCACACGCTGGGCCTGCGCCACAACTTCCGGTCCTCGACGGTCTACACGCCGGAGGAGCTCGCGGATCCGGAGTTCACGAAGCGGAACGGCGTCACGGGCTCGGTGATGGACTACGCGCCCTTCAACATCGCGGTGAAGGGCGAGCCGCAGCCGGACTACGTGAACCCCGGCCTCGGCCCCTACGACTTCTGGGCGATCGAGTACGGCTACAAGCCGCTCGACGGCGCGCACGAGAAGGAGGAGCTCGCGAAGATCGCCTCGCGCGGCTCGAAGGAGCCCTGGCTCGCGTACGGCACGGACGAGGACGCGGCCATCGGCGGCTCGCCGCAGGGGATGGACCCGACCGTGAACGTGTGGGACCTCTCCAACAGCCCGCTCGGCTACTACCGCAAGCGCCTCGCGCTCTCGCGCGAGCTCTGGGCGCGCCTGCAGACGAAGCAGCTCGCCCCCGGTGAGACCTATGACGGCCTGCGCCGCAGCTTCCTCGCGGGCTTCAACCAGCTCGCGCGCGGGCTCGTCCCGGCGACCAAGTACATCGGCGGCATCGTGCAGGTCCGCGACCGCGCGGGGAGCGGGCGCCTGCCGTACACGCCGGTCCCGGCGAGCGAGCAGCGCGAGGCGCTGAAGATCCTCTCCGAGGGCATGTTCTCGGTGGAGAGCTTCCAGTTCAAGCCGGAATTCCTCGCGAGCCTTCCGTACAGCCGCCTCGACTACTTCGACGCGATGTCCCAGGGGGCCAACGTGACGTCGCAGCCGATGATCAGCCTCCCGGCGACCGTCCTCGGCATGCAGCGCCAGGTCCTCGACCAGGTGATGAGCGACGTGGTTGCCGAGCGCGTGATCGAGTCCCAGGGCCTCGTGAAGGACCCGAAGGAAGCGCTCTCGCTCTCGGAGCTCTACGACACCCTGCAGGACGCGATCTGGAGCGAGCTCAAGACCGGCCGCGAGATCACGCCGATGCGGCGCAGCCTCCAGCGCGAGCACCTGCGCCGGATGGTGAACATGCTGCTGCGGGCCACGCCCGGGGCGCCGGCGGACGCGCGGAGCCTCATGCGCATGGACGCCGAAGCGCTCGCCGCGCAGATCCGCAAGGCGAAGGCGAAACCCGGCTTCTCGAAGGAGACGCGCGCGCACCTGGCCGAGAGCCTGGAGACGCTGGACCAGGCGCTCAAGGCGCCGCTGCAGCGCCTGGGCGCCTGACGAACGTCCCCTCCCCCTTGGGGGAGGGCCGGGGAGAGGGTGACGAAAGCCGCGCGATGCGCGGCTTTTTTTTCGTTTCGGGCAGAATGAGCGAATGTCGACGCGACGCAGGGCCCCCTCCGAGGAAGTGACGTTCAAGCCGGTGGACAACGCCCGGCTGGCGGCGCTCTGCGGGCCGCTCGACGCGAACCTGCGCCAGATCGAGACCGCGCTCGACGTGACCATCGCGCGGCGCGGCGAGAAGTTCATGGTGAGCGGCCCGCGCGACAAGGCGTCGCAGGCCGCGCAGGCGCTGCGGCGCTTCTACGACGGCGCGCGCCGGGATCTCAGCGTCGAGGACATCCAGCTGGGCCTGGTCGAGATCGCCCATTCGAGCGCCGGCGGGCGCGAGAAGGAAGCGCCCGCGCTCATGATCCCGCGCCGGAGCGAGCTCACGGCGCGCACGCCGCGGCAGGCCGAGTACCTCCAGCACATGCGCACGAGCGACATCACGTTCTGCGTGGGCCCCGCCGGAACGGGAAAGACTTTCCTCGCGGTGGCGGCCGCGGTGGACGCGCTCGAGCGGGACGCCGTGAAGCGCATCATCCTCACGCGACCGGCGGTGGAGGCGGGCGAAAAGCTGGGCTTCCTCCCCGGCGACCTCGCGCAGAAGGTCGACCCGTACCTGCGCCCGCTCTACGACGCGCTCTACGACCTCATGGGCTACGACAAGGTGACCCGGAGCTTCGAGCGCGGCGCGATCGAGATCGCCCCGCTCGCCTTCATGCGCGGGCGGACGTTGAACGGCGCGTTCGTCATCCTGGACGAGGCCCAGAACACGACGCCGGAGCAGATGAAGATGTTCCTCACGCGGATCGGCTTCGGGTCCAAGGCCGTGGTGACGGGCGACGTGACGCAGATCGACCTCGCGAAAGGCCAGGCGTCCGGCCTCGTCGAGGCGCGCAACGTGCTCGCGGGCGTGCGCGGCATCGCGATCACCGAATTCCGCTCCGAGGACGTGGTGCGCCACCCGCTGGTGCAGGCGATCGTCGACGCGTACGAGCGCCACGGCCGCAAGAACGCGTGAGCGCGGGCACCCTCGCGATCCAGCGCGCGTCGCGCGCGGCGCACATTCCGCCGGACCGCCGCCTGCGGGCGTGGGCGCGGGCGGCGCTTCCCGCGAAGGCCGAAGTGACGGTCCGCTACGTCGCCGCCACCGAGGCCCGGAAGCTCAACCGCCAATACCGAGGTAAGGATTACGCGACCAACGTGCTGAGCTTCCCCTACGAAGCCGGCCGGGGCCGGGTCGTCGGTGACCTGGTGATCTGCGCGCCGGTCGTGGCGCGGGAGGCGCGCGAGCAGGGGAAGCCCTGCGAGGCCCACCACGCGCACCTCCTGGTCCATGGCCTCCTGCACCTGCGCGGGTACGACCACGAGCGCGGACCGGCCGAGGCCCGGCGGATGGAGCGGCGGGAGCGGGCGATCCTCGCCCGGCTGGGTTTTCCCGATCCGTATTAAAGTATTGCGGTCCCCAACCCCCCCATCCATGAACGAGCCCGGGAAGCCCAGCCTCTTCGAGCGGCTCTCCTCGCTCCTCCTGCGCGAGCCGGAGGACCGCGACGACCTGGTCGAGCTGCTGCATTCGGCCTTCGAGCGGAAGCTCCTCGACGCCGAGGCGCTCTCCATGATCGAGGGCGTGCTGCAGGTGTCCGAGACGCAGGTGCGCGACGTGATGATCCCGCGCTCGCAGATGGACATGCTCGACGTCGCGGAGAGCCCGGAGACCTTCATCCCGTTCGTGATCGAAACGGCGCACTCCCGCTTCCCGGTGTTCGAGGACAACCGCGACAACGTGATCGGGATCCTCCTCGCGAAGGACCTGCTGCGCTTCTACGCGGAGGAGGAGTTCAGCGTCCGGGACATGCTCCGCCCCGCGGTCTTCGTGCCGGAAGCCAAGCGCCTGAACGTGCTGCTCAAGGAATTCCGCGCGAACCGCAACCACATCGCGATCGTGGTCGACGAGTACGGCGGCGTCTCGGGCCTGGTCACGATCGAGGACGTGATCGAGCAGATCGTGGGCGACATCGAGGACGAGTACGACTTCGACGAGACCGAGGACAACATCCTCGCCGACCGGAGCGGCCGCTTCCGCGTGAAGGCCGTGACCGAGATCGCCGATTTCAACAACCACTTCGGGACCCACTTCTCGGACGAGGACTACGACACGGTGGGCGGGCTCGTGGTGGCGCACTTCGGGCGCCTGCCCAAGCGCGGCGACACGATCGGGATCGAGGGATTCAGCTTCCAGGTCCTCCGCGCGGACAGCCGCAAGGTGCATTCGCTCCTGGTCGAGAAGCCGAAGGAGCCCCAGCAGTGACGTCGGCACCGGCCGCGCCGCCGATCCGCTCGGCGGCACGGATCGTCGCGGCCGGGCTCCTGCTCCCCGCTGCCGCGGGCGCCGCGTGCGTCTTCGCCTTCGCGCCCTTCTACGCGTGGCCGGTGGAGATCGCCGGGCTCGCGGTCCTCTTCGGCGTGTGGGCCGCGAGCGGGTCGCCGCGGCAGGCGTGTCTCTCCGGCTTCGCGTTCGGGCTGGGCTACTTCCTCGCGGGGATCTCGTGGATCTTCGTGAGCCTGCACGAGTTCGGCGGCATGCCGTCGATCCTCGCCGCGATCGCGACCTTCTGCCTCTGCGCGTACATGGCGCTCTTCCCGGCCTTCGCCGGCTGGATCGCGGTGCGTTGGACCCTGGCGACGCCCGGGCCGCGGCTCGCGATGGCCGCCGCGGCGTACGTGGCGCTCGAGTGGCTGCGGGGAACGCTCTTCACCGGGTTCCCGTGGCTCAACGCCGGGACCTCCCAGGCGCCGGCGAGCCCGCTCGCGGGCTTCGCGCCGTGGATCGGCGGCTACGGCGTCTCGCTCGCGGCCGCCGGCGCCGCGGCGCTCCTGGCGGCGCTCGTGCTCGCGCGCGCCGGATCGCGCGTCCGCTTCAACCTGATCCTCGCCCTCGCCGCGCTCTTCCTCGCCGGCGGCCTCGCGCGCCTGCCGGAATGGAGCCGCCCCGCCGGCGCGCCCGTGCGCGTGGCGCTGCTGCAGGGAAACGTCGCGCAGGAGATGAAGTGGCGCGAGGAGGTGCGCACGCGCACGCTCCTCGACTATCGCCGGATGATCTTCGACGCCAAGGCGCGGGTCGTCGTGGTCCCCGAGACGGCGCTCCCGGCGTTCCTGGACCAGCTCCCGGACGACTACATGGAGAGCCTGCGCGAGAACGCACGCGAAGGCGGCAAGGACATCCTTCTCGGCACCGTCGAACGCGCGCCGCACGGCCGCGAGACGGAGTACTTCAACAGCCTCGTGCGCATCACCGGCGAGGGCCGCGAGTCGTACCGCAAGCGCCACCTCGTCCCGTTCGGCGAGTTCATCCCGCCCGGATTCTCGTGGGCGCTCGCGATCCTCCACATCCCGATGAGCGATTTTTCGCGCGGGAAGGCGTCGCAGCCGGCGCTCGAGGCGGGGGGCGCGCTCTTCGGCGTCGCGATCTGCTACGAGGACATGTTCGGCGAGGAGGTGATCGACGCGCTTCCCGCCGCGCAGGCGCTGGTGAACGTGAGCAACGACGCGTGGTTCGGCCATTCGCTTGCGGCCGCGCAGCACCTGCAGGGCTCGCAGATGCGCGCGCTGGAGGCCTCGCGCTGGATGGTGCGCGCGACCAATACGGGGGTCACCGCCGCGATCGACGAGCGCGGACGCGTGGTCGCGCGGCTCCCGGAATACGTCGTGGGAACGCTCTACGCGGACGTCGTGCCGCGCGATGGCGAGACGCCCTACGCGCGCTTCGGGAACGTCGCCGTGCTCCTCCTGGCGGCGCTGCTCGCCGCATGCGCGCGCTTCATGCCGCCGCGGAAAACAACTAAGATGGCTGCTTTCGCAATTTCCCCGTGATCTCGACTTTCCAGCAGCTGGTCCTCGGGCTCCAGGAGTACTGGGACCGGCAGGGCTGCGCGATCCTCCAGCCGTACGACATGGAGGTGGGCGCGGGCACCTCGCACACCGCCACGTTCCTGCGCTCGCTGGGGCCGGAGCCGTGGAGGGCCGCCTACGTCCAGCCCTCGCGCCGGCCGAAGGACGGCCGCTACGGCGAGAACCCGAACCGCCTGCAGCACTACTACCAGTTCCAGGTGGTGCTCAAGCCCGCGCCGCCGGACATCCTCGACCTCTACCTGGGATCGCTCGCCGCCGTGGGCTTCGATCTCTCGAAGAACGACGTGCGCTTCGTGGAGGACGACTGGGAGAACCCCACGCTCGGCGCCTGGGGACTCGGCTGGGAAGTGTGGATGAACGGCATGGAGATCACGCAGTTCACCTATTTCCAGCAGGTGGGCGGCCTCGATTGCAAGCCGATCACGGGCGAGATCACCTACGGGCTCGAGCGCCTCGCGATGTACCTGCAGGGCGTGGAGAACGTCTTCGACCTCGTGTGGACCGAATGGGAGGCGGGCGGGAAGACGCACCGGCTCACCTACCGCGACGTGTACCACCAGAACGAGGTCGAGCAGTCCGCGTACAACTTCGAGCATGCGGACAGCGCCTCGCTCTTCCGGCATTTCGCGGATCACGAGGCGCTCGCGAAGACGCTGATGGAAGCCGAGCTGGCGCTTCCCGCGTACGAGCAGGTGCTCAAGGCCGCGCACACGTTCAACCTGCTGGACGCGCGCGGTGCCATCTCCGTCACGGAGCGCGCCGGCTACATCGGCCGCATCCGCGCGCTCGCGAAAGCGGTCGCCCAGGCCTACTACGAGTCGCGCGAGCGAATGGGATTCCCGATGCTCGGGCGGGGCGCCGCGTGAGCGCGCCGCTCCTGGTCGAGCTCTTCTGCGAGGAGCTTCCGCCGCGGGCGCTGAAGCGCCTGGGAGAAGCGTTCGCGCAGGCGATCGCGGAGGGCCTCAGGAAGCGCCAGCTGCTCGCGTCCGAGAAGCCGGCGAAGGCCTTCGCCACCCCGCGCCGGCTCGGCGTGCTGCTCGACGACGTGCGCACGGTCGCACCGGACAGCGCGTTCGAGGAGAAGCTGATGCCCGTGTCGGTCGGCCTCGACGCCCAGGGCGATCCCACGCCCGCGCTGCAGAAGAAGCTCATGGCGAAGCAGCTCTCCCACGTGCCCCTCTCGGCGCTCCACAAGGTGAGCGACGGCAAGGTCGACCAGCTGGTCTACCGCGGGATCGCGCAAGGCCAGGCGCTCGCGCGGGCACTGCAGGAGGCGCTCGACGAGGCGCTCGCAGGCCTGCCCATCCCGAAGATGATGAGCTACCAGTTGGCCGACGGGCAGACGACCGTGCGCTTCGTGCGTCCGGCGCACGGGCTGGTCGCGCTGCACGGCACCGAGGTCGTCGCGCTCCACGCGCTCGGTCTCGACTCCGGCCGCCTCACGCATGGCCACCGGTTCCAGGGCACGCGCGACGTGCTGCTCGCGAACGCGGCCGAGTACGAAGCGCGCCTGCGCGACGCGGGCGGCGTCATCGCCGGCTTCGACGAGCGCCGGGGCGAGATCCGCCGCGAGCTGGATGCCGCCGCGGCGGGCGCGGGCGGCGCGCTCGGTCCGGAGGCCGACTACGCGGGGCTCCTGGACGAGGTGACGGCGCTGGTGGAGATGCCGACGGTCTACGTGGGCGCGTTCGAGCCCGAGTTCCTCACCGTGCCGCCGGAATGCCTCGTCCTCACCATGCGGCAGAACCAGAAGTACTTCCCGCTCTTCGATTCCGCCGGCAAGCTCACCAACCGCTTCCTCATCGTGAGCAACATGCGGCTCGCCGATCCGAGCAGCATCGTGGACGGCAACGAGCGCGTCGTCCGCCCGCGTCTCGCGGATGCCCGCTTCTTCTTCGAGACCGACCGCAAGGCGCCGCTCGCGGATCGCGTGCCGCATCTCGCGAACCGGACGTACCACAACAAGCTGGGAAGCGACCTCGACCGCGTCGAGCGCCTGCGAAAGCTGGCGAGCCGCATCCAGACGCTCCTTCCGCGCGGCGAGAAGGGAAAGCCCTACGCGGACCGCGCGGCGCTCCTCGCCAAGGCGGACCTCGTGACGCTCATGGTGGGCGAGTTCCCGGAGCTGCAGGGCGTGATGGGGAAGTACTACGCGGAAGCCGACGGCGAGGAGCCGAGCGTCGTGCGCGCGATCGAGCAGCACTACTGGCCGCGCTATTCCGGCGACCGGCTCCCGGTCGGCGACGCCAGCATCGCGGTGGCGCTCGCGGACAAGCTGGAAGCGATCGCCGGCATGTTCGGCATCGGCCAGCAGCCCACGGGCGACAAGGATCCCTTCGCGCTCCGGCGGCATGCGATCGGCGTCGTGCGGATCCTCGTCGAGGGAGACCTCGATCTGCCGCTCGATTCGCTCGTGGGCTTCGCCTTCGAGGTGTTCAAGCCGGGCACGGTCGGGGACGCCCAGGCCGACGTGCGCGCTTTCATCCTGGAGAGGCTGCGCGGGTATCTCCGCGAAAAGGGCTACACCGCGAACGAGGTCGAGTCCGTCCTTTCGATGAATCCCGTGCGCCTGCAACCGATCCAGCGGCAGCTCGCGGCGGTGCGCGCCTTCATGAAGCTGCCGGAGGCGGAGAGCCTCGTCGCGGCGAACAAGCGGGTCGCCAACATCCTCAAGCAGGCGGCTTCCAAGGGCGAGTCCTTCGGGACCGCGGAGGCGAGCCGGCTGAAGGAAAGCGCGGAGGTGGCCCTCCATGGCGCGCTTTCCTCCGTCTCGGCGATCGCCAAATCCAAGCTCGACGCCGGCGACTACAGCGGCTACCTCGCGGCGTTCGCGGCGTTGAAGGAGCCCGTCGACCGCTTCTTCGACGAGGTGATGGTCATGGACAAGGACGAGGGCCTGCGCCGGAACCGCCTGGCGCTCCTCTCCGACCTTCGCCGCGAGATGAACCGCGTGGCCGACATCGCGAAGTTGGCGGCATGATGAATGGACTGGATTCCCGCCTTCGCGGGAATGACGGCCTCTCATGAAGCTCGCGATCCTCGACCGCGACGGCGTCATCAACTTCGACAGCGACCAGTACATCAAGTCGCCGGCGGAGTGGCGCCCGATCCCCGGCTCCATCGAGGCGATCTCGCGCCTGAACCAGAGCGGCTTTCGCGTGGCGGTCGCGACCAACCAGTCCGGGATCGGCCGCGGCCTCTTCGACATGGCCACGCTGAACGCGATCAACGACAAGATGATGGAGATGGTCTTCCGCCACGGCGGGCGCATCGACGCGCTCTTCTTCTGCCCGCACACGGCGGCGGAGGAGTGCGCCTGCAGGAAGCCCCGCACCGGCATGCTCGAGGAGATCGCGGCCCGCTTCCACGCGGATCTCAAGGGCGTGCCCTGCGTGGGCGACAGCCTGAAGGACGTGCAGGCGGCGGACGCGGTGGGCGCGCAGCCCATCCTCGTCCTCACGGGCAAGGGCGAGCAGACGCGCGGGGAGGGCGGCCTGCCGAAGAAGACGCTCGTCTTCCAGGACCTCGCAGAGGCCTCGCGCCACATCATCGCGCACGCATGACGACGCTGCGCTCGGTGCTCTTCCTCGCGGGCGGCATCGTCCTCACCGCGATCTTCGGGATCCTGGTCCCCCTCGGCCGCATCTTCGGAAAGAGCCCGCCGTTCGCGGTCGCGCGGACCTATGCGCGGCTCATGCTGGCCTGGATCGAGGCGAGCCTCGGCATCCGGTGCTCCGTGCAGGGTTGGGAGAACGTTCCCCCCGGGCCCGCGATCGTCATGTCGAAGCACCAATCGGCCTGGGAGACGATCTTCCTCGAGGCGCGGCTCCCGGACCAGTGCTGGATCGTGAAGCGCGAGCTCCTGTGGCTGCCCTTCGTGGGCTGGGGGCTCATGGCGATCCGCTGCATCGCGATCGACCGGTCGAGCGGCACCACGGCCCGCGAGCAGGTGGTCCAGCAGGGCCGCCAGCGCCTGGGCGAAGGCCACTGGGTCACGATCTTCCCCGAGGGGACGCGCGTCGCGCCCGGCAAGCGCGGCCGCTACGGCATCGGCGGCGCGCTCCTCGCGACGCGCACCGGGGTGCCCATCCTCCCCATCGCGCACAATGCGGGCGAGTTCTGGCCGCGCTACGCTTTCCGCAAGCGCGCGGGCTGCGTGAAGGTGGTCGTGGGCCCGCTCATCGCGACCGAAGGCCGCGACGCGATCTCCGTGAACCAGGAGCTGGAGCGCTGGATCGAGGACCGGATGCGCGAGATCTCCGAGGTGCCCCATGCCGGCGCGTGACCTGGTCTCCCGCGACGTACGCCGCCTCACGCTGGGCGCCGATCCGGTCGAGTACGTGCTCGTGCGCCGGCGCGGGCGGCGAGGAGTCGGGCTCAAGGTCGACGAGAACGGCCTCACGGTGAGCGCGCCCTCCACGATGTCCCTCGCGCGCATCGAATCGATGGTCCGCGAGAGCGAGCGGTGGGTGCTGCGCAAGATCACGGAGTGGAAGACGCGCCAGGTGCCGCCCGTGCGCTGGGAGGAGGGCGCGGAGCTTCCGTATATGGGCTTGCACCTGCCGCTGCGGATCTCGCGCGGACCGCGCGTGCGCGCGGAGCTCGTGGACGGCGCGCTCCACGTCGCGGTGCGCGAGCTCCAGGCCGCGGACATCCGCCGCGCGGTCGTCGCCTGGTACAAGCGCGTGGCGCGGGAGCATCTCGAGCGCCGCCTCGGCGAGCTCGCGCTCCGGGCCGGCATCGCGCCGCCGCGATTCTTCCTTTCCTCCGCCCTCGCCCGCTGGGGAAGCTGCAACTCGCGGCGCGAGATCCGCCTCGCCTGGCGCCTCGTGAAGGCGCCGCCCGCGCTCGTGGACTACGTGATCTGCCACGAGCTCGCCCACCTTCGCCACATGAACCATTCGGCCGCGTTCTGGGCCGAAGTGGGACGGCAATGCCCCGATTACCGGCGGATGCGCGCCGCGCTCTTCGCCACCGACCACCTCTACCGCGCCTTCTAGGAGGCTCCCATGCGCCTGCTCCACACCATGATCCGCGTCGGCGACCTCGACCGGTCGATCCGCTTCTACACCGAGGTCCTGGGGATGAAGCTCCTCAGGCGGAAGGACTACCCGGACGGCCGCTTCACGCTCGCCTTCGTGGGCTACGGCGACGAGGGCGAGCACGCCGTGATCGAGCTCACCCACAACTGGGACACGAAGTCCTACGACCTGGGGAACGGCTTCGGCCACGTCGCGGTCGCGGTGCCGGACGCGTACAAGGCCTGCGAGGCGGTGAAGGCCCAGGGCGGGAAGGTCACGCGGGAGGCGGGCCCCATGAAGTTCGGGGGCAGCGTGATCGCCTTCGTGGAGGACCCGGACGGCTACAAGATCGAGTTCATCCAGCGGTCTTGAGGGTCAGGTCAGCGCGACCAGGTCGTCCTCGCCCTGCTGCTCGCGCTCGAACTTGAGGAAGTCGTAGTAGCCGCAGCGCCGGCTGTCCGGGTACTTCCGGCACACGCCCGGCCGCGACTCGTAGACCGTGCAACGGCGCTTCTCCTGGTCGAGGAACATGCACGCCGAGTCGAAGATCTTGTCCTTCCGGTGCCGCAGCATCCGGATCTTGCCCTTCGCGTCCGGCTTCGTGAAGCGCTCCTCCGCCTGGGCGTAGGGGAGCTCGAAGCGCTTGGCGAGCCGCTCGATGTCGCGGCTCGTCACCTCGATCTCCGTGTACGTGCAGCAATAGGCCGGGCACTTGTCGCAGTTGTAGTAGCTGCGGACCGGGACGGGGAAAGGCTTGGCGTTCTTCTTCATCGTGTGCGCGCGTGCTTCGGAAGCTGCCGATTGTAATGGCTCGCGCGCTGGGACACGAGCCCTTGACAAGCGTTCAATCCACGGCGTCGGCGAGCGCGATGAACTCCGCGACCGAGAGCGTCTCGCCGCGGCGGGACGGGTCGATGCCCGCCCGGGCGAAGGCGGCCTCGGGCACGCGCTCGCGCGCGGCGTTGCGCAGGGTCTTGCGCCGCTGGGAGAAGGCGCTCGCGACCACGGCCTCGAAGAGCGATTCGTCGCGCGCCCGCGGCCGGTCCTCGCCCAGCGGGCGCATGCGGACCACGGCGGAATCGACCTTCGGGGGCGGCGTGAACGCCCCCGGCGGCACCCGCAGCGCCATCGCCATGGCGAACCGGTACTGGAGCATCACCGAAAGCCGGCCGTAGTCCGCCGTCCCGGGGGCCGCCACCATGCGGTCGACGACCTCCTTCTGGAGCATGAAGACGCAATCGCGGACGCGCGGGGCGCTCGCGGCAACGTGGAAGAGGAGGGGCGTGGAGACGTTGTAGGGAAGGTTTCCCACCACGCGAAGAGGAGCGGGGAGGCTCGCCAGGTCCAGCTCCAGAGCGTCGCCTTCGAGGACGGCGACCCGTTCCGGCGGGAAGCGGCGGCGAAGGTCGGCCGCCAGGTCCCGGTCGATCTCCACCACGTGCAGCCGCTCGACCACGCGCGCGAGCTCGGCCGTGAGGATGCCGGTCCCGGGCCCGATCTCGAGCATCGCGTCGCCCGGCCGGGGATCGATCGCCTCGACGATCCGAGCGAGGTAATGCCGGTCGGTGAGGAAATGCTGGCCGAAGCGCTTGCGCGGCGTGTGGGGCACGCGGGCGGGGCTCAGCGCGGACGCGCGGCCATCTCGAAGGCGAGGGCGAGCGCCTCCACGAGGCTTCCCGCGTCGATGTCGCCGCCGCTCCCGGCCTTGCGGCCGGCCCGGTCGAGCGCGGTGCCGTGGTCCACGGACGTCCGGATGACCGGCAGGCCCAGCGTCACGTTCACCCCCGCGCCGAAGGAGGCGTGCTTCAGCACCGGCAGGCCCTGGTCGTGGAACATGGCGAGCGCCGCGTCCGCGCCTTCGAGCATGCGCGGCGTGAACATCGTGTCCGCGGGAAACGGGCCCGTCGCGGCGATGCCCTCGGCCGCCATCTCCGCCACCACCGGCGCGATGACGTCGATCTCCTCGCGACCGAGGTAACCGGACTCGCCGGCGTGGGGATTCAAGCCCGCGACGAGGATCCTCGGGTGGGCGATGCCGAAGCGGCGCCTGAGGTCCGCGTCCAGGATGCGGATCACCGACCGCAGGAGCGGCTTCGTGATGGCGGCGGGGACCGCGGAGAGGGCGAGGTGCGTCGTCGCGAGCGCCACGCGCAGCCCCCCTCCCACGAGGAGCATCACCACCTGCGGCGTGCCGGTGCGTTGGGCGAGGTACTCGGTATGGCCGGTGAAGGCGATCCCGGCCTCGTTCAGCACGCTTTTCTGCACGGGGGCGGTCACCATGGCGTCGAACTCGCCGGCCGTGCATCCGTCGAGCGCGCGGTCGAGGAGCGCCAGCACGTGCGGTGCGTTGCGCGCGTCGAGCCGGCCGGCGGTGACGGGCGTTCCCACGGGAATGGAAAGGAGCGAGAAGGCAGGCGCGGCATCCCGGCCGGGATAGTCGGGCAGGTCGACGGAGATGCCGCGAATGCGCGCGCGTTCCTCGATCACGCGCCGGTCGCCCAGGATCACGACGCGGCCGCGGAAGGGCTGCCCCACGATCGAGGCGCAGAGATCCGGGCCGATGCCGGCGGGCTCACCGGCGGTGAGGGCGACGAGGGGCGCGGATGCGGGCACGGGAGTCTCGCGGCGGGGCCGCGGCGCGATCAACGCTCGTCGTAGCGGTTCTCGACGAACGCGCGGTCGCGCTGCTGGCGCAGCCAGTCCTGGTAGGCCTCGTCCGCCTTGCGGGCGCGGATCGCCTGCTTCGCGGCGGCCTTCTTGCGCTCTTCCGAGAGCGCCTCCGAGCGGCGCTCGATCACCTGCACGAGGTGCCAGCCGAAGGGCGTCTGGAACGGCTCGCTCACCTCGCCGGGCTTCAGCGTGTTCATGACGCGCTCGAACTCCGGGACGGTGTCGCCCGGCGCGACCCAGCCCAGGTCGCCGCCTTTCGCCGCGCTCGAATCCTCCGAGTTCTGCTTCGCCATCTCGCCGAAATCCGCGCCGGCGAGGATGCGCTCGCGAAGGCGCGCGAGCCGGTCGCGGGCTTCCGACTCCGAGAGCCCCTCGCGGGCGCGCAGCAGGATGTGGCGGGCGTGCGTCTGCTCCACGCCCGCGGCGGGCGCGGCGCCGCGCTTCTCCACGAGCTTCACGATGTGGAAGCCGTTCGGGCTCTTGAGGATGTCGCTCACGTCGCCCGGCTTCATGCGCTCGAGCACCTCGAGGAAGAGCGAGGGGAGCCGGCCCGCGGCGCGCCACCCGAGGTTCCCGCCCTGGAGCGCGTCCGGCGCGTCCGAGAACTGCGCGGCGATCTGCGCGAAGTTGGCGCCGCGGCGCAGGGCCTCGAGCGCCTGCAGCGCGCGCTGGCGGCGCGCCTCGATCTGGTCCGCGCTCGCCTGCGGCGGCACCGCCACGAGGATGTGCGAGAGCTGGTACTCGGAGTCGCCCGTCGCCTGCTTCGATTCCCGCGCGAGCTCCGTCTCCACTTCCGCGTCCGTGACGACCACCGTGTTGTCCACCTCGTGCTCGCGAAGGCGGGCGATGAGGATCTCGTTCCGGATGTCCTCGCGGAAGCGC
Source organism: Usitatibacter sp. (assembly GCA_036266535.1). Lineage (GTDB taxonomy): Bacteria > Pseudomonadota > Gammaproteobacteria > Burkholderiales > Usitatibacteraceae > Usitatibacter. The sequence goes on along the minus strand of DATAMY010000177.1, from coordinate 27,291 downwards.
GAGTACTTGACGCCGTCGCGCTCGAGCGCCGCGCGGAAGTCCGCGACGGGCATGCTGTTCTCCGCGGCGATGCGCTCGATGGTGCGGTCGAGCGTCACGTCGTCCACCTTGATGCCGTTTTCCTTGGCGAGCTGGAGCTGGATGCGGTCGTTGATCATCCGCTCGAGGATCTGCCGCGCGAGGGCGTCCGCGGGCGGGAGCTGCGCGCCCTGGCGCTGGAGCTGGCGCACCACGAGCGCCACGCGCTCGTTCAGGTCGTTCTGCGTGATCACGTCCTCGTTCACGACCGCCACGATGCGGTCGACGGGGACGATGCGGGAGGGCGAGTCCGCGAGGCGCGTGTCGAGCTTGCCCGCGGCGGCGGGGGGCTCCGGCGCCTGGGCCTGCGTGCAGAGCGCGGCGGCCGCGGCGCAGGCGGCGAGGAATCGTTTGATCGGCGATCGGGGAATCATGGGGAAATCTCGTCCGTCCGGCGGTATCCGGCGATGTTCTGCCGCAGGGTCTCCAGGGGATTGATCCCGATCCTCGAGAGGCCGGAGAGCTCGAGCTGGATCTGGAAGGACGTCGAATACGTCTGGGTCGCCGTGATGAATCGGTGGGCCACCGCACGCACCTGCCAGCAGCCTGCATTGTACTCGAAGCCCGCGAGCCCTTCGAGGAGCTTTCGGTCCTTCGTGCTCCAGTTCCAGCGGCCGACCGCCGAGATCGTGCTCGTGATCGGCCACTGGCTCGAGAGGTCCACCTGCGCGATGCCGGCCTGCAGCGACGGATCCGCGCGGGGGTCCACGGTCCCGCGGGCGTAACGGTAGGCGGCGTTCACGACGCTCCCCGGCACCGGCGAGTAATGGCCCTCGAGCGTGAACTTCTCGGAGCGGTTCAACGTGGGCGTGTACTGGAAGCCCGCGCCGAGGGTGACCGAGGGCGACATCTGGCTCGCGATCCCCGCGAGGATGTCCGAGTACTTGGCGCTGCTCACGGTGTCGCTCAGCGTCACGCGCGGCGGCGTGAAGTAGTAGACCTGCCCCAGGGACGCGGTGAGCCGCTCGAGCCCGGTGGACGACTCGATGAGGCGCGACGTGAGGCCGATCGTGAGCTGGTTCGCGTCTCCCACCCGATCGCCGCCCACGAAGCGGTTCTCCGTGAAGATCTGCGAGAAGCTGAAGTCCTTCTCCGCGGTCGTGAAGTTGGGGAGCCGGCTCTGGTCGTGGAACGGCACGTAGAGGTAGAAGAGCCGCGGCTCGAGCGTCTGCTGGAAGCCGCGCGTGCCCCACTGGAGCGACCGGTCGAAGAAGAGGCCCGCGTCGACGCTCGAGATGGGAAGCCCCACGGAGCCGCCTTCGAGCCCCTGCGCGTTGTCCTGCAGGTTGTAGCGCGTGTAGTGGTAGCCCACCTTCGGCACGATGTAGCCGTAGCTTTGCCGCATCGGGTAGGAGAGCGACGGATAGAGCACGAAGCGCTGGCCGTCCGCGAGCGTGGGGTGCCGGAAGTTCGAGAGCTCGCCGCCCAGCTGCCAGTCGAAGCCGGAGACGTTCTGCTTCCCGCCGGCAAGCAGCATCTGCGGAAGGATGCGGTACGGGATCGGCACCGGCGGCCCCAGCGGATCCTGAAGCGTCTGGTACGAGAGGACGCGCGTGGAGAAGGACCACGTGTCGTCGTTGTACGCGACGATCGCCTCGTGCGGGAGGTTCGTCTGCGACGTGAGCGCGATCTTGGTCGAGAGGTTGCGGAAGTAATTGTTGTCCGACACCTCCTGGGCGTTCAGCGCCGCGCTCCACCCGGTCCAGAGCTGCTGCGTGTGGTGGATGCCCGCGAAGTAGCGGTCGCGCTGCGCGATGCGGTCCGAGGGGAGGTACTCGGTGTCGATCTCGCCGGCGAGCTTGGGCTCCAGGTAGCGGAACTCGGTCCCCAGCTGCACGCCCCGCTTGGTGAAGATCTTGGGCGTCACCGTCGCGTCCATGTTCTCCGCGATGTTCCAGTAGTACGGCAGCGAAGCCTCGAAGCCGCTCTGGCCGGAGCTTCCGAACGTGGGCGCGAGGAATCCGGACTTCCGCTTGTTGTCGAGCGGGAAGGAGATGTACGGCGAGTAGAGGATCGGGACGCCCAGGAACCAGAGGGTCGAGCCGTGGGCGATCCCGACGTTGCGCGCGCCGTCGATGTCGAGCTCGCTCACGCGGAGATACCAGTCGCTCCGCGGCACCGGGCAGGAGGTGTATTCCGCGCCGAAGAGGCGGCTCTTCTGCTCTTCCTCCAATTCCGCCCGCGCTGCGTGCCCGCGCGAGGCGACGCGCCGTTCCGCCGTCTTCGCGAACTCGAACACCGGCGCGTCCATCTGGCCGCTGTCGTTGTCCAGGTGGTAGACGAGCGTGGGGCCGCTCGCCGTCTCGCCGGAGCGCTCGAGGCGGACGCTTCCGGTGGCGACCGCGGTCTGGCCTTCCGAGTCGTACTCGAGCCGATCCGCGCGGATGGTGGCGCCGCGCTGGCGCAGCACCACGTTCCCGGTCGCGACGACGTTGCGGCCCTGCTCGGACTGGAGCTCGTCCGCCTCCAGGAACTTGGCGCTTTCGCGCTCGAGGCGCGAGGGCGCCATGTGCAGCTGCCGCTCGAGCTTCAGCCGCAATCCGTCGGGAATCTGCGCAGCGGCGAGCTGGGGAGCCATCGCGCACGAGAGGAACAACGCGAGCGTCCGGGTGCGTCTCGGCCTCAAGGCAGCGTCGGGGTCGATGCTAGAATGAATGGCCGAAGGATACACGCAAAAACCCACGCGGATCCCCGCCCCGCCTCGCCCGATGGACGATCGAATCCGCGCCCTCGACGAGTGGCTCGCCGCCGTGCTCGCCGGCGCGCGATTCCGCCTCGAAACCGCCTCCGCCGACGCGAGCTTCCGCCGCTATTTCCGCGTCTTCCTCGCGGACCGGACGTTGATCGCGATGGACGCGCCGCCGAAGCGCGAGGACTCGCGCCCGTTCGTGAAGGTGGCGCGGCTCCTGCGCGCGGCGGGCCTCAACGCGCCGGAGATCCTCGCGCAGGACCTCGACCAGGGCTTCCTCCTCGTCTCGGACCTGGGCACCCGTTCCTATCTCGCGGCGCTGCGCGAAGGCGATGCGGACCGCCTCTTCGGCGACGCGACGACCGCGCTCGTGCGCTGGCAGTCGGAGAGCCGGCCCGGCGTGCTGCCGGAATACGACGAGGCGCTGCTGCGCCGCGAGCTGGAGCTCTTCCCGGAGTGGTACCTCGGGCGGCACCTGGGCATGGTGCTGGTAACAGCCCAGCGCGAGGCGCTGGACGCGATCTTCCGCCGCATCCTCGAGAGGAACCTCGCCGAGCCGCGCGTGTACGTGCACCGCGACTACATGCCACGGAACCTGATGGTGGCCGAGCCCAACCCCGGCATCCTCGACTTCCAGGACGCGGTCCACGGGCCCATCAGCTACGACGTGGCGTCCCTCTTCCGGGACGCCTTCATCAGCTGGGAGGAGGACCGCGTGCTGGACGGCACGATCCGCTACTGGGAGAAGGCGCGGCGGGCGGCGCTCCCGGTGCGCGGGGACTTCGCCGACTTCTGGCGCGACGTCGAGTGGATGGGCTTGCAGCGCCATCTCAAGGTGCTGGGGATCTTCGCGCGGCTCCACTACCGCGACGGAAAGAAGGGCTACCTCGAGGACGCGCCGCGCTTCGCCGGCTACGTGCGGCACGCCGTCGCCCGCTACGGGGAGTTGGCCCCCCTCGGGCGCCTCCTCGACGAGGCGCAGGGACGCGCGCCGCGCGCGGGCTACACGTTCTGATGCCGCGCCGCGCGCTCATCCTCGCGGCCGGGCGCGGCGAGCGCCTGCGCCCCCTCACGGACGCCTTGCCGAAGCCGCTCCTGCCCGCGGGCGGCCGGCCGCTCATCGAATGGCAGGTCGAGCGGCTGGCCGCCGGCGGCTTCCACGACCTCGTCGTGAACCACGCGCACCTGGGCGCCATGATCGAGGCGGCGCTGGGAGACGGGCGGCGCTTCGGCGTTCGCATCCGCTACTCGCCCGAGTCCCCGGCGCTCGAGACCGCGGGGGGCATCGCGAAGGCGCTTCCCCTCCTGGGGCCCGCGCCCTTCGTGGTCGTGAGCGGGGACATCCACACGGACTTCGACTTCGCCTCGCTCGCGGCGCGGATCGAGACGATCGAGCGCGACCCGGAAGCGTGCGTCGCGCATTTCGTGCTCGTGGACAATCCGCCCTGGCATCCGGCGGGCGACATGGGGCTCACGGGCGGGCGCGTCACCGTCGATGGCGGCGCGCGTCTCACCTATGGCAACATCGGCGTTTTCGACCCGCGGCCGTTCCGGGAGATCCCGCCGGGCACGCGGGTGAAGCTCTTCCCGTGGATGTACCGGTACGTGGAGGAAGGGCGCGTGACCGGCGAGCGCTACGCGGGCCCCTGGGACAACGTGGGAACCGCCGAGCAGCTCGCGCAACTCGACCGGAGGCTTCGCCGATGACGTTGTACGTTCCATCCGCATTCCGCGTCGAGGATCGCCGCGAGCTCGCCCGCTTCATCGAGGCGAACGCGTTCGGGACGCTCGTGTCGACCGACGGCGACGACCTCCACGTGAGCCACATCCCGTTCCTGGTGGAGGTGGCCGACGACGGGGCGTTGAGGCTCGTCGCCCACGTCGCCCGTGCGAACGAGCACTGGAAGGCGCTCGAGCGCGCGAAGCACGTGGTCGCGATCTTCCGGGGACCGCACGCCTACGTATCGCCCAGCTGGTACGAGGCGGGCCCGGCGGTCCCCACGTGGAACTACGCCGTCGTCCACGCGCACGGGAAGGCGCGCCCGATCGGCGAGCCGGAGCTGCGCCGCGCCCTCGCGCGCCTCGCGGCCCAATACGAGGGAGGACGCCCGAAGCCCTGGCGCATGGAGGACCTGCCGGAGGACTACGTCGCGAAGATGGTGGGCGCGGTCGTGGGCTTCGCGATCGAGGTCGAGCGGGTCGACGGCAAGTTCAAGCTCTCGCAGAACCGTCCCGGCCGCGACGCCGAGCGCGTGGCGGAGGCGCTCGAGGCCGAGGGCGCCGCGGACGTGGCCGAACTCATGCGCGCGCATCCCGCGCCGACCCGGGGGTAAGATTCCACCATGAAGCTCGAAAATCCCGTGCACGTGAACCCGTTCAAGGCCCGCCGCGCCCGCCTCGCGCGGGAGCTCGCCGACGGCATCGTGGTCCTCCCCACCGCGCCGGAGCGCGCGCGCAACGCCGATACGCACTACGACTACCGGTGGGACAGCGCCTTCTACTACCTCACCGGCTTCCGCGAGCCCGAGGCCGTCCTCGTGATGACGCTGGGCGCCAAGCCCCGGTCCATCCTCTTCTGCCGCGAGAAGAACCTCGAGCGCGAGATCTGGGACGGCTATCGCCACGGGCCCGGCCAGGCGCGCGAGCTCTTCGCGTTCGACGAGGCGTATCCCTACGGCGAGCTCGACGCGCGCATGCCGGAGCTCATCGCCAACAGGGACGTCGTGCACACGCCCGTGGGCTCGGATGCCGCGTGGGACCAGCGCGTGGCGGGCTGGCTCAACGCGGTGCGCGCCAAGGTGCGCACGGGCGTGACCGCCCCCGCGCAGATCCGCGACGTGCGCGCGGCCGTGAACGACATGCGGCTCGTGAAGGACGAGAGCGAGCTCGCGGTCATGCGCCGCGCGGCCTCGATCTCGAGCGCCGCCCACGTGCGCGCGATGCGCTTCGCCACGCCCGGAATGCGCGAGTACGAGGTGGAGGCCGAGCTCCTCCACGAGTTCCTGAAGAACGGCGCGCGCGCGCCGGCCTACGGATCCATCGTCGCGGCCGGGGCGAACGCCTGCGTGCTCCACTATCGCGAGAACGCCTCGGAGCTCCGCCGCGGCGACCTCCTCCTCATCGACGCGGGCTGCGAGCTGGACAGCTACGCCTCGGACATCACGCGCACGTTCCCGGTGGCCGGGCGCTTCGGCGCCGTGCAGCGCGACGTCTACGAGCTGGTGCTCGCCTCCCAGGAAGCGGGCATCAAGGCCGTGAAGCCGGGCGCCGACTTCATCGACTACCACGACGCCGCGACGCGCGTGCTCGTGCAGGGGCTCATCGACTTCAAGCTCTGCAAGGGCAGCGTCGACAAGGTGCTCGAGGACGAGTCGTACAAGCAGTTCTACATGCACCGCACCGGCCACTGGCTCGGCCTCGACGTGCATGACGCCGGCGACTACATGCAGAAGGGCAAATGGCGCAAGTTGAAGCCCGGCATGGTGCTCACGGTCGAGCCGGGCCTCTACATCCGCCCCGCGCAGAACGTGCCGAAGGCGTTCTGGAACATCGGCGTGCGGATCGAGGACGACGTGCTCGTGACCGCGAAGGGCCGCGAGATCCTCACCGCGGAGTGCCCCAAACGCGTGAAGGACGTGGAGGAAGCGGTTCTCGACCGCTGAAGCCGTGCTCGACGTCGCCATCGTGGGTGGCGGGCCGGTCGGCGCGACCGTCGCCGCGTTGGCGGCTCCGGCCGGGCTCTCCGTCGCCGTCTTCGAGGCGCGCTCGGCGCCCTCGGGCGACCGCCGCACGCTCGCGCTCTCGCATGCGAGCCGCGAGCGGCTCGAGGAGGCGGGGGCCTGGCCCGCGGCGAGCGCCACGCCCATCCTCTCGATCCATATCTCCCAGCGCGGCGGGCCGGGGCGCACGCTCCTCGACGCGCGCGAGCAGGGCCTCCCGGCGCTGGGCTACACGGTTCCCTATGCCGCCCTCGAAGCGGCGCTCGCCGCGCGGCTCGCGGCCGCGGGCATCGCCGTGCGGTATGGCGCCGCGTGCGCATCGCTCAAGCTCGAGCCGGAAGCGGCGCGCATCGCGCTTTCGACCGGCGAGGAGATCGAGGCGCGGCTGGTCGTGATCGCCGACGGCGGGACGAGCGCTTCGCGCATTCCCGGCATCGCCTTCGCCGAGAAGGACTACGGGCAGCAGGCCGTCGTGGGTGCCGTCCACGTCGACCGTCCCCACGGGGGGCGCGCGTACGAGCGCTTCACGCCCGAGGGCCCGCTCGCGCTCCTTCCCGTGGGCGAGCGCCATGCGCTGGTCTGGACCGCGTCGCCCGCGAAGGCGGCGGAGCTCCTCGTGCTCGAGGAGCCGGCGTTCCTCGCGGCACTCCAGGCCGCCTTCGGGGACCGTGCGGGGCGCTTCACGCGCATCGAAGGGCGCGGCGCGTTTGCGCTCCGGCTGCGCACGATCAACACGCCGATCGCGCTCCGCACCGCGATCGTGGGAAACGCCGCGCAGGCATTGCATCCCATCGCGGGGCAGGGGCTCAACCTCGGGCTTCGCGACGCCTCCGCGCTCGCGGATCTCCTGCGCGCCGCGCAGCCCGCGGAGGTGGGAAGCGCGCGAATGCTCGACGCCTATCGCGAAGCGCGCCGCCGCGACGCCTCGCGCGGCATCGCGTTCACCGATTTCCTGGTGGGCGCGTTCGCGGACGGGCGGCGCATCCCGACCTGGGGCCGCGGGCTCGCGCTCGCGGCGTTGGACCTCTTTCCTCCCGCGCGGCGCCTCCTCGCCGAGCGGATGATCCACGGGTCGCCCTCGTGAGGCCGCGCGTGGTCGTCGCGGGAGGCGGACCGGTGGGGCTCGCTTTCGCGAGCGCATGCGGCTCCTGCGACGTCCGCGTGCTGGAAGCTTCGCCCGCGCGCACGGCGCCGTGGCCGGAGGAATACGACGTGCGGATCCTCGCGTTGAGTCCCGGCACGCGCGCGATGCTCCGCGACTCCGGCGCGTGGGACGAGCTCGATCCCGCGCGCGTGGCGGTCGTGCGCCGGATGGAGATCTTCGGCGACTCCGGGACGCGCCTCGCGTTTTCCGCGCGGCCGGGTGCCGCCCTCGCGTGGGTGGTCGAGGCGGGGCGGCTCTCGCAGGCGATCGAGCGGCAGGCGGCGTCGTCTCCCCACGTGACGATCTCGCGTGGCGCCGAGGCGCGGGCGTTCGGCGTGGAGGGCCGCGTCGCGTGGGCCGAGCTCGCCGGCGGCGAGCGGATCGAGGCGGACCTCCTCGTGGGCGCGGATGGGCCTGACTCGGCGGTGCGGGCGAAGCTCGGCATCCCGTTCGACGAGCGGCCCTACGGCGAGTCCGCCATCGTCGCCAACTTCGAGACCGAGCGGCCGCACGGCGAGACCGCCCGCCAGTGGTTCGGCGCGGACGGCGTGCTCGCGTGGCTGCCGCTTCCGGGCCGGCGCATCTCCATCGTCTGGTCCACGCCCACGGAGAATGCGCTGGCGCTCGAGCGACTGGACGAGCGCGCGTTCGAGCGGCGCGTGCGCGAAGCGGGCGGCGCGGCCCTGGGGGATCTGCGCCGGATCTCGCCCGTCGCGCGGTTCCCCTTGCGGTTGATCCGCGTCCCGGATCCGGTGGTCCCGGGCGCGGCGCTCATCGGGGATGCGGCCCACGCGGTGCACCCGCTCGCGGGGCAGGGCGTGAACCTGGGCTTCCAGGATGCGCGCTCGCTCGCCGAGGCGATCGCGGGCCGCTCGCCGCTCGAGGCGCCGGGAGACCTGCGGGTGCTGCGCCGCCACGCGCGCGCGCGGCGCGAGGACGTGACCGCGATGCAGTTCGTGACGGACGGGCTGGACCGCCTCTTCGCCACGGGAAAGCCCGGCGCCTACGCGCTGAGGAACCTCGGGCTCGGGCTCGTGGAAAGCCAGGGTTGGGCCAAGTCCGCACTTGCGAGCCGCGCAATGCGATAATCGGGGTTCGCCCCCGGCCTGCCGCGCTCACGCGCGCGGTCCAACGGGTCATTCTCGAGCCCTACGAATGAACATGCTCAAGCTCCTGGCCGCGCTCGCCGTGGCCGCTTCCCTGCCGCTCCATGCGCAGGTCACGCCCGATGCGCTCAAGGCGGATCTCAAGAAGAAGATCCCCGAGGCGCCCGTCGAGAGCGTGCGGAAGACCCCCTACAACGGCCTCTGGGAAGTCGTCGCCGGCGGCGAGATCTTCTACACGGACGAGAAGGCGTCGTTCCTCTCGCTGGGCCCGATCGTGGACCTCAAGACCCACGAGAACGTGACCGAGGCGCGCCTGCGCCAGGTGAACGCGATCAACTTCAGCGCGCTGCCCTTCGACGCGGCGATCAAGATCGTGCGCGGCAACGGCTCGCGGAAGATCGCGCTCTTCGAGGACCCGAACTGCGGCTACTGCAAGCGCTTCGAGCGCGACCTCCAGGGTGTGAGCGACATCACGGTGTACGTGTTCCTCTACCCGATCCTCGCGCCCGATTCCGTGGACAAGTCGAAGGCCATCTGGTGCTCGCCGGACCGGGGCAAGGCCTGGATCGACGCGATGGTCCACGACAAGCTCCCGCCGGTCGAGGGACGCTGCCAGGCCCCGCTCGACAAGAACCTCGCATTCGGGCGCGACAAGCGCATCCACGGGACGCCCACGCTCGTGTTCGAGAACGGCGAGCGCCTGCCGGGCGCGATCTCGGTCGCGGACCTCGAGAAGCGGTTCGCCGAGGTGAAGGAGCCGGTCGCCTCCGCGAAGCAGCCCTAGGGCGTGCCGCCCGTCCCGGCCGGGGCGGGCGGGCTCATCCCCTTCGGCAGCAGCACCCACATCCGGCCGGCCTGGCGCATCTTTCCCGCCTCGCTTCCGGCCGCGTCGCCGAATCCCCAGAAGAAGTCCGCCCGCACGCCGCCGTTGATGGCGCCGCCCGTGTCCTGGGCGACCACCAGCCGCTCGAGCGGCTCATCCGTGTTGGGCCGCGTGGTCGCGAGGTAGACGGGCACGCCCAGCGGGATCACGCGCGGGTCGACCGCGATCGAGCGCTCCGGCGTGAGCGGGACGCCGAGGGCGCCGATGGGCCCGGGGAGATCGTTCGGGAGCTCGCGGAAGAACACGTAGCTCGGGTTCGCGTCGAGGAACTCGCGCACCTTCCGCGGATGGCGCTTCGCCCATTCCTTGATGCCCTGCATCGAGGCCCGCTCCGGCGGGATCTCGCCGCGGCGGATGAGGAGCGCGCCCAGCGAGCGGAAGGGGTGGCCGTTCTGGTCCGCGTAGCCCACCCGGATGCGCTCCCCGGTCGGGAGCTCGATCTGTCCCGATCCCTGGATGTGGAGGAAGAAGACGTCGATGGGATCGTCGACCCACGCGATCTCGAGTCCCCTCAGGAGCGCCGGGTCCGAATCGATGTCCTCGCGCGAGAAGTAGGGGACCACGCGGTTTCCCTCGAGGCGGCCGCGGAGCCTCCTGTGCTTGAACTCCGGATAGAGCGACGAGAGGTCGATCGTGAGGAGATCCGGCGGCGCGGCGAAGATGGGGACGCCATAGCGCGCGGTGCGGGTGCGGCTCCCGTGGAGGAGCGGCTCGTAGTAGCCGGTGATCATGCCGGTCGCCGTGCCGTCCGCGTTCACGACCCGGTACGGATCGAAGGTGCCCTGGAACCATTGCGCGAGGTCCGCCTCGGTCGCGGAGGGCGGAATCGCGAGCGCCGCGCCGCACGCGGCCGCCCACGCTTCCTGGCGCTCGAGCACCGCGCAGCCGCGCGCGAACGCCTCGAGCGCGGGACGCAGCCGCTCGCGGCCCCAATCCGGAATCTCGTTCCACGCGGCGGGCTCGAGCTTGCCGCGATAGTCGATCGGGGGCGGCGCGGGCGGCGCGGGGGTGGGCGGCGCCGGGCAGGCGGGCTTCGGCGCGGGCGGGCAGGCGAGCGGCGCCACGGCCGGCGCGGCGGGCTTCGTTTCGGCAACCTTTTCCGGTGCGGCGCAGCCGGCGGCGAGCGCGGCGATCGCCACCGCGCGAAGCGCCCATAATGGCGTCGTCGAAAGGAGACGGCGAAAGGAGCTCACGGTGGGTTGGGTGTTGCTGGAAGTGCTCGCGGCGTTGGGGGTCGCCATCGCGATCGTCTGGTGGACTTTCCCGAAGAAGCGGAACGACGAGGCGGCGCCGCGCGACGGCCCGGGAAAGCCGGGCGCGTGACTCCCCGTCAATGCAGGACGCGCGGGACGCTCAGCGTGAATTCCGGGATGCTCGCCTCGAACCGGGTGCCGTCCTCCGCCACGAGCTGGTAGCTTCCCCGCATGGTGCCCACGGCCGTCGGGATCGACGAGCCGCTCGAGTACTCGAACGTGTCGCCGGGCTTCAGCATCGGCTGCTCGCCCACCACGCCCATGCCGCGAACCTCCTGCACCTGGTTGTCCGCGTCCGTGATGATCCAGTGGCGGCTCACGAGCTGCGCCGAGACGTTGCCGGTGTTCGTGATGCGGATGGTGTACGCGAAGACGTAGCGGTCCTCTTCCTCGTCCGACTGGTCCGGAAGGTAGGTCGAATGGGCGGTCACCGCGACACTGTACTTCTTGGCGTCCGGCATGGAATTCGTGGTGGTGGTTTGCCGCATCGAAATGATGGTAGCAGAGATTCCAAGTAGAATCGGTGCGCCTCGCCGCCCTCGGAAACGCGCCATGTCCCCATCGGTTTTCCGCATCGCCCCGAGCCTCCTCTCGGCCGACTTCGCCCGCCTGGGCGAGGAGGTCCGCGAGGTGGTCGCGGCCGGCGCGGACCTCATCCACTTCGACGTGATGGACAACCATTACGTTCCGAACCTCACCGTGGGGCCGCTCGTGTGCGAGGCGATCGCGCCGCACGCGAAAGTGCCGATCGACGTGCACCTCATGGTGAAGCCCGTCGACCGGATCGTGCCGGACTTCGCCAGGGCGGGCGCCTCGATCGTGAGCTTCCACCCGGAGGCGAGCGAGCACGTGGACCGCACGCTCTCCCTCATCCGAGAGCACGGCTGCAAGGCGGGCCTCGTCTTCAATCCCGCGACGCCGCTCGACTACCTCGACTACGTGATGGACAAGGTGGACTTGATCCTCATCATGTCGGTGAACCCGGGATTCGGCGGGCAATCCTTCATCGCCTCGGCGCTCCCGAAGATCGCGGAAGCGAGGAAGCGCATCGAGGCCGCGGGCCGCGACATCTGGCTCGAGGTGGACGGCGGCGTGAAGGCGGAGAACATCGCCGCGATCGCGCGCGCGGGCGCCGACACCTTCGTCGCCGGCTCGGCGGTCTTCGGCGAGAAGGACCGCAAGGCCGCGATCGCGCGGATGCGCTCCGAGCTCAAGCGGGCTACAATGGCCGCCTGAGTTGCGACAAGATCCTCCCCGAATTCATCATGGCACCGCGCGGAATCCGTTTCGATTGGCGATGGCAGAGCTGGCGCTAGGGCGCTGGACCTCCCGTTCCTTTCGTACGAACCGTGTGGTGACCCATGACTGAAGACGAATTCCTGGCGCTCGGGCGCGCCGGCTACAACCGAATCCCCCTGCAGCTCGAGACCCTCGCGGATCTCGACACGCCGCTTTCCATCTACCTCAAGCTCGCGAACCGCCCGGGGTCCTACCTCCTCGAGTCGGTGATCGGCGGCGAGCGCTTCGGCCGCTACTCGATCGTGGGGCTTCCCGCGCGCGAGCGCCTCGAGGTGGCGGGCCGGCGCGTGACGCGCTCGCGCGCGGGCGAAGCCGATGAGGTCCGCGAGGTGGACGATCCGCTCGCGCACATCGACGAGTACCTGCGCTCCTTCCGCGCGGCCCCTTTCGCCTCGGGGCTGCGCTTCGCCGGAGGGCTCGCGGGGTACTTCGGCTACGAGACGGTGCGCTACGTGGAGCCGCGGCTGGGACATTCCACGAAGCCGGATCCGCTCGGCCTCCCGGACATCCGCCTCCTCCTCTCGGACGAGCTCGCGGTGGTGGACAACCTCTCCGGGAAGCTCCACCTGATCGTGTACGCGGATCCGGCCGAGCCGGGCGCGCACCGGCGCTCGCTCGCGCGGCTGCAGGAGCTTCGCGCCCAGCTGAGGAAGCCCGCGGGCCTTCCGCCGCACGACGCCGGCGCGAGGCTTCCGCCCGCGCGCTCGAACATCTCGGAGGAGGCGTTCTACGCCTCGGTCGCGCGCTGCAAGCGCTACATCGAGGCGGGCGACATGATGCAGGTTCAGATCTCGCAGCGGATCGCGCAGCCCTTCCCGCACTCGCCCGTGAACCTCTACCGGTCGCTGCGCTCGATCAACCCGTCGCCCTACATGTTCTATTTCGATTTCGGCGATTGCCAGCTCGTGGGCGCTTCCCCGGAGATCCTCGTGCGGCGCGAGGCGGACAAGGTGACGCTCCGCCCGATCGCGGGGACGCGCAGGCGCGGCGCCACGCCGGAGAAGGACCTCGAGATGGAGCGCGAGCTCCTGGGCGACCCGAAGGAGCGCGCCGAGCACCTCATGCTGATCGACCTCGGCCGGAACGACGTGGGCCGCATCGCGAAGATCGGGAGCGTGAAGGTGACCGAGACCATGGTGGTCGAGCGCTACTCCCACGTGATGCACATGGTCTCCAACGTGGAGGGCACCGTCGATGCGGCGCTGACCCCGATGGAGCTCCTGCGCGCGACCTTTCCCGCGGGAACGGTCACCGGCGCGCCCAAGGTGCGGGCGATGGAGATCATCGAGGAGCTGGAGCCCGAGAAGCGCGGCGTCTACGCGGGGGCCGCGGGCTACCTCGGCTTCAACGGGAACGTCGACCTCGCCATCGCGATCCGCACCGGCGTCGTGAAGGACGGCACGCTCTACGTGCAGGCGGCCGCGGGCATCGTCGCGGATTCGATCCCGGAGAACGAATGGCTCGAGACGCGCAACAAGGCGCGTGCGCTCCTCGCGGCGGCCGAGCAGGTCCACGCGGGGCTCGACGCCCCGATCGAATGAGGAGCCGGCCATGCTTCTCATGATCGACAACTACGATTCCTTCACCTACAACCTCGTCCAGTACCTGGGCGAGCTGGGCGAGGACGTGAAGGTGGTGAGGAACGACGAGATGACCGCGGACGCGGTGGAGCGCTTGGCGCCCGCGCGGATCGTGCTCTCGCCGGGGCCGTGCACGCCGAACGAGGCGGGCATCTCGCTCGCGCTCGTCCACCGCTTCGCGGGGCGCGTGCCGATCCTGGGCGTGTGCCTCGGGCACCAGGCGATCGGCCAGGCCTTCGGCGGCAAGGTCGTGCACGCGAAGGCGCTCATGCACGGCAAGGTGTCGCAGATCCAGCATTCGGGCGCCGGCGTCTTCCGGGGGCTCCCGACGCCCTTCCAGGCGACCCGCTACCATTCGCTCGCGATCGAGCGCGCGAGCTGCCCGCCGGACCTCGAGATCACCGCGTGGACCGATGACGGCGAGATCATGGGCGTGCGCCACCGGAAGCTCCCGATCGAGGGCGTGCAGTTCCACCCGGAATCGATCCTCACCGAGCACGGCCACGCCCTGCTCGCCAATTTCCTCCAGGAATAGAGGCACAAGCAAATGTTCACGGCCCAGGAAGCGATCAACCGCCTCTGCGACAAGCGCGAGATCTTCTACGACGAGATGGTGGACCTCATGCGCCAGGTGATGGAGGGCAAGGTCGTGCCCGTCCAGCTCGCGGCGATCCTCATGGGGCTGCACGTGAAGACCGAGTCGGTCTCGGAGATCGCGGCGGCGGCCTCCGTCATGCGCGAGTTCTCGACCAAGGTCGACGCGGCGGGCCTCGAGCACCTGGTCGACACCTGCGGCACGGGCGGGGACAAGGCGCACACGTTCAACATCTCGACCACCGCGGCGTTCGTCTCCGCGGCCGCGGGCGCGCGCGTGGCGAAGCACGGCGGGCGCGCGGTGTCCTCGCAATCGGGAAGCGCGGACGTCCTCGAGTCGCTCGGGGTGAACCTCGCGCTCACGCCCGAGCAGGTGGGGCTCTGCCTTCGCGAGGTGGGGCTGGGATTCATGTTCGCCCCCAGCCACCACCCGGCGATGAAGCACGCGGCGCCCGTGAGGAAGGAGCTCGGGATGCGCACGATCCTGAACATCCTGGGACCGCTCACCAACCCGGCCGGCGCGCTGAACCAGGTGATGGGCGTCTTCCACCCGGATCTCGTGGGCATCCAGGCGCGCGTCCTCAAGATGCTCGGGAGCCGGCACGTGATGACGGTGCACGGGAACGAGGGCCTGGACGAGATCACGATCACCGGCCCCACGTTCGTCGCGGAGCTCAAGCACGATTTCATCACCGAGTACACGGTCGAGCCGGGCCAGTTCGGGATCGACGTGGCGCCCATCGAGGCGATCCAGGTGAAGGACGCGTCGGAATCGAAGGCGCGGGTGCTCTCCGTCCTCGCGAACGAGCCGGGGCCCTCGCGCGACATCGTCGTCCTCAACGCCGCGGCGGCGCTCTACGTCGCGGGCGTCGTGGGGAGCCTCTGGGACGGCGTCGCCGCGGCCCGGGACGCGCTCGCGCGCGGCGGCGCGAAGGCGAAGCTCGACCACCTCGTGCGCTTCACCCGGACCTTCGCGAAGGCGGGCTGATGTCGGACGTGATGCGCCGGATCCTCGCCGCGAAGCGCCGCGAGGTGGATGAGGCCCGGGCGGCGCTGCCGGCGGCCGAGGTCGAGCGCCGGGCGGCGAGCGCCGATCCGCCGCGCGGCTTCGAGGCGGCGCTGCGGCGCCGGGCCGCCGAGGGCAAGGCCGCCGTGATCGCCGAGATCAAGCGGGCGAGCCCCAGCCGGGGCCTCATCCGCGCCGATTTCGATCCGGCCCGGATCGCCCGCGATTACGAGGCCCACGGCGCCGCCTGCCTTTCCGTCCTCACGGACCGCGAGTTCTTCGGCGGCTCGGCCGGGGACCTGCGCGCGGCCCGTGCGGCGTGCCGCCTCCCGGTGCTGCGGAAGGATTTCATGATCGACCCCTACCAGGTCCACGAGGCCCGCTCGTGGGGGACGGATTGCATCCTCCTCATCATGGATGCCGTCCCGGACGCGGAGCTCCTCGCCCTGGCGACGCTCGCCCGCGGCCTCGGGATGGACGTGCTGGTGGAGTGCCACGACGCCGAGCAGCTCGAGCGCGCGCTCGCCTTGCCCACGACGCTCGTCGGCATCAACAACCGGGACCTCCGCACCTTCGAAACGCGCCTGGAAACGACGCTCGAGCTCCTTCCCCGCGTCCCGGCCGGCCGCCTGGTGGTCGCGGAGAGCGGCATCGGCGAGCCGGGCGACGTGGCGCGGCTGCGGGCGTCCGGAGTGAGCGCTTACCTAGTCGGCAGTGCCTTCATGGCCGCCGAGAACCCCGGCCAGCGGCTCTCGGAGCTCTTTTTTGGGGGTTGAAAGCCCTGTTGTTCGGGCACAACAAGCGCCCGGGTTTGTTGCGTGATTGGCGAAAAACCCCTTGAGCGATCGCATCGCCTTTGGCATGATGCGGGTGGCTTCTCAAAAAGAATTCAAGGAAGTTCCGAATCGGGGCGACACAATCCCCACGAGGTTTCCAAGAAACACAGAAGTAAATACACGGCCTCATCTCAACAAAGGAGATTCTGATGAACAAGAAACTGATCGCTTTGGCGGTGTTTGGCGCATGCGTGGCGCCGGCTGCCATGGCGCAGACCGCCGGCCCGGTGACGTTGTACGGCCGGGTGTACGAGACGGTCGTATCCGTCGAGGGGAAGGCGGGCGGAACCGCTGCCGCCATCGACCGGCGGACTCGCATCGACGACCAAGCCTCGCTGCTTGGCGTGCGCGGAACCGAGGACCTCGGCGGCGGCCTCCAGGCATTCTTCCAGTTGGAAACCGCGTTCAAGCCGGACCAGAACGACACCACGTTCGCCGCGCGTAACAGCGGCGTGGGCCTGCAGGGCGGCTGGGGCAGCGTCATCATCGGCCGTTGGGATACGCCGTACAAAGTGTCCACGTATCCCGTCGACGCGTTCGGCGACCTCACGATGGCCGGCATCAGCGGCCTGGGCCACGACCAGGGCAACTTCGACCGTCGCGACCAGAACATGATCCAGTACTGGTCCCCGAACTTCGCCGGCTTCGCGTTCAAGGGCATGTACCAGGTGAACGAGGCGAAGACCGCCACGACGAACCCGCACGACACCAGCGCCAACGTGACCTACACCAGGGGTCCGGTCTACGCGTTCCTCGCGTACGAGGACCACAAGGATCCGTCCGCCACGGTCAAGAAGGAAAAGGCCTGGAGCGCCGGCGGCGCGTTCACGTTCGGCCCGATCAAGCTCGGCGCGGAGTACGAGAAGATCAACCGCAACGTCGTGACCGGTCCGGATCCGACGGACCGCAAGGAGTGGCTCGCGAGCGTCGTCTACACGCTGGCGAATAACCAGTTCATCTACCAGCACCAGGACTCGAAGGACGTCGATTGCAAGAGCGACACCCTCGCGTACAAGTACAACTTCTCCAAGCGGACCTTCTTCATCGCGGAATACATGAAGACGGATAACAAGGACTCTGGCACCTGCAGCTTTGCCACGACCGCCACGTTCCCGGTTGCCAAGGGACAGGACGTTCGCGCGGCCGCGGTGGGCCTGCAGCACGTGTTCTGATCGCCTGACGGCGGTTGCGGCACAATGAAGGGCGCGGCGCGAGCCGCGCCCTTTCTCTTTTCCGAAGGCCTTCCCTTGCCTCCTCCCTCGCTCTCGCGCGTGGTCGATTCGCTGCTCGCCGCGGCCGACGAGGCGCTGCGCGCGCTCTCCGGCGCGACCAGCGCCGCCCGCCCTTCGCCCGCGCGCGATGCTGGCGATTCCGGCCCCGCGCGCACGCAGGATCGCGAGCTCTCGGGACGCCTCATGCGCGTGAACCACACCGGCGAGGTGTGCGCGCAGGCGCTTTACAGCGGGCAGGCGCTCGTCGCGCGGGACGGCAATGTCCGCGTGGCGCTCCAGGGCGCGGCCGCCGAGGAGCGCGATCACCTGGCCTGGTGCCGCGAGCGGCTGGACCAACTGGGATCGCGCGCGAGCGTGCTGGATCCGCTCTGGTACGCGGGATCTTTCGCGTGGGGGGTGGCGTCCGGGCTCGCCGGCGACCGCTGGAGCCTGGGCTTCCTCGCGGAGACCGAGGACCAGGTCGAGCGGCACCTGGACGGGCACCTGGATCGGCTGCCCGCCGACGATCTCGCGAGCCGAGCGATCGTGCTGCGGATGCGCGAGGACGAGAACCGCCACGGGGCCACGGGGCGAGCCCTCGGCGCGGCGGAGCTGCCGGGCCCGGTGAAGGCGGCGATGCGCGCCGCCGCGCGCGTGATGACCGGGACGACCTACTGGGTCTGAGGCGCTAGGCTTCCTTCACTTCCGCGCCAGCCTCGCGTATCTCATGGTCGAAGACGATCTCCGCGGTCTTGGCCAGCATGATCGTGGCCGAGCAGTACTTCTCCTTCGAGAGCTTGATCGCGCGCTCGACCTGCGCCGCGGCGAGCGCCTTTCCCGTCACGATGTAGTGCATGCGGATGCGCGTGAAGACCTTGGGGTCTTCCGCCGCGCGCTCGGCGTCGAGCTCCACGACGCAATCGGTGACCGCCTGGCGGGACTTCCGCAGGATGTGCACGACGTCGATCGCCGTGCAGGCGCCCGCGCCCATGAGGACGAGCTCCATGGGACGGGGGCCCAGGTCGCGGCCGCCGACATCCGGCGCGGCGTCGACCACCACCGCGTGGCCGCTGCCGCTTTCCGCGACGAAGGTCATTCCATCGGCGAGCTGGATGCGTGCTTTCATTCGGTTTCCGTTCGGGAGGGGGGGCTTCGGGTTTCGGCTTCGGTGGGCTTGTCGAGCCAGACCTGCACGAGGCTCCACGCGACGGCGAGGAGGGCGGGTCCGACGAAGAGGCCGATGAACCCGAAGGCCACCGCGCCGCCGAAGACGCCCAGCACGACGAGCAGCATCGAAAGGCCGCCCGCGCGGCTCATGAGGATCGGCTTCACGAAATTGTCGACCGAGCTGATGACGGCGGTGCCCCAGACCACCATGAAGATCGCCCAGCCCAGCCCGTCGTTCACGTAGAGCCAAACGGCCGCGCCGCCCCAGACGAGCACGGGCCCCATCGGGATGAGGGAGAGCACGAACGTGAGCGCCGAGAGGACCATCAGGCCCGGGACGCCCGCGATGAGGAAGCCCACGAAGGCGACCGCCGCCTGCGCGAGCGCGGTCCCCAGGAGCCCGTAGACCACGCCGCGCACCGCGTTCTGCGCGGTCACCATCAGCGCGCCGCCGAAGTCCGGCCCCGCGAGGCGCGTCATCGCCCGCGCGAGGAGGCGGCGCACGTGCTCGCCGTCGCGGTAGAAGAAGTACACCACGAAGATCGCGATGAGGATCTGCACGAGCCCCTGCCCGATCGCGGTGCCCGCGGCGACCAGCAGCCCCTTGGCCGGATCGGCGAAGCGCTTGGCGAGCGCGACCACCTCCGCCTGGCTCTGCATGAGCACCTGCCAGTACTGGTCGAGCGACGGTCCCACCAGCGGCAGGTCGCGGATGAAGGCGGGAAGGGTCAGGGCGCTGCGCTCGTCCAGGAAGTTGCGCGCGGCCTCCACCACGTCCGCGGAGTGGACGACGAGGCTTTGCGCGGCAAGGCCGAGCGGGAGGGCGATCGCGACCACCATCGCGGCCACGAGGAGGAGGGCGGCGAGCCACGAGCGGCCGCCCACCCGGTGCCGCAGCCGGACGAAGAGCGGCCAAGTGGAGAAGGCGAGCACCCCCGCGAAGAGGATGGCGCCCAGGAAGGGCCTGAGGATCAGGAAGCAGCCCACGACCAGGAGCGTCGCCGCCGCGATGCGGGCGAACTGCTCGAGTCGGGTATCGGGAGGAGGGGTCAAGGCGATGCCGGGGCGGAGTGTCCGATTCTAGCCGACACCGGGTTTGACACAAAACGCTGATTTCCCTATAATTTCACGTTCTGCTTCACCCATAACAACGCGGCCAAAATATTGCCGGAACGCGCCGACACATCACCGGGCGAAACCGGCAGCATCCAGGGTCGCGAAACGAAAGGAAATCGATGAAAACGTTCTCCGCCAGGGCGGAAACGGTGCGGCGCGACTGGTTCATCGTGGACGCCACCGACAAGGTCCTGGGCCGGCTCGCGGCGGAAGTCTCGCGGCGCCTGCGCGGCAAGCACAAGCCCGAGTTCACACCCCACGTCGATACCGGCGACTACATCGTCGTCGTGAACGTGGAGAAGCTGCGCGTGACCGGAGCCAAGACCACGGACAAGAAGTACTACCGCCACTCGACGTATCCCGGCGGAATCTACGAGACCACCTTCGCGAAGCTCCAGGCCCGCCATCCGGATCGGATCCTCAAGCTTGCGGTGAAGGGCATGCTTCCCAAGGGCCGGCTCGGCTACGCGATGATCAAGAAGCTCAAGATCTACGCGGGCCCCGCGCATCCCCACACGGCGCAGCAGCCGAAGTCCCTCGAGATCTAAGGAGCCAGCATGATCGGCAAATACAACTACGGAACGGGCCGCCGCAAGAACGCGGTCGCCCGCGTCTTCATCAAGCCGGGCAAGGGCGACATCACCGTGAACGACAAGCCGGTGGACGTCTTCTTCTCGCGCGAGACCGGCCGCATGATCGTGCGCCAGCCCCTCGAGCTCACCAACCACGCGCAGACGTTCGACATCAAGGTGAACGTCTTCGGCGGGGGCGAGTCCGGCCAGGCGGGCGCCGTGCGCCACGGCATCACGCGGGCGCTCATCGAATACGATCCCACCCTCAAGCCCGCCCTCTCGAAGGCGGGGCTCGTCACGCGCGATGCGCGCGAGGTCGAACGCAAGAAGGTGGGCCTGCACAAGGCGCGACGCCGCAAGCAGTTCTCGAAACGCTGAGGCGAGAGTCGCTGTCCGCATTGCCATGCACGACCAAAGCCGCCTCGCAGCGGCTTTGTCGTTCTAGGGCATGGCCGCGCGGGCTGCAGGAAGGATTGCCATGATCAGGGTAGGCGTCGTCGGAGGCACCGGCTACACGGGCGTGGAGCTCCTGAGGCTCCTCGCCTCGCATCCGCAGGTGGAAGTCGCCGCGATCACCTCGCGCGCGGAGGCGGGCGTGAAGGTCGCGGACCATTTCCCGTCGCTGCGCGGCCGGTTCGACCTCGCGTTCACGGATCCGGCGGCGGCGCCGCTCGCGAAGTGCGATTGCGTGTTCTTCGCCACGCCCAACGGCGTCGCGATGGGCCAGGCGCGCGCGCTCCTCGACGCGGGCGCGCGCATCGTCGATTTCTCCGCGGACTTCCGGCTGAAGGACCGCGCGGTCTGGGAGAAGTGGTACAAGGTCGCCCACGCTGCGCCGGAGCTCCTCGCCGAGGCGGTGTACGGTCTTCCGGAAGTCAACCGCGAGCGCATCCGCGCCGCGCGCCTGGTCGCCAATCCCGGCTGCTATGCGACCGCCGTGCAGCTGGCACTCCTCCCGCTCGTGGAGACGGACTTCGTCGACCACCGGCATTTCATCGCGGACGCCAAGTCGGGCGTGAGCGGCGCGGGACGCAAGGCCGAGATGGACCTCCTCTTCGCCGAGGCGAGCGACAACTTCAAGGCGTACGCCGTCGCGGGGCACCGGCACCATCCGGAGATCATGGAGAGCCTCGCGAGCCTCGAGAAGGCCTCGGGGCGCAGCCTCGGGCTCACGTTCGTGCCGCACCTCGTGCCGATGGTGCGCGGCATCCTCGCGACCGTCTACGCGCGCATCACGAAGGAGGCCGATTTCCAGGCGCTCTTCGAGAAGCGCTATGCGAAGGAGCCGTTCGTGGACGTGCTCCCGCCCGGCTCGCAGCCGGAGACGCGCTGGGTGCGCGGGACGAACCAGTGCCGCATCGCGATCCACCGGCCGCTCGGCGGGGACACGCTCGTGGTCCTCGCCGTCGAGGACAACCTCGTGAAGGGCGCGGCCGGCCAGGCGGTGCAGAACATGAACCTCATGTTCGGCTTTCCGGAGCCGCAGGGGCTGGAGCACATCGCGGTGGTGCCTTGATGCGCGGCCTCGGCCGGCGCCTCCGGAGCAACTTCGGCATCGGCTCGTCGCGGATGGCGATCCGCTCCCAGCTCGCGTGGTACTGGCGCTGGATGCTGAACGTCCTGATGATGGCGGCCGTCGGCACGGTCGTCTGGTGGCTGGTCGAGAACAGCTACCGCATCACCGGGAGCGACATCGGCGAGGTCCGCGGCCGCATCACCGCGCTGGGCGAGGAGAATGCGACGCTCAGGCACGACCTGGACGCCGCCCGCGCCGCGCTGGTCGAGCGCGACCGGCAGCTCCAGATCGAGAAGGCGGCGCAGGGCGAGCTCGCGCGCACCGTCTCCCAGCTCCAGGAGGAGAACTCGTCGCTCAAGGACGACCTGGGGTTCCTGCGGAGGCTCATGTCGTCGGGCGCCGCGCCGGAAGGCATCGCCGCCACGGAGCTGCGCATCGACCGCGACGGGACCAACGGCTACCGCTACCACATGCTCCTCACCCAGGGCGGGCAGCGGAAGCAGGACTTCAAGGGGAAGCTGCAGCTCGTCGCGCACGTGACGCAGGGCGCGTCCCAGGCGGCCCTCACGTTCCCGGACGCCGCGGCCGGACCCGCCGCCGGGGCGCTCGACTTCCGCTTCTACCAGAAGGTCGAGGGCCGGTTCGCGCTCCCCGAGGGCGCGGTCCTGAACGGCGTCGAGGTGCGCGTCCTTGCGCTTCCGGGGGGACAGGTTAAACTGTCCCGGACGGTCAACTTTCCGTAGGGAGGAAAGCCATGTTCGGCAAGACCAACAAGCCGAGCCCGATCGACAGCCTCATCGGCGGGGGCTCGACCATCGAAGGCAACGTCACCTTCACCGGGGGCCTGCGCATCGACGGGCACGTGAGGGGCAACGTGAAGGCCACCGGCACGAAGCCGGGGACGCTCGTGATTTCGGAAATGGCGAAGGTGGAGGGCGAGATCGACGTCGCCCACGTCGTCATCAACGGCACCGTGGCCGGCCCCGTGCGAGGCTCGGAGTACGTCGAACTGCTGCCGAAGGCGAGGGTCACAGGGAATGTGTCCTACAAGTCGATCGAGATCCACGTCGGCGCGATCGTCATGGGCCAGCTCGTTTACGAGAGCCCGCAGAAGAGCGAGAAGGTTGTGGAATTGAAATCCGCCACCAATTCAGACTAGTCGAGTCCCCATCTGGAGAACCATCATGAATGACATGGCCACGGCGATGCCGGATCCGCTGATCTTCACGGAGAACGCGGCCAACAAGGTGAAGGCCCTCATCGAGGAAGAGGGCAACAACGAGCTGAAGCTGCGGGTGTTCGTGACCGGCGGCGGCTGCTCGGGCCTGCAGTACGGCTTCACGTTCGACGAGGCCGCCAACGAGGACGACACCGTCATGCAGAAGAACGGCGTGAGCCTCCTCATCGATCCCATGAGCTACCAGTACCTGGTGGGTGCCGAGATCGACTACACCGAAGGCCTCGAGGGCGCGCAGTTCGTGATCAAGAACCCGAACGCCACGTCCACCTGCGGGTGCGGGTCGTCCTTCACCCCCTGACCGCGGGCGCGTCGATTCACGAGAAGGGGAGCTTCGGCTCCCCTTCGCTTTTTTCAGGCAGGGTAGACCGCGCCCAGCACCGTCGGCCGGCGCGCGCCGGTGACGGCGGTCAAGTCGATGGGCTCGCGTCGCACGCACTTCATCGCGAGCCACGCGAACGCCATCGATTCGACGTGCGCGGTCGGGACACCCAGGACGTCCGTGGGCGCCACGGGGCGATCGCCGGCGAGCGCCTCGATGCGCTCGACGAGCGCGGCGTTGCGCGCCCCGCCGCCCGCGAGGTAGATCTCGTCCGTCCCCGCGCAGAACCGGTCGATCGCATCCACGATCGCGTGAGCGGTGAAGTCGGCGAGCGCCGACTGCACGTCCTCGGCGCGGTACTCGCGCGGGAGCCGCTCCTCGAGCCAGGCCATGCGGAAGAGCTCGCGCCCGGTGCTCTTGGGCGGGGCGAGGCGCAGGAACGGCTCGGCCAGGAACGAAGCGAGGAGCGCCGCGTCGGTTCGCCCGCGCGCGGCCCAGCGTCCGCCTTCGTCGTAGTGGGCTCCCAGGTGGCGGTGGGTCCATCCGTCGAGGAGCACGTTCCCGGGCCCGCAATCGAATCCCAGCGTGTGCCGGCCGGCGGGAAGCCACGTCACGTTGCTGATGCCGCCGATGTTCACGATGCACCGCGAGGTCGCCGCATCGCGGAACACGGCTTCGTGGAACGCGGGCACGAGCGGCGCGCCCTGGCCGCCCGCCGCCATGTCGCGGCGCCGGAAATCCGCGACCACGTCGATGCCGGTGAGCTCGGCCAACCGCGCCGCGTCGTTGAGTTGGATGGTGAAGCCTAGATCCGGCCGGTGGCGGACCGTCTGGCCGTGGCAGCCGATCGCGGCCACCTGGCGGCGGTCCACGCCGCCCGCGGCGAGCGCGCCTTCGACCGCTCGAGCGTAGAGGTCGGCCAACTCGAGCGAGACGGTGCCGGCGAGCTCCAGCGGGTCCGAGCCCGGCTCGCAGAGCGCGAGGATCCGGTCGCGAAGCGCGGCGGGGAAGGGAACGGTCGCGAACGCGAGGACCCGCGGCTGGCTCGCCGAGAAATCCACCAGCGCGGCGTCCGCGCCGTCGAGGCTCGTTCCGGACATCAGCCCCGCGAAGAGCGCCACGCTACTCGAAGCGGGCGGGGGACGAGGCGCTCACGAGGTCCATCGTCGAGCGAGCCTGCGCGGCGACGCGCGCGAACTCCGCTCGGAGCGCCGGCGAGACCGGGTCGGCCTTCGGAAGCGCCACGCGCAGCGGGTCCTGGAAGACGCCCGCGATGCGGAACTCGTAATGCAGGTGCGGCCCGGTGGCCCACCCGGTGTGGCCCACGTATCCGATCACCTGGCCCTGGGAGACGTGCGCACCGCTGCGCACGCCGCTCGCGAAGCGCGAGAGGTGGCCGTAGAGCGTCGTGATGCCGCCGCCGTGGCGCAGCTCGATCGCATTGCCGTATCCGCCGCGCACGCCCGCGGAGACCACCTGGCCGTCCGCGCTCGCGAGGACGCGCGTGCCTTCCGGCGCGGCGAAATCGACGCCCGTGTGCGCGCGCCAGTTGTTGAAGATCGGATGGAAGCGCCGGCCGAAGCCCGAGCTCACGCGCGAGAACTCGACGGGCGAGCGCAGGAACGCCTTGGCGAGGCTCCCGCCGTCGAGCGAATAGTAGGAGTCGTTCCCCTCGCCGTCGTGGAAGAGCACCGCGCGATACGCGTGGCCGGCGTTCACGAATTCGGCCTCGAGCACGCGCCCGGGAGCCACGAGCTCGCCCGAGTCGTAGAGCATCTCGTAGACGAGCGCGAAGCGGTCGCCCTTGCGAAGGTCGACGTGGAAATCGATGTCCGTGCCGAAGATGCGCACGAGCTGGAGCGCGATCGCGTCCGGGATTCCCGCGCCGTCCGTGGCCGCGAAGAGCGAGGACTCGATCGTGGCCGCCTTGTACACGAGGCGCGGCGTGTCCGCGAGCGCGCGCTGGCGCGAGGTGAACGTCTCGCCCGCGCGCCGCACCTCGAGCATCGAGGCTGCGCTCGAGAAGTAGCGAAGCGCGAGGAGCTCGCCTTCGGGCCCGGTCTCCGCCTGCACCATCCGGCCCGGCACGAGCTGGCGGAAGATGAGGCGGCCCGTGCGATCGGCGCGCAGGAAATCGAGCGCCTTCGGATCGCGGACCTCGAGCCGGTCGAGGATCGCCGCGACCGTGTCGCCGGGCAGCACCCTTTCCCGGGTCACGTAGCGCTCGGGCCGCGGCGCGGCGGGCGTCCAGTCCGGCAGCGCCACCTCGTTCTCGACCCACTTGCGCGGAAGGTCGCTGGTAGCGGTCCCCGGCGCGATGCCGAAGGCGGTGAGGACGGTCAACGCCGGCAGCAAAAGCAGCAGGACGCCGAAGACAAGGGGGTGCGCGAGGCGAAAGAGGGCCGGTCGCTGCGCTACACTGTCGCCTTTTTGCGGTTTCATGGTCGCCATGTCGGAAACGTCCGACAAAGCATATCAGAAAAGCACTACAGGGAAGCCCGAAAGTGGAATCAAATCAATGAGTCAGGCGACGGACCTCGACCTCGTTCTGCGGGGCGCCGACGAGCTCATCCTCGAGGAGGATCTGCGCAGGAAGCTCGCGCGGGGGAAGCCTCTCCGGGTGAAGGCCGGTTTCGATCCGACGGCGCCGGACCTGCACCTCGGGCACACGGTGGTCTTGAACAAGATGCGGCAGTTCCAGGACATGGGCCATCACGTCATGTTCCTGATCGGGGACTTCACCGGGATGATCGGCGACCCCAGCGGCCGGAACGTCACGCGCCCGCCGCTTACTCCCGAGCAGATCGCGCAGAACGCCGAGACGTACAAGGAGCAGGTGTTCAAGATCCTGCGCCCGGAGAAGACCGAGATCCTCTTCAACTCGACGTGGAGCTCGCAGCTCGGTGCCGCGGGGATCGTGCAGCTGGCCGGGACCTATACCGTCGCCCGGATGCTCGAGCGCGACGACTTCGCGAAGCGCTTCGCCGAGCAGCGCCCGATCTCCATCCACGAGTTCCTCTATCCGCTGATGCAGGGGTACGACTCGGTCGCGATGAAGGCGGACGTGGAGCTGGGCGGCACGGACCAGAAGTTCAACCTGCTGGTGGGGCGCGAGCTCCAGAAGCACTTCCAGCAGGAGCCGCAGGTGATCCTCACGATGCCGCTCCTCGAGGGGCTGGACGGCGTGAACAAGATGTCCAAGTCGCTCGGGAACTACGTGGGCGTGCACGACGCCCCGGCCGAGATGTTCGGGAAGCTCATGTCGGTGTCGGACGAGCTCATGTGGCGCTACATCGAGCTCCTCTCTTTCGCGCCCATGGCGACGGTCGGCGCGTGGAAGCGCGAGGTGGAGTCCGGCGGCAACCCGCGCGACGTGAAGGTGCGCTTCGCGCAGGAGATCGTGGAGCGGTTCCACGACCGGCGCGCGGCCGAGGCGGCCCTCGAGGATTTCGAGTCGCGCTTCCGGCATGGGGGCGTTCCGGAAGACCTGGCCGAGCAGACGATCGACTCGCCCGCGGAGGGCCTCGCGATCACCCAGGTGTTGAAGTCCTCGGGGGTGTGCCCATCTACCTCCGAAGCCCATCGCATGATCGAGCAGGGGGGGGTCCGGGTGAACGGCGAGAAGGTGAGCGACAAGTCGCTTCGCCTCGCCGCCGGGGCCACCTACGTCCTGCAGGTGGGGAAGCGCAAGTTCGCGAAGGTGGCGCTCCGCCGCGCCGCCTGAAATAAGCCGTGGGCGAGTTTGCCACGGGGCCCCGGAAACCCGTATAATCCTTGGCTCTGCTGACCGAACGTCTTGGCCGGTACTTCTCGGCGGGTCGGCATCGCTCTTTAACAAGTTACAGCCGATAGAGGTGGGTGCTGCTTGGGCGCCAGCCGAGCTTCCTTGTTGTTATGGAGGGGGCGAAGCGCGTCATGTAATAGCAGTGCTCACTTTTGGAATCCAACGTGATTCTTGAGTGA
>DATAMY010000176.1:0-20478 GCA_036266535.1 Usitatibacter sp. | reverse complement strand
GCTCTCGCGCACCTTCTGGTGGGGGATCCTCTGGATCGCGATCGTGGGCGTGGTCACATTCGTCCTCGTGATCACGGTGATCGGGATCTTCCTCGTGTGGATTCCCTGGACGATCCTCTTCATCTGGTACCTCTACCGCGTGATCCGCGGCTGGATCCTGCTGAACGACCGGAAGCCCGCGCCCTAGGCCGCGACCGCCTGTACCAGCGCCGCGGCGATCGCCGCGCGGCGCGTCTCCTCGTCGAGGCCCGTTCCGTCCACGACGAAGGCGTCCTCCGCCCGCAGGCCGAGGGTCGTCACGCGCGCGTCCACGAGGTTCAGCTTCTGCTCGAGCAGCACGCGCGCGACCGATGAGAGGAGCCCCGGCCGGTCCGCGCAGCTGACGGACACGAGCCACCGGCCGGCGCGGCGATCCGGGACGATCTCCACGCTGGGCTCCATCGGGAAGTGCTTCACCCAGCGCGACACCCGGCCCTCGGTCGCCGGCTCGAAAGGCTTGCCCGGAACGAGCCGATCCACGAGCCCCGCCTCGACCTTCTGGATGAGCTCGCGGTAGTGCTCCCCGCCGCGCGTGCGCGTGAGCACCTGGAAGCTGTCCAGCGCGAAGCCGTGCTGCGTGGTGTAGATCTTCGCGGCGGCCACGTCCAGCTGCAGCCGCTCGAAGAAGCTCGTGATGCGCGCGAAGAGGCCCGGCTGGTCGGGCGCGTAGACGAGCACCTGCAGCCCCTCGCCCACGGGCGAGAGGCGCGCGCGCACGATGGGCTTCTCCGGCACCACGCGCGACCAGAGCGTGCGCGTATGCCAGCCGATCTCCGTCGCCTCGAAGCGCTGGAAATAGTTGTCGTCCAGGTGCTTCCAGAGCGCGGATTCCTTTCCGGGCTGCGGGACGTACTGGCGGAAGATCCGGAGCGCCTCCTCCTTCTTCGCGGCGATCCACGAGGCGGCGTAGTCCGTCTCGCCGCGGAGCACCCGGCGCGTCAGGCGGAAGAGGTCCTCGAGGAGCTTTCCCTTCCACGCGTTCCAGACCGCGGGGCTCGTTCCACGCACGTCCGCCACGGTGAGGATGTAGAGCGCCGTGAGCGTGCGCTCGTCGCGCACGAGCGTCGCGAATCCCGAGATCACCTCCGGATCCGTGAGGTCCTGCTTCTGCGCGGTGGACGACATCACGAGGTGGTGCTCGACCAGCCACGCCACCAGCTCCGCGTCCGGCTTCGCGAGCCCGTGCGCGGCGCAGAAGCGCAGCGCATCGCGCGCCCCCAGGTGCGAGTGGTCGCCGCCGCGGCCCTTGGCGATGTCGTGGAAGAGGGCGGCCAGGTAGAGCACCTCGACCCGGTCGAACTCCTGCATGAGCTCGGACGGGAAGGGGTACTCGTGGTTGAAGCGCGGGATCCGGAAGCGCCGCAGGTTCCGCACGACCATGAGGATGTGCTCATCCACGGTGTAGACGTGGAAGAGGTCGTGCTGCATCTGGCCCACGATCCGGCCGAAGGCGGGGATGTAGCGGCCCAGCACCCCGTAGCGGCTCATGCGCCGGAGCGTCCACGTGAGCCGGTCGCCGCGCACGATCTCCATGAAGCGCTGGCGGTTGTCGCGGCTCGCGCGGAAGGCCGGCCCGATCTTCGGCAGTGCCCGCGAGAGCGAGCGCAGCGCCATCGGCCCGGGCCCCACGATCCCGCGATGGTCCTGCAGCCGGCGGAACGCCTCGAGGATCATGCCCGGACGCTTCTCGAAGAGCCTTTCATCCCGCGGCTCGAGCGTCATGTTGTCGACCACGAAGTCGTCGTCGAGCTTCCTCACCTTCCGCTCGGACTCCGGCGTGATGCGCGCGAAGAGGTTCGAGAGGAGGATCTGGTTGAAGCGCCAGATCGCCTTGGCCGCCAGGTAATAGCGGCGCATGAGGAGGTCCGAGGGCGCCATGGCGCCGCGGCCCTTCAACTTCAGCTGCCGGGCGATCTCGATCTGGTGGTCGAAGACGAGCCGGTCCTCGCGGCGCCCGGCGAGCGAATGCAGGCGTATGCGCAGATCCTGCAGCACGCGCTCGTTCGCGGCGATCGCGGCCGCCTCCCGCGGCGTGATGAGGTCCTCGGCGGCGAGCTGGTCCCACGACGTGCCGAGGCCCGCCGCGCGCGCGAGCCAGATCACCATCTGCAGGTCCCGGAGGCCCCCGGGGCTTTCCTTGATGTTGGGCTCGAGGTTGTACGCCGCTTCCTGGAAGCGCTCGTGCCGGCGCTTCTGCTCCTGGAATTTCTCCTCGAAGAAGGCGCGCACGTCCCGCCGCGCGCGAAGCCTCGCCTCCATCTCGGCCAGGAGCGCGGCATCGCCCGCCACGAGGCGCGACTCGAGGAGGCTCGTGTCGACGCTCACGTCCTTCGCGGCCTCCTCGACGCATTCCGCGACGGTTCGGACGCTCGTCCCCGGCTCGAGCCCCGTGTCCCAGAGCGCGCCGATGAAGCGCTCCACGGCGGCATCCGGCGCGCGCCCGTCCGGGAGGAGCACCACGATGTCGACGTCCGAGTGGGGAAAGAGCGCGCCGCGGCCGTAGCCGCCCACGGCGACCAACGCGAGCGACGGGTCCGCGATGTGCTCGCGCCACAGGCGCTGGAGGGCTTCGTCCACCGCCTCGGCGTGGGCCGCGAGGCTGCGCTGCGGGTCCGGGCGGCGCAGGTACTGCGCGCGAAGCTCGTCGCGGCGGGCGCGGACCCAGGCGCGCGTCCCGGCCGGGGAGTCGGGCGTGGCGGGGGCTCGCGCGGGGGCGCGCAACGCCGTCTCGTTCATCGGGAAACTATAGCAAGCGCGCGGGGTGCGCGCGGGGGATTCAGGCCGGGTGGCGCTCGCGCTTCGCGATGAACTCCGGCAGGGCCGGCATGCCCTTCGAGACCGTGAGGATCTCGTAGCCGGACTCGGTCACGAGGACCGTATGCTCCCACTGGGCGGAGAGCGAGTGGTCCGCCGTCACGATCGTCCACCCGTCCGCGAGCTGGCGGATGTCGCGCTTGCCGGCGTTCACCATCGGCTCGACGGTGAAGGTCATGCCTTGGTGGAGCGCAGGCCCCTGGCCGGGACGCCCGTAGTGGAGGATCTGCGGCTCCTCGTGGAAGCGCTTCCCGATGCCGTGGCCGCAGAACTCGCGCACGATCGCGAAACCGTGCGACTCCGCGTGGCGCTGCACGGCATGGCCGATGTCGCCGAGCGTCGCGCCCGGCTTCACCTGCGCGATCCCCTTCCACATCGCCTCGTAGGTCACGTCGCAGAGGCGCTTCGCCTGCACCGACGGCTCGCCCGCGTAGTACATGCGGCTCGTGTCGCCGTGCCAGCCGTCCTTGATGACCGTCACGTCGATGTTCACGATGTCGCCGTGGCGCAGCACCTTGTCGCCGGGGACGCCATGGCAGACCTGGTGGTTCACCGAGGTGCAGACCGACTTGGGATACGGGCGGTGGCCGGGCGGGGCATAGTTGAGCGGCGCCGGGATCGTGCCCTGCACCTGGACCATGTAGTCGTGGCAGAGCTTGTCGAGGTAGCCCGTGGAGACCCCCGGCTTCACGAACGGGGCGATGTAATCCAGCACCTCCGCCGCGAGCCGGCCGGCCACGCGCATCCCCTCGATCTCCTGCGGAGTCTTGAGGGAGGAGCCGGGCTTCTGGGATTGGCCTTCCATGGCGGGATTATACGTTAGGCCGCTCCGGGCCCGATCGGGTTCCTTGGCGCGCCGGCCCCCGTTTCCAAAGCCGAACTGATTGAAAAACGAGCGCTTTTCGCGCTATAATGTGCAGTTCCCGGGGCCCTCGGCTTCGGGGAAATCCACACCCCGCCCGAGGCTAAGGTGTCCTTCTCTTTTTGAAGGATTTTCGCGCGACTGGCCTGAAGAAGGCCGAGCGCGCTAAAGGTGGGGGAGGCCAACCTTAACCGACTAGGAGCTCCACGATGTCCGTCACCATGCGCCAGATGCTGGAGGCCGGCGTGCACTTCGGCCACCAGACGCGCTACTGGAATCCCAAGATGTCTCCGTACATCTTCGGGGCCCGCAACAAGATCCACATCATCAACCTCGAGAAGTCGCTTCCGATGTACCAGGAAGCGCTCCGGTTCGTGCGCCAGCTCACGGCCAACAAGGGGCAGATCCTCTTCGTCGGCACCAAGCGCCAGGCGCGCGAGATCGTGAAGGAAGAGGCCCAGCGCGCGGGAGCGCCGTACGTCGACTACCGCTGGCTGGGCGGCATGCTCACGAACTTCAAGACCGTGAAGGCGTCCATCAAGCGCCTGAAGGACATGGACCAGATGGCGGCGGACGGCTCGCTCGAGCGCCTCTCCAAGAAGGAGCAGCTCCAGTTCAACCGCGAGCGCGAGAAGCTCGAGCGCTCGCTGGGCGGCATCAAGGACATGGGCGGCATCCCGGACGCGCTCTTCGTGATCGACGTGGGCTTCCACAAGATCGCCGTGACGGAAGCGCGCACGCTGGGTATTCCCATCGTGGGCGTCGTGGATTCGAACAATTCGCTGGACGGCATCGACTACGTGATCCCGGGCAACGACGACTCCACCCGCGCGATCCGGCTCTACGCCCGGGGTGTCGCGGACGCGATCCTCGAGGGCAGGAGCCAGGTGATCAGCGAGATGGTGGCGCCGCCGACCGAGGACTTCGTCGAGGTCGAGGACGCCGAGAAACAGTAACGGGCCCTTTCGAAAGGGTTCGGCGGGAAAGGGGCGATCGGAAGCCCCTTTTTTGTACCAACTTCTGTCGCCCCCGCGCAGGCGGGGGTCCAGGCTGGATTCCCGCCTACGCGGGAATGACGTGATGGAGAGAATCGCAATGGCGGAAATCACCGCGGGTATGGTCAAGGAGCTGCGCGAGCTCACGGGGCTCGGCATGATGGAATGCAAGAAGGCGCTCGATGAAGCGGGCGGCGACTTGAAGAAGGCGGAGGAGCTGCTGCGCATCAAGAGCGGCGCCAAGGCCTCGAAGGCCGCCTCGCGCGTGGCTTCCGAAGGCTCGATCGGCACGTTCGTCTCGACCGACGGCAGGACCGGCGCGATGGTCGAGGTGAATAGCGAGACCGATTTCGTCGCGAAGAATCCGGAGTTCGCCGCCTTCGCGAGGGAGCTCGCCGAGCTCGTCGCCACGCGCAAGCCCGCGGACGTCGCGGCCCTTTCGGACCTCAAGATCGGCGCGGATACCGTCGAGGCCACGCGCCAGAAGCTCGTGCAGAAGATCGGCGAGAACATCACGGTCCGCCGCTTCGAGCGGATCGAGACGGACGCGAAGCTCGAGACCTACCTCCACCCGCCGGGCAAGATCGGCGTGATGGTCGAGTACGAGGGCGTGCCCACGGTCGCGAAGGACGTCGCGATGCACATCGCGTTCGCGAAGCCGAAGTACATGGCGAAGGAGCAGGTCGCGGCGGATGTGATCGCCTCCGAGAAGAAGATCCTCGAGGCGCGCGCGGCGGAATCCGGCAAGCCCCCCGAGATCGTGGCGAAGATGGTCGAAGGCGGGCTGAACAAGTTCCTCGCCGAGATCACGCTCCTCGGCCAGCCCTTCGTGAAGGACGACAAGCAGACGGTCGAGAAGATGCTGAAGGCGCAGGGCTCGAAGCTGCGCGGCTATCGCCTGCTCGTGGTGGGCGAAGGCATCGAGAAGAAGCAGAGCGATTTCGCGGCCGAAGTCGCCGCGATGACCCGCAGCGCCGCCTGAGCCCGCCCGTGGCCGCCGAGACCCTCCCCAACGCGAAGGCCGCAACCGCCGGCGCGGCGGAGCCGAACCCGCCCGCGACACCCGCCTATCCGCGCATCCTCTTGAAGCTCTCGGGGGAAGCGCTGATGGGAAGCGACTCCTTCGGGATCAACCGCGAGACCGTCGACCGGATCGTGGGCGAGGTGAAGGAAGTCTCCAACATGGGCGTCCAGGTGGGCGTCGTGATCGGCGGGGGCAACATCTTCCGCGGCGTCTCGCAGGGCGCGGCCGGCATGGATCGCGCGACCGCGGATTACATGGGCATGCTCGCCACCGTGATCAACGCGCTCGCCCTCCAGGACGCGATGAACCGCGCGGGGCTGGTCGCGCGCGTGCAGTCCGCCCTCAACATCGAGCCGGTCTGCGAGCCCTACATCCGCGGCAAGGCGATCCGCTACCTCGAGGAGGGCAAGATCGTGATCTTCGCCGCCGGCACGGGGAACCCGTTCTTCACGACGGACACGGCGGCCGCGCTGCGCGGGCGCGAGGTCGAGGCGAAGATCGTGCTGAAGGCGACGAAGGTGGACGGCGTCTACACGGCCGATCCGATGAAGGACAAGACCGCCACGCGCTACGCGAAGATCACCTTCGACGAGGCCTTCGTGAAGAACCTCAAGGTGATGGATGCCACCGCGCTGGCACTTTGCCGCGACCAGAAGCTCCCCATCAACGTGTTCTCGATCTTCAAGGACGGGGCGCTCAAGCGCGTCGTGATGGGCGAGGACGAGGGCACGTTGGTGCACAATTGACGCGTCATTCCCGCGCAGGCGGGAAGCCAGGGCTGGATTCCCGACGACTCGGGAATGACGGAGAGGGAAAATGAGCATCGCCGATATCAAGAAGCAGGCGGCCGACAAGATGGCGAAGTCGGTGGAGACGCTGAAGCACGACCTCGCGAAGGTCCGCACCGGCCGTGCGCACACCGGCATCCTCGACCACCTGAAGGTCGACTACTACGGCTCGGAAGTGCCCATCAACCAGGTCGCGAACGTGACGCTCGCGGACGCGCGCACGATCTCCGTCCAGCCCTTCGAGAAGAAGATGGTTCAAGTGGTGGAGAAGGCGATCCGCGACTCGGACCTCGGCGTGAACCCCGCGACCTCGGGGGACGTCGTGCGCATCCCGATGCCGGCCTTGACCGAGGAGCGCCGGCGCGACCTCACCAAGATCGTGAAGCACGAGGGCGAGAACGCGAAGGTCGCCGTCCGCAACATCCGCCGCGACGCCATCTCCCACCTGAAGGACCTCCTCAAGGAAGGCGACGTGAGCGAGGACGACGAGAAGCGCGCGCAGGACGAGGTGCAGAAGATGACGGACAAGGCCATCGCGGACATCGACCGCCTGGTGGCCGAGAAGGAAAAGGACGTGATGTCCGTATGAGGTCATGGCTGGAAGCCAGACTCCGAGAAAAGCGATTCAACACCGATGCCTGAATTCGACAGCTCCACGCAATCGATCCCCGAGACGGGCGGCGTCCCGCGCCACGTCGCGATCATCATGGACGGCAACGGCCGCTGGGCGAAGCGCCGGTTCCTGCCGCGCGTGGCGGGGCATCGCCGCGGGGTCGAGACCGTGCGCGAGGTGGTGAAGGCCTGCATCGAGCGCGGCGTCGAGTACCTCACGCTCTTCGCCTTCTCGAGCGAGAACTGGCGGCGCCCGCCGGAGGAAGTCTCGTTCCTGATGCAGCTCTTCCTGCGCTCGCTCGAGCAGGAGGTGGGGAAGCTCGACTCCAACGGGATCCGTTTCAAGGTCGTGGGCGACCTCTCGCCCTTCGACGCGCGCATCCGCGAGCACGTGGACCGCGGCGAGGCGCTCACCGCCGCCAATACGCGGCTCACCCTCACCATCGCGGCCAACTACGGCGGGCGCTGGGACATCCTCCAGGCCGCGAACCGCTGCCGCCTCGAGGATCCGGCCGCCGCGATCACGGAGGAGCGCCTCGCGCGCCACCTCTCGATGAGCTACGCGCCGGAGCCGGATCTCTTCATCCGCACGGGCGGGGAGGAGCGCGTCTCCAACTTCCTGCTGTGGCAGCTCGCGTACACCGAGTTCTACTTCACGGAGGCGCTGTGGCCGGATTTCGGGGCCAAGGCGTTCGACGAGGCGATCGCCTCCTATCGCCGCCGGGAGCGCCGCTTCGGCCGCACCAGCGAGCAGCTCGTCCAGGGCGAACCCGCGACCCACGCGGGGTGAATGCGCCGCGATGCTGGCCACACGCGTCATCACCGCGGTCGTGGCCCTCGTCGTCCTGCTCGCGATGGTGTTCCTCGCGCCGGCGTGGCTCTGGTCCCTCTTCATGCTCGCGGTGGCGCTCGTCTCGTGCTGGGAATGGTCGCGCATGTGCGGCCTGGGTGCGGCGGGACGGGCCGCCTTCCTCGGCATCTCCATCGCGACGGGAGCGGCGCTCTGGCTCTTCCAGGTTCGCGCCGCGGACGGTGCATTCCTGCAGCTCGCGCTGGTGGCCTTCGGCCTCGCCGCCGCTTTCTGGGTGCTCGTGGCGCCCGTGTGGATCGCGCGGCGGCTGCGGCCGGCGCCGGCGGTCGCGGCCCTCGCGGGCTGGGTCGTGATCTGGCCCACGTGGATGGCCTTCGTCGTGCTGCGCGCGGCGGGGCCGTGGGTCCTCCTCGCCGCCGCGGCGCTCGTGTGGGTCGCGGACATCGCCGCGTACTTCGCGGGCCGCCGCTTCGGCCGCCGCAAGCTCGCCCCCGCGGTGAGCCCCGGGAAGACCTGGGAGGGCGTCTTCGGCGCGCTCGCGGGGGTGGCGATCTACGGCATCGTGCTCGCTGCCATCGCGCGCTCCCAGGCCGCGCCCTTCACCGACGTCTTCGCGCCCGGGAACGGCGTCCCGGCGGTCGCGGCGATGCTGGGTCTCGTGCTCCTCTCCGTGGTGGGCGACCTCTTCGAGTCGTGGATGAAGCGCGGCGCGGGCCTCAAGGACTCGAGCGCGCTCCTGCCGGGGCACGGCGGCATTCTCGACCGCATCGATGCGCTCACCTCGACGCTTCCGGTCGCGGCGCTCGTGCTCACGCTGAGGACGATGGCATGAAGCGCCTCGCGATCCTCGGGTCCACCGGTTCCGTCGGCATGAGCACGCTCGACGTGGTGGCGCGGCATCCGGATCGCTACGACGTGGTGGCGCTCGCCGCCGGGAAGAACGACGAGGCGCTCCTCGCGCAGTGCATCGCGCACCGCCCCCGGCACGCGGTGCTCGCGGACGCGGCCGCCGCGGAGAGGCTGGACGCCGCCATCCGCCGGAACGGCCTCCCGACGCAGGTGCGCCAGGGGCCGGCCGCGCTCGAGGAGGTCGCCTCCGGGGCGGACGTCGACGTCGTGATGGCCGCGATCGTGGGCGCCGCGGGCCTTCCCGCCACCATCGCCGCCGCCCAGGCCGGCAAGACGGTGCTCCTCGCGAACAAGGAAGCGCTCGTCATGTCCGGCCCGCTCTTCATCGCCGCCGCGGCCGACGGCGGCGCGACGTTGCTCCCCATCGACAGCGAGCATTCCGCGGTCTTCCAGTCGCTTCCGCGCGGCTTCGTGTGCGGGCGCGCGGGCGAGTTCGAGCGCTCCGGCGCGCGCCGGATCCTGCTCACCGCGTCCGGCGGCCCGTTTCGCACCACGCCCCTCGAGCGGCTCGCGCGGGTGACGCCCGAGCAGGCGTGCGCGCATCCGAACTGGGTGATGGGCCGCAAGATCTCGGTGGATTCCGCCACGATGATGAACAAGGGCCTCGAGGTGATCGAGGCCCACTGGCTCTTCGGCGCGCCGCTCGAGGCGATCGAGGTGGTGGTCCACCCGCAGAGCGTGATCCATTCGCTGGTCGAGTACCGCGACGGCTCGGTCATCGCGCAGCTGGGCGCCCCGGACATGCGCACGCCCATCGCCTGCGCGCTCGCCTGGCCCGAACGGATCGCTTCCGGCGTGGGCCCGCTCGACCTCGCGAGCCTGGGCAAGCTCGAGTTCGAGCGCGCGGATCACTCCCGATTCCCTTGCCTTCGCCTCGCCGCGGAGGCGATCCGCCTCGGGGGCACCGCCCCGGCGGCGTTGAACGCCGCGAACGAGGCCGCCGTCGAGGCCTTCCTCGCCCGGCGCCTGCCCTTCACCGCCATCGCGGAGGTGATCGAGGCCGTGCTCGGGGAAGTGCCCGCCGAGCCCCTCGCGTCCCTCGAGCAGGTTTATGCTGTGGATATCGAGGCGCGCGGGCTGGCCGCGCGCTTCATCGCGCGCCGCGGCGCGCCTTCCCGCGACGGGGCCTCGCAGCCCCGCGTCGAGGCTCCCTGAACGCCATGATCTACGTCTTCTCCTTCCTCGTCACCGTCGGCGTCCTCGTCATCATCCACGAGCTCGGCCACTACGCGGCCGCCCGCATGATGGACGTGAAGATCCTGCGCTTCAGCGTGGGCTTCGGCCGAGCGCTCTGGGTGCGCCGCCGCGGCCCGGACCAGACCGAATGGGTCGTCGCGGCGATCCCGCTGGGCGGCTTCGTGAAGATGCTGGACGAGCGCGAGGGGGAAGTGGCGCCGCAGGACGCGCCGCGCGCCTTCAACCGGAAGAGCGTCGCCGCGCGGATCTTCATCGTGCTGGCGGGACCGATCGCGAACCTGCTCCTCGCGGTGCTGCTCTACTGGGCGCTTTTCATCGCGGGGCTGCCCGGGGTGAAGGCGATGGTGGCCGCGCCCGCGCCGGCGAGCGCCGCCGCCGCGGCGGGCCTCGCCGACGGCGATACGATCCGCGCGATCGGCGGCGACACGGTCGACACCTGGAACGACGTCCGCTGGTACCTCCTCAAGGACGCGGTCCGCCAGGAGGACGCGACGATCGAGGTCGAAGGCGCGAGCGGCGGCCACGCCACGCGGCGCCTCGATCTCTCCGGACTCTCGAAGGACGACCTCGACCACGATTTCCTGGGGAAGCTCGGGCTCAAGCCCTTCCGGCCGCGCGCTCCCGCGCAGTTGGGCCACCTCCTTCCCGGCAGCGCGGCGGAGCGCGCGGGGCTCGCGGCAGGCGACCGCATCGTCTCCGTTTCCGGAAAACCCGTGCCGACCTGGTTCGACTTCACCGCGCTCGTCGCCGCGAGCCCCGGGAAGCCGCTCGATCTCGAGGTCGAGCGCCAGGGCCGCGTCTTCGTCGTGCACGTCGTGCCGGATACCGTGGCGGAAGGCGACGCGCGCATCGGGCGCCTGGGCGTCGAGGCGGGCGACGAGACGAAGCGCGAGCTCGAGCGCATGCGGATCATCGTCCGCTACGATCCCTTCACCGCGATGGGCAAGGCCGTCGTGAAGGTGGCCGATCTCTGCGCCTTCACCGTGAAGATGCTCGCCCGCATGGCCGTGGGGCAGGTCTCGTGGCGCAATCTCACGGGCCCGATCACGATCGCGGACTACGCGGGCCAGTCCGTGCAGCTGGGCTGGATCGCGTGGCTGGGCTTCCTCGCCCTCCTGAGCGTGAGCTTGGGCGTGCTGAACCTCCTTCCGATTCCCCTGCTGGATGGAGGTCACCTGGTGTATTATTTCGCGGAAATCGTGAAGGGAAGTCCGGTGTCGGAGCGCGCGATGGAAATCGGGCAGCGCTTCGGGCTCGCGCTCCTTCTCGGGCTCACCGTCTTCGCCTTCTACAACGACATCAACCGCCTCTTCACGGGCTGACCCCTTGACGCGTCTCCGAACCTTCCGCCTTCGCCTCCTCATGGCGTTCGCGGCCGCCATCGCTGTGCCCGCGTTGGCGTTGGAGCCCTTCGTCATCAAGGACATCCGCGTGGAAGGCGTGCAGCGCACGGAAGCGGGCACGATCTTCACGTACCTTCCCGTGAAGGTGGGCGAGCGCATCGACGACGAGAAGGCGGCGGAGGCGATCCGCGCGCTCTACGCGACCGGCTTCTACTCGGACGTGCGGCTCGAGGCGGACGGCGACGTCCTCATCGTCTCGGTGCAGGAGCGCCCGGCGATCGCCTCGATCGACATCGAAGGCGCCAAGGAATTCACGAAGGACAACCTGAAGGACGGGTTGAAGCAGGCGGGCATCTCGGAATCGAAGATCTACGACAAGTCGCTCCTCGACCGCGCGGAGAAGGAGCTCAAGCGCCAGTACACGGGCCGCGGCTACTACGGCGCGCAGATCAAGACGACGGTGACGCCGCTCGAGAGGAACCGCGTCGCGGTGCGCTTCGACATCACCGAGGGCGACGTCACCAAGATCGCGGACATCAACATCATCGGCGCGAAGGACTTCAGCGAGAAGGAGCTCCTGCGCCAGATGAAGCTCACGACGCCGGGCTGGTTCACCTGGTTCACGAAGAACGACCAGTACTCGAAGCAGCAGCTCACGGCGGACCTGGAGTCCCTGCGCTCCTACTACCTGAACCGCGGCTACCTCGAGTTCTCGATCGAGTCGACGCAGGTCTCGATCACGCCGGACCGCGAGAAGATCTACATCACGATCGCGATCACGGAAGGCCCTGTCTACCGCGTGGGGCAGGTCAAGTTCAGCGGCGACCTCATCGTGGGCGAGGACGAGCTCCGGCGCCTCGTGCCGATCCGCCCGGGCGACGTCTTCTCGCGCGAGAAGATCGTGGACGCGACCAAGAAGATCACGGACCGCCTCGGGAACGACGGCTACTCCTTCGCCAACGTGAACCCCGTGCCGGACCTCGACCGCGAGAAGCGCGTGGCGGGCTTCACGTTCTTCGTCGACCCGGGCCGGCGCGTGTACGTCCGGCGCATCAACATCGGCGGCAACCAGCGCACCCAGGACGACGTGATCCGCCGCGAGCTTCGCCAGCTCGAGGGCTCGTGGTACTCGCTCGAGAAGATCGCGCGCTCGAAGGAGCGCCTGCAGCGCACGGGCTACTTCTCGGACGTGAACATCGAGACCCCGGCCGTGGCGGGCACCTCGGACCAGGTCGACGTGAACGTGACGGTGACCGAGCGCAACACCGGCGCGCTCTCCTTCGGCGTGGGCTACTCGGCGGCGGAGAAGCTCACGATCCAGGCCTCCGTCTCGCAGTCGAACATCCTCGGCACCGGCAACCTCCTCGCGGTGCAGCTCTCCAACGGCTCGGTGAACAAGGTGTACTCGCTCACGTACGTGAACCCGTACTGGACGGCGGACGGCATCTCGCGCGGCTTCGACCTCTTCCGCCGCGACGTCGACACGTCGAGCCTGGGCATCGCCTCGTACCACACGTACACCACGGGCCTGGGCGTGCGCTTCGGCGTCCCGGTGACGGAGTACGACACGCTCAACGTGGGCTTCACGGCGGAGCGGACGAGCCTCTCCGTGGATCCCACCAGCACGCCGCAGCGCTACCTCGACTTCATCGCGGAATTCGGCGAGCGCACCAATACGCTCCGGACCAACATCTCCTACGCGCACGACACGCGGGACAGCCTCACGTGGCCCACGCGCGGGACCTTGAACGAGGCGGGGATCGAGATCGGTGTCCCGCCCGGCGACCTCACCTATTACCGCGCGAACTACCAGAGCCAGCTCTTCTACACGCCGAGCGGGGCGCTCTCGTTCCTGACACTCCTGCTGAACGGCGAGGTGGGCTACGCGGACGGTTACCGCCAGAAGCCGCTCCCCTTCTTCAAGAACTTCTACGCAGGCGGCGTCGATTCGATCCGCGGCTTCGAGACGGCGACGCTGGGTCCCCGCGACACCAACGGCGACATCCTGGGCGGCAACCGGCGGCTCGTGGGGAACATGGAGGCGCTCTTCCCGCTCCCCGGCTACAAGGAGAAGAACGTGCGCCTCTCCACCTTCATCGACTTCGGCGACGTGTGGGGGCCCGGCGAGAAGATGCAGGCCCGCGACATCCGGGTCTCCACGGGCATCGCGGTGAGCTGGGACTCGCCCGTGGGGCCGCTGCGCTTCGCGATCGCGCAGCCCATCCGCAAGCAGCCGGAGGACAAGGTGGAGAGGTTCCAATTCCAACTTGGCAAGATATTCTGAGCGGGGCGTGACATGAAGATGATCCTCGCGGTGGCTTTGGCGGCGGTGGCCTTCGGGGCCCAGGCCGCGGAGATGAAGATCGGGTTCGTGAACACCGAGCGCGTGTTCCGCGAGGCGGTGCCCGCCAAGCGCGCCCAGCAGAACCTGGAGCGCGAATTCGCCGCCCGGAACGCGGAGCTCGCGAAGGTCGAGAAGCAGGGCCGCGACCTCCAGAACGACCTCGAGCGCGAGAACGTGACGCTTCCCGAGGCGCAGCGCCGCGAGAAGGAGCGCCAGCTCGCGGACATCAGCCGCAATTTCCAGCGCATGCAGCGCGAGATCCGCGAGGACCTGAACCTTCGCAGGAACCAGGAGCTCGCGAGCGTCCAGGAGCGCGCCACCCGCGTGATCAACCAGATCGCCGAGCAGGAGCATTTCGACCTGATCGTCCAGGAGGCGGTGTTCGCGAGCTCCCGTATCGACATCACCGAGAAGGTCATCAAGGCGCTCAACGAGAAGTGAGCGGCGCCCATGGCCTCCCTCACCCTTCGCGAAATCGTCGCGCGCCTCGGCGGTGAGGCGGTGGGGGAGGTCGCCGCCCCGTTGACGGGCGTGGCGACGCTCGATTCCGCCGGCCCACGCGACATCGCGTTCCTCGCCAACCCGAAGTACCGCGCCCGCCTCGCGACGACCCGGGCCGGCGCCGTGATCGTGGGGCCGGGCGACCGTGACGCCGTCGCGATCCCGCGCATCGTCTCGGACAACCCCTACGCGTACTACGCGCGCAGCGTCGGCCTCTTCCATCCGGAGCCCGCCGCGACGCCGGGCATCCATCCCTTCGCGCAGGTCGACGGCACCGCCAACGTGGACGCGAGCGCGGAGATCGGGCCCTTCGTCGTGATCGGCGCGGGCGCCACCATCGGGAAAGGCGCGCGCATCGGCGCGCACTGCGTGATCGGCCGGAAGGCCGCCATCGGCGAGGGCACGCGGCTGCATCCGCGGGTGACGATCTACGACCGCTGCAGCCTGGGTGCGCGCTGCATCGTGCATTCGGGCGCCGTGATCGGCGCGGACGGGTTCGGCATGGCGCGCGATGCCGGCCGCTGGATCAAGATCCCCCAGGTGGGCGCCGTGAGGATCGGCGACGACGTGGAGATCGGCGCCAACACGACCATCGACCGCGGGGCGCTCGACGACACGGTGATCGAGGAGGGCGTGAAGCTCGACAACCAGATCCAGGTCGCCCACAACTGCGTGATCGGCGCGCACACGGTGATCGCCGGGTGCACCGGCATCTCGGGGAGTACCACGATCGGGCGCAACTGCCTCATCGGCGGCGGCGTGGGGATCGTCGGGCACATCTCGGTCTGCGACGGC
Source organism: Usitatibacter sp. (assembly GCA_036266535.1). Classification (GTDB taxonomy): domain Bacteria; phylum Pseudomonadota; class Gammaproteobacteria; order Burkholderiales; family Usitatibacteraceae; genus Usitatibacter. Next base: position 5,444 of record DATAMY010000176.1, on the reverse strand, counting down.
GTGACGATCTCCGGCATGACGCTCGTCGCGAAATCCATCACGCAGCCCGGCACCTACACCTCCGGGCTTCCGATGATGCCGCACGCGCAATGGCTCCGAAACGCGGCGCACCTGCGCCGGCTGGACCGCATCCTGGGGCGCGCGGGCGCGCCCCTTCCGGGAGAGGACCGTGAACGAGACGATGACGATTGAGGAGATCAAGGAGTATCTCCCGCACCGCTACCCCTTCCTCCTCATCGACCGCGTGGTCGCCTACGAGAAGGACAAGCGGCTCACGGCCATCAAGAACGTGACCGCCAACGAGCCGTTCTTCCAGGGGCACTTCCCGCACTACCACGTGATGCCGGGCGTGCTGATCGTGGAGGCGATGGCGCAAGCCGCCGCCGTGCTCTCGCTGAAGAGCCTCGGGCACAAGAACGACGGCAAGTGGGTCTACTACTTCGTGGGCATCGACGGCGCGCGCTTCAAACGCCCCGTGGTTCCCGGCGACACGCTGGTCCTCGAGGTGGAGCAGGGCCGCCAGGGCCGCGGGATCGGGAAGTTCAAGACGCACGCGAAGGTGGGCGACACGGTCGTCTGCGAAGCGGAGCTTTTGTGCGCTTTGCGGGAGCTGTGAGTGATGGGGACCAAAGGCTGGGAACGCAGATGAACGCAGATGTAACGCAGATGAACGCAGAAAGACAAAGAGAGGCGAGGCGGCCGGGCTTGTTGTTGCGGCGTCATTCATGTTGCAGCGCTAAATACCCCGTTCACTTTCATCTGCGTTCATCCGCGTTACATCTGCGTTCATCTGCGTTCCAGAGATTTTGGCAACCGTGAGCCACATCCATCCCACAGCCGTCGTCGACGCGCGCGCGAAGATCGCCGCCGACGTGACGGTAGGCCCGTACACCGTCATCGACGGCGAGGTCGAGGTGGCGGAGGGCACGGCCATCGGAGCCCACAACGTCATCACCGGCCGCACGAAGATCGGCCGCGGGAACCGCATCTTCCATTTCTGCTCGATCGGCGAGGCGAACCAGGACAAGAAGTACAAGGGGGAGCCGACCGGGCTCGAGATCGGCGACGGCAACACCATCCGCGAGTACGTCTCGATCAACCGCGGGACCGTGCAGGACGCGGGCGTCACGCGCGTGGGCGCGGACAACTGGATCATGGCGTATTGCCACATCGCGCACGATTGCCAGGTGGGCGACCACACCGTCTTCGCGAACGGAACCACGCTCGCCGGCCACATCCACGTGGGCGACCATGCGGTCCTGGGCGGCCACTCCGCGATCCACCAGTTCGTGAAGGTGGGAGCGCACTCGATGGTGGGCGGGGGCAGCATCGTCCTCCAGGACGTGGCGCCGTACGTGACGGTGGGCGGGACTCCGATCGCCACGCACGGCATCAACGCGGAGGGCCTCAAGCGCCGCGGCTTCGATCCTGAAACGATCGCGGCGTTGAAGCGCGCCTACCGCACGCTTTTCAAATCCGGGCTCACGCTCGCCGAAGCGCGCGCGGAGCTCGAGCGCCAGGCGGCGGAGGTGGCCGCCGTGGGGCTCATCGTCTCTTTCCTCGACACCTCCACGAGGGGCCTCCTCAGGTGAGGGTGGCGATCGTCGCGGGAGAGGCGTCGGGCGACCTCCTGGGCGCCGCGCTCATCCGGGCGCTGAAGGCGCGCTGGCCCGCGCTCGAGTTCGAGGGGATCGCCGGGCCCAAGATGGAAGCGGAAGGCGCGGTGAGCCTCTACCCGATGGAGAAGCTCGCGGTGCGCGGCTACGTCGAGGTGCTGAGGAGCCTGAAGGACATCCTCGCCATCCGCCGGGGCCTCGCGCGCCGGCTCCTCGCCCGCAAGCCCGGCCTCTTCATCGGCATCGACGCGCCGGACTTCAACCTGGGCCTCGAGGCGCGCCTGAAGGCCGCGGGCGTCCCGACCGTGCACTACGTGAGCCCGTCGATCTGGGCGTGGCGCCCGGAGCGCATCCGCACGATCGGCCGCTCGGTCGACCGCATGCTGGTGATGTTCCCGTTCGAGGAGGCAATCTACCGCGAGGCGGGCATCGCCGTGGACTATGTCGGGCATCCCCTCGCGGACGCGATGCCGCTCGTCCCGGACCGCGCGGAGGCCCGGGCGCAGCTGCGCCTTCCCGCCTCGGCCGTGCCCGTGGCGCTCCTTCCCGGGAGCCGCGTGAGCGAGCTGGAGCTCCATGCCGACCTCGTGATCGAGACCGCCCGGCGCCTGGCCGCCGCGCGGCCGGAGCTGCGCTTCTTCGTCCCGCTCGCCACGCGCGAGACCCGCGAGCTTTTCGAGCGGCGGCTCTACGAGCGCGAGGCGCGGGAACTTCCGATCACGGTCCTCTTCGGCCACGCGCGGCTCGCCCTCCAGGCGGCCGAGGTGGCACTGGTCGCGAGCGGCACGGCGACGCTCGAGGCGGCGCTCGCGCGCTGTCCCATGGTCGTCACCTACCGCGTGAAGCCGCTCACCCACTGGCTGGTGAAGCGCAAGGCCATCCTCCCGTACTTCAGCCTGCCCAACGTGCTTTCGGGCGAGTTCATCGTGCCGGAGCTCCTGCAGGACGACGCGACGCCGGAGAACCTCGCCCAGGCGATGGCCAACTGGCTGGACAACCGCATCGCGCGCGAAGGGCTGCGGCGGCGCTTCGACGAGATCCACCGCAGGCTCGCGGCGGGGCACGACGAGCGTGTCGTCCGGGCGCTGATGCCGTATCTTTCCGGCTGTGAAGCCTCCGCCCCTTCCCTGGACGCCGGCCTCCGCGCTGCTGTGCGGGGTTGACGAGGCCGGCCGCGGTCCCCTCGCGGGAAGCGTCTTCGCGGCCGCCGTGGTGCTCGATCCGGCCCGGCCGATCGAGGGCCTCGCGGATTCCAAGCAGCTCACGGCCGCCGCGCGCGAGCGCCTCGCGGTCGAGATCCGCTCGCGCGCGCTCGCCTGGGCGGTCGCGTTCGCGAGCGTCGACGAGATCGACCGCATGAACATCCTCGAGGCGACCCTCATCGCGATGGGGCGCGCGGTCGCCGCGCTGGGCATCTCGCCCACGGAGGTCTGCGTCGACGGGCAGCATGTCCCCGCGCTGGATTGTCCCTGCCGCGCGATCGTCCGGGGCGACAGCCTCGTCCCCGCGATCTCGGCCGCCTCGATCCTCGCCAAGACCGCGCGCGACGCGGAGATGACGCTCCTCGACGCGCGTTTTCCCGGCTACGGATTCGCGAGCCACAAGGGCTACGGCACCTCGGAGCATCTCGCCGCGCTGCGCGAGCGCGGACCGTGCGAGGTCCATCGCCGCAGCTTCGCGCCCGTGTTTCTGCTCCTGCAGCAGGAGCTTCCGTTCTGAGATGAAGGCGATCGCCTCCCGCGACAACCCGGCGTTCAAGGCGATGGCGCGCCTCGCTTCGAGCGGCTCGGAGCGGCGCCGGAGCGGGGCCTCGGTCCTCGACGGCGCGCACCTCCTCGCGGCATTCCTGGATTCCGGGCGAAAGCCCGAGTCGCTCATGGTGAGCCGGGCGGGGCTGGAGGACGCGGAAGTCGCGCGCCTCGTCGATCGCAGCCGCCCCGCGCCGGTGACGCTCCTCTCGGATCCGCTCTTCGACGCGCTCTCGACCGTCGCCTCTCCCACGGGCGTGATCGCCGCGGTGAAGACTCCGCTGGCGGAGCCCGTGCCGGACGACGCCGCGCTCGCGCTCGCGCTGGACGAGATCCAGGATCCCGGCAACGTGGGAACGCTGCTGCGCAGCGCCGCCGCCGCGGGCGCCCGCCATGCGCTTCTCTCCTCGGGGTGCGCCTTCGCGTGGTCGCCCAAGGTCCTGCGCGCGGCGATGGGCGCGCATTTCGCGCTGAACGTCGTCGAGGGCGCGGACCTGGGCGCTTTCCTCGCGCGATACCGCGGGACGTCGATCGCGCTCGCCGGGAATGCGGAGCGGTCGGTCTACGACCTCGACCTTTCAGGGCCCATCGCGCTCGTGGTGGGAAACGAGGGGTCGGGCGTCTCGCCGGCGCTCGAGGCGGCCGCCAGGGTGCGCGCGCGGATCCCGATGGTGGGATCGGTCGAGTCCCTGAACGCCGGCACTGCGGGCTCGATCGCGCTTTTCGAGGTGGTGCGGCAACGAACTTCAGGAAAGATCCGATGAGCGCGCACGCAGATCGCCAGTACAAGTACTACGACTTCGTGATGGTCGCGTTCGTGGTGGTGCTCGTCTGCTCGAACCTGATCGGGCCCGCGAAGATCGCGCAGCTGGACCTCCCGGTCATCGGCACGCTCACCTTCGGCGCGGGCGTCCTCTTCTTTCCCATCTCCTACGTCTTCGGGGACGTGCTGACGGAGGTCTACGGGTATGCGCGCAGCCGCCGCGTGATCTGGGCGGGGTTCGCGGGCCTCGCGTTCGCGTCGATGATGGCGTGGGTCGTCGTGGCGCTCCCGCCGGCGCCCTTCTGGAAGAACCAGGCGGCCTACGAGATCGCGTTCGGCTCCGCGTGGCGGATCGCGGCGGCCTCGATGATCGCCTACTTCTGCGGCGAGTTCGTTAACTCGTTCGTGCTCGCGAAGATGAAGATCCTCACGTCCGGCCGCTGGCTCTGGACGCGCACGATCGGCTCGACGATCTTCGGCGAGGGCGTCGACTCGCTCATCTTCTACCCGCTCGCCTTCTACCACACCGGCATCATCCCGGACGACAAGCTCCCGGTCGTGATGCTCGCGCAGTTCGTGGCGAAGGTCGGCGTGGAGGTCGTCTTCACGCCCGTCACCTACGCCGTCGTGGGGGCGTTGAAGCGCGCGGAGCACGAGGACTACTACGACCGCGACACGCGGTTCACGCCCTTCTCGCTTCGGGTCTAGGAGGGAAGCGCGCTAGCGCTCGAGGCCGGTCCCGCACGACCAGCAGAGGTCGAACGACGCGGGATTTTCCTCGCCGCAGGACGGGCATTTCGCGGGCGGGCCGTTGCCGGAACGCTGGAAGGCCTCGATCACCTCGCGCGCGCGGCCGGCATCGCGCGGGTCGTCGACCCACACCTGCGGGAGCGTGCAGTCGATCGGGAGCTCGCCCGCGAGGCTCGAGGCGTTCGCGTTGAAGATGCGCGCGCGGATGCCCCGGTGCGCGAGGAGGTCCAGCAGCAGGTGCGCTTCCGGGAGGTTGGCGGCGGTGTGCACGCGCTTCATGCGGGGATTATCCGCGGCCGGGCGGTATGCGCTATCGTGGCGCGAAGCGTGGAAAGGGCGACGGCATGACCGAACGGGTGAAGGCGTGGCAGTGCATCGGCTGCGGGCGGATCGAGAAGCCGGAGACCTGCGTGGGCGTCTGCGACTTCAGGAAGGTCGAGCTCGTCTACGGCTTCGAGCACGAGGAGGCGATCGAGGCGGGGCGCGCAAGGATCGCCCGCCTCGAATCGATCGTCGCGAGCCTCGCGCGGATCACGCCGCGCGAGGGCGAATGGGGGCGCAGCTACC
>DATAMY010000175.1:0-31530 GCA_036266535.1 Usitatibacter sp. | reverse complement strand
TATCCGACCGAAAGGAGGATGGGCTTGCCGGTGCGCTTCGCCTCCCCCAGCGCTTCCTCGCCCCACGGGTACCAGTCCACGGGATTGTCCGCGTGCTGCCTCAGGTACGGGCTGGTTTCCTTGGCGAGACGGTTGGGCATTTTGGGCTTCGGAGTGATGCGGGCCACAATCCTGGGGACGCAGATGAACGCAGATGGAACGCAGATGAACGCAAAACCAGATGGTAAATGGAGCGCTCGGACTACTTCGCCCCTACGCCCTAACGCCGATAGACATTTTTCGCTTTTCTGCGTTCATCTGCGTCCGTCCTTATCTGCGTTCATCTGCGTTCCCCGCATTAGTCCGCCGAATGGCGGCCATCACTCCTCCACGATTTCCGGTTCGTTGCGAACGGGGAAGTTGACCGAGTTCGCCATGAAGCAATAGTGGTGCGCCCGCTCGTGCAGCGCCTTCGCGGCAGCGAGGTCGGTGCCCCGCGCGACGGTCACGCGCGGGTGCAGCACGACCTCGGCGAACTGCGTCATCCCCGCCGCGTTCTTCCCCAGCCGGCCCGTGGCGCGGTCCTCGTAGCGGCGGATCGCGATGCGGCTCTTCTGCGCGAGGCGGAGATACGTGAGGCAATGGCACTCCGAGAGGGACAGCATCATGAGGTCTTCCGGGCTGTAGCCGCGGTCGTGGCCGCCGAACGCCGCGGGCATCGCGCCGGGAATCTCAGGATGGCCCGCCGCGCCCATGCGGTTGTCGCGCGAGAAGTCGGGCTCCGGCGGCAGGATCTGCCCGGGCTGCGCGGGATACACGAGGAACGTCTCGAAGACGGGATCTTCGGCCAAGGCGATCCTTCCGGGAAATCTACGCCGCGGCCCGCGCGGGCAATCGCACGAGGCCCAGGATGAGCGAGCATCCCGAGAGGATGATCGCACACCCCGCGAGGCGCCCGGCGGTGAGCGGCTCGCCGAGGAAGACCACGCCCCAGAACATCCCGAACACCGGAACCAGGAGCGTCACGGTGATCGCCTTCACCGGCCCCACGTCGGCGATGAGTCGGTAGTAGAAGATGAATGCCACGGTGGTGGAGACCAGTGCCAGGCCGGCCGCGGCAAGCCACGCGCCCGCCGGAATCGCGGAGAAGTCGCGCGACACCGGCGTGAAGGGCAGCATCGCGAGCGCCGCCATGAGGAGCGTGCCCGCGGCGGTGCCCATCGGGTTCGCCTCGCGCAGGTGCACCTTCGTGAAGACGATCGTATAGCCGTAGAGCGCGGTCGCGGCGACGGAGAGCGAGGCCGCGAAGAGCTCCCGCCCGCTCATGGGCACCGGGGTCCACCCGACCAGCACCGCGGTCCCGGCGAGGCAGAGCGCGATGCCCACGGCCTTCGACGGCGTCACGGGATCGCGGATCCAGATCGCGGCCACCACCGACGCGAAGAGCGGCGAGAGGGCGTTGAGGATCGCGGCGGTCGAGGCGTCGATCACCGTCAGGGCCTGCGCGATGAGCGTGAACGGGAGCGCGAGTCCCACCGCTCCCACGAAGAGGTAGGCGCGCCAGTGCCGGCGCCACCCCACGTGCCCGCCGGTCGCGAGCACGAAGGCGAGGAGCGCCAGTCCCGCGAGGACCACCCGCAGCTCGATGAGGAGGAGGGCCCCCATCGACGGCACGGCGTAGCGCAGGAAGAGGTACGAGCCGCCCCACATGGCGGCGAGGGCGATGAGCCGCGCGAGGTCGGCCGGCCTCAAGCCGCGGCCTTTTGCGCGGCGCCTTCGAGCGCGAGGAGCCGCGTCTTCCGGTCGATGCCGCCCGCGTAGCCGGTGAGCGCCCCGCGCGCGCCGACCACGCGATGACACGGAACCACGATCGCGAGGGGGTTCCGGCCCGTGGCGGCGCCCGCCGCGCGCGCGGCCCCGGGCGCACCCGCACGCGCGGCGAGCTCCGTGTACGAGACCGTCTCGCCGTAGGGAATGCGCGAGATCTCGTTCCAGACGCGGCGCTGGAAGGGCGTGCCGGCGGCCGCGAGCGGAAGATCGAACGCGTGGCGCCGGCCCGCGAAGTAATCGACGAGTTGGCGGGCGCACGCCGCGAGGATCGGCGAGCGCGGATCCTCGCACCAGCCGGGGCCGATCGGGCGCGCGTAGCGCGCGTCGGTGAAGTCCACCGCGGCGAGCGCGCCGTCCGCGGCGATCGCGACCATGGGGCCGAGCGGTGTATCGAAACGAAGGTACGAGGTCATGGCTTGTTCTCCAGGGATTTCCACAGGTGCAGCACGGCATACGCGCGCCACGGCCGCCAGCGTTCGGCGGCGAGCGCGGCCGCGCGCGCGCCGTTCTCCTCCATCGCCTTCAGCACCGCGACGTCGGGATGGGGAAAGGCGTCCGGCCATGCGAGCGCGCGCATGGCGATGTACTGGGCGGTCCAGGGGCCCACGCCGGGGATCGCCTGGAGCCGCGCGAGCGTCGCGTCGACTTCCGCCGTGGGATCGAGGCGCAGCCGCCCCCCCGCCATCTCGCGGGCGAGCGCGGAGATCGCGCGGGCGCGGGACGCGATGATGCCCGTCGCCGCGATGTCCGAAGGCTCCAGCGCCGCCACGCGCGCGGCGGAGGGAAAGAGCCGCGTGAGCGATGCGTGCGGCGTCTCGAATACGTCGCCGAACGCGGCGGCGAAGCGTCCCGCGATGAGCGAGGCCGCGCGCACCGTGACCTGCTGGCCCAGGATCGCGCGCACCGCCGTCTCGAAGCCGTCGAAGGCGCCGGGCAGGCGAAGGCCGGGATGCGCCTCGCCGAGCGGCCCCAGGGCGGCGGCGATCTCATCTGGATGGCAGGCGAGGTCGAACTGCTGCTTCACGCGCCCGAGCACGGCGGGAAGCGCTGGGGCGAGCGATGCGCTCGCGGTGACCGAGAGCGCGCGCGGCTTCCGCGAGGGGCCGACGGCGATCCAGCCCGCGATCGCCTTCCCGCCGCGCTCGATCCGCACGGTGCGCAGATACTTGCGTCCCTCGACCGCCTCGACGCCGGCGATCGCGCGCCGTGCCAGGAAATCGCGCATCGACTCCCAGTCGTAGGGCGGCCGGTACGCGAGGTCGAAGGCGAGCTCGTCGCGGGCCGCGGCGGGCGCGGCATGGCGGAGCGCCACCGGCGTCATCCGGTAGCGCGAGCGGAAGAGATGGTTGAAGCGGCGCAGGCTCGAGAACCCGCTCGCGAGCGCCACCTCGATCACCGGGAGCGCGGTGTCGGTGAGGAGACGCTTCGCGAGGAGAAGCCGCTGCGTCTGCGCGTACTCGACCGGAGAGACTCCGAACTCCTCGCCGAACACGCGCCGCAGGTGCCGGTCCGTCACGCCCAGCGCGTTCGCGAGCTCCGGGAGACGCTCGTCGGGGCCCAGCCGGCCGTCGTCGATCAGCCCGGCCGCGGCCTGGGCCAGGCGCCGGTTGGCATCGACCGCCGCATGCCCGGGAGCGAGCTCCGGACGGCAGCGCAGGCATGGGCGGAAGCCCTCCGCCTCGGCCGCGGCGGCGCTCGGGAAGAAGCGGCAGTTCTCGCGGCGCGGCGTGCGGGCCGTGCAGACGGGCCGGCAGTAGATGCGGGTCGTCGACACGCCCACGAAGAAGCGCCCGTCGAAGCGGGTGTCGTGGGCGGTGACGGCGCGGTAGCACTGGTCGGCGTCGAGGAGCATGACGCCATTATCCCGCCCCTCAGGATGCGCCGCTCGCCGTTTTCGGACGTCGAATTCCCAGCGCCAGCCAGAGGATCGCGATGGCCGCGAGCGTCACGAGCGGGATCGCGACGAGGTTCAGCGTCCGCCATCCTTCGCTATTCACCAGCACGCCGGAGGAGAAGGCGGAGATCGCCTGCACGGTGAAGACCGTCATCTCGTTCACGCCCTGCGCCTTCGCCTTCTCCGCGGGGCGGTAGGCCTCGGTGAGGAGCGTGGTCCCGCCGATGTACATGAAGTTCCAGCCGATGCCGAGGAGCACGAGCGCGGTCCAGAAGTGCGCCATGAGCTGCCCGGAGAGCGCCACGCCGATGCACGCGAACATCGCGGCCACGCCCGCCAGCATCACGTGCAGCACGCCGAAGCGCCTGATGAGCGAGCCCGTGAAGAAGGACGGCGCGAACATGGCGACCACGTGCGAGGCGATGACGGTCGCGGACGCGTTGTACGGGAGGCCGCAGAATCCCATCGCGAGCGGGGTCGCGGTCATGAGGAGGTTCATCGTCCCGTAGCTCAGGGCCGCCACGGACGCCGCCACGAGGAAGACCGGCTGGGAGACGATCTCGCGCAGCGGCCGCGCCCGCCCGTGGACCGTGCTGTCCTGCGCGGGCGGGATGGCGAGGCGCGAGGCGACCGCCATCGCCGCGAGCGAGAAGAGGAAGAGCGACGCGTAGGACGCCGTGTACATCGGCTGCGCGAGGCCGCGCGTGAACTTGCTGATCTCCGGACCGACGAGGCCGCCCACAAGGCCCCCCGCGAGCACGTACGAGATCGCGCGCGCCTTGAAGTCCGGCGCCGCCGCGTCCGCCGCCGCGAAGCGGTAGTACTGGCCGAACGCGTTGTAGACGCCGAGGAGCATGGTGCCCAGGCAGAGGAGCGTGAGGCTCGAGGACACCATCGCGAAGGTCGCGAGAACGGAGCCCGCGAGGCCGAAGATGCCGCCGGTGAGGAAGCCGCTGCGCCGTCCCACGCGCCGCATCCAGAGCGACGCGGGCATCGTCCCCAGCAGGGCGCCCACCACGTACGTCGCCGAGGGGAGCGTGGCCAGGCGCTTGTCCGCGGCGAGGGCATAGCCCGCGAGCGCGCTGATGGAGATGAGCGTCACGGCGTTCGTGAGGAGCAGCGCCTGGCAGGACGCGAGGAGGAGGACGTTCTTCTTCTGGTTTTCCATGGGCCGGCGGGAGGTCAAGGAGGGTCTTCGCAGCCGCTAGTATGATGGACGCCCTTCCGTTCCCCCATTCCAATCCGATGGACTATCGACGACTCGGCCGTTCCGGCCTCAAGGTGAGCGCGCTCTCGTTCGGCTCGTGGGTCACCTACGGCAACCAGCTCGACACGTCCGCCGCGCGCGAGTGCATGGCCGCGGCGTGGGACGCGGGCGTGAACTTCTTCGACAACGCGGAGGTTTACGCCGCGGGCCAGAGCGAGACCATCATGGGCGAGGCGCTGAAGAAGCTCGCGTGGCCGCGCCTCAAGTACGTGGTCTCGACGAAGTTCTACTGGGGGATTACAGATGGGGCCAACGAGAAGAACACGCTGAACCGCAAGTACCTGCTCCACGGCATCGACGCGTCGCTCGAGCGCCTGCAGCTCGACTACGTGGACCTGGTCTTCTGCCACCGGCCGGATCCGGACACGCCGCTCGAGGAGACGGTGTGGGCGATGCACGACATGATCGAGCGCGGGAAGGCGCTCTACTGGGGCACGTCCGAGTGGAGCGCCGCGGCCATCCTCGAGGCGTGGAAGATCGCCGAGCGGCATCATCTTCGCAAGCCCGTGATGGAGCAGCCCGAGTACAACCTCTTCCATCGCTCGCGGGTCGAGCGCGAGTACGCCGCGCTCTACGACGAAATCGGGATGGGCCTCACGACGTGGAGCCCGCTCGCCTCGGGCCTCCTCACCGGGAAGTACCGCGCCGGCATCCCGGCGGACAGCCGCGCGGCGATGCCGCGCATGAAGTTCCTGGTCGACCGCGTGACCGACAAGTCGCGGAACGAAATCGTGGGCCGCCTCGCCGGCATCGCGGACGAGCTCGCCTGCACGCTTCCGCAGTTGGCGATCGCGTGGTGCGCCGCGAACCCGCGCGTCTCGACGGTCATCACGGGCGCCTCGCGCGTGTCGCAGGTGAAGGAGAACATGGGCGCGGCTGCCGTGATCCCGAAGCTCACGCCCGGGGTGATGGCGCGCATCGACACGCTCGCGGGGGCGGCGGCCGACTAGAGATCGGTGCGGCGGTAGGGAATTCCGGAGAAGCCGATGTCGGCCGTCTTGAAGCCGTTCCTGCGCGAGAGGACCGCGATCGCGTCCGCGACGTTCTGCGGGTCGAGCGGCGTGGGCCCGATCACCACGCGCGAGATCGCGTTCGAGACCTCGCGCCCGTCGGGTGCCAGCGGAAGTGCCAGCTTGACCGACGCGTGGTTCGCCGCGAAGACCGCGATCATGCGCGGATGGTCGAAGGCGAGCGGGCCGGAGATGAGCCGCCATTCGCGCTCCTCGACGAAGCGGTGGTCCTTGATCACGGGGGCCACCAGCAGGAAGGCGGAGTTGAAGTGGCCGATCAGCTCCCGCCGCTCCTCCGCGCCCTTCGGGCGCGTGCCGCGGAAGGCCTCGAGGAGCATCGTGAGGAGGTCGTTCGAGATCCGCACGTGGAGCGCCGGCTCGTACACGCAGCGCCAGAGCTTGAGGCCGTGCCGGGCGGCGAGCTCCTGGAGCGTCCACGTGTTGAAGCCGAGCGCGATCCCGCGGCCGTCGTTCCCGTAGGAGCGCCACTGCGAGAGGAGGTCCGGCTCCTCGCAGAAGCTCGCGAGGCAGATGTTGGTGCGCCGGAAGCTGTCCAGCTGCCCCGCGGCCTCCTGGAGGAAGGACGCCTCGTCCGCATCGAGCGCGCCCACGCGCGACTGCACGAAGTTCTGGAACTGGGAGATGGCGAGCGTGATCTCGGAGATGTCGTTCGACGCCGTGAACTTCGACATCCAGAGCGACTTCGAGGTGAGGATGCCCTCGACGCCCTCGAGGTCCGTGTAGTGGAAGAGGTGCTCGGGCGGCGGGGTCTCGAAGGCCCCGCGCGAGGCGAGCCGCTCGATCGTGATGGGGATGGCCATCGCGCGGGGAGGAAGGTCAGTCGGTGACCGCGCCGAGGCTGGCGCTTCCCACAAGCTTCGCGTACTTCCCGAGGACGCCGGTCGTGTAGCGCGGCGCAGGCTGCTTCCAGGCCGCGCGGCGCTTCGCGAGCTCGGCCTCGGAGACGTTCAGCTCGACCAATCGCCGGTGCGCGTCGATGGTGATCGAGTCGCCTTCCTTCACGAGCGCGATGGTCCCGCCCACGTACGCCTCCGGCGCCACGTGGCCCACCACCATGCCCCAGGTCCCGCCGGAGAATCGCCCGTCCGTGATGAGCCCCACGGATTCGCCGAGGCCCTTGCCGATGAGCGCGGAGGTGGGGGCCAGCATCTCGCGCATGCCCGGGCCGCCCTTCGGTCCTTCGTAGCGGATCACGAGCACGTCGCCCGGCTTGATGCGGTCCGCGAGGATCGCGTCCATGCAGTCCGGCTCGCTCTCGAAGACGCGCGCGGGGCCGGTGATCACCGGGTTCTTGAGCCCCGTGATCTTCGCGACGCAGCCTTCCGGCGAGAGGTTCCCGCGCAGGATCGCGAGGTGCCCCTCCTTGTACATCGGATCGCTCCATGGGCGGATCACGTCCTGGTCCGCGGCCGGCGCGTCCGGCACGTCCTCCAGCACCTCCGCCACGGTCTTGCCCGAGATGGTGAGGCAATCGCCGTGGAGGAGCCCGTGGGCCATCAGCATCTTCATCACCTGCGGGACGCCGCCCACGCGGTGGAGATCCACGGCAACGTAGCGCCCGGAGGGCTTGAGATCGCAGAGCACCGGGGTCTTCACGCGGATCCTCTCGAAGTCGTCGATCGTCCAGGGCACACCCGCCGCGTGGGCGATCGCCATCCAGTGGAGGACCGCGTTCGTGGACCCGCCGGTCGCCATCACGACGGAGATCGCGTTCTCGAGCGATTTGCGCGTGATGATGTCGCGCGGCTTGATGCCCTTGCGAACCGCCTCGACCAGCACCTCCATGCTCCGCGCCGCGCTCTCGCGCTTCTCGTCGTCCTCCGCGGCCATCGTGGACGAGTACGGAAGCGACATCCCGATCGCCTCGATCGACGAGGACATGGTGTTCGCCGTGTACATCCCGCCGCACGCTCCCACGCCGGGGAGGGCGCAGCGCTCGATGCACTCGAAGTCCTCCTTCGACATCGTGCCCGCGGAGTACGAGCCCACCGCCTCGAAGACGGAGACGATCTGGAGGTCCTTCCCCTTGTAGCGGCCCGGCTTGATCGTGCCGCCGTAGACGAAGATCGCGGGGATGTTCATGCGCGCGATGCCGATCATGGCGCCTGGCATGTTCTTGTCGCATCCGCCGATCGCGAGCACGCCGTCCATGAACTGGCTCTGGACCGCGGTTTCGATGGAATCCGCGATCACCTCGCGCGACACGAGCGAGTACTTCATGCCCTCGGTCCCCATCGAGATGCCGTCGGTCACCGTGATGGTGCCGAACATCTGCGGCATGGCGCCCGCGCGGCGCGCGGCCGCGTCCGCCGCATCCGCGAGCGGCTGGATGCCCGCGTTGCACGGGTTCATCGTCGAGTGCCCGTTCGCGATGCCGACGATGGGCTTCTCGAAGTCCTCGTCCTTGTAGCCGATCGCGCGCAGCATCGAGCGGTTCGGGGAGCGGGGGACTCCGTGGGTGATCGTGAACGAGCGGAGCTTTTCGGTCATGGCGGGGTTTTCGGCGAGGCCTGCGGCGAATCGGGGATCGAACCGATCATTTTACTGGACGGTGATGTGCGCCTCCCGGACCACGCGTCCCCAGAGCTCCGCCTGCTCGTGGACGAACCGCGACGCCTCCGCGGGCCCGTAGCCGGGGATCTCGCCGCCCAGCTCCGCCACGCGCTGGCGGACGAGCGGGGAGTCCATCGCGCGCGCGATCGCGTCGGCGAGCTTCGCGATCACCGGCGTGGGCGTGCCGGCCGGCGCGAAGATCGCGTTCCATTCGTAGACCTCGTAGCCGGCGAGCCCCGATTCGGCGATCGTCGGGACGTCCGGGAGCGCGGCCGAGCGCTTGGCCGAGGTGACGGCGAGCGCGCGCAGCCGCCCGTTCTTCACGAACGGAAGGCCCGAGGCCATGTTCGCGAAGTACATCGGCACCTGGCCGCCCACGACGTCGTTCAGCGCGGGCCCGCCGCCCTTGTACGGCACGTGCGTCATCTCGACCCCCGCCTTCTCCTTGAAGAGCTCCGCGGAGAGGTGCTGCGCCGAGCCGTTGCCGGAGGAGGCGAACGCGAGCTCGCCCGGATGGGCCTTCGCGAGCGCGATGAGGCCCTTCACGTCCTTCGCGGGGAAGGAGGCGGTGACCACCAGCACGTTCGGGAAGAGCGCCACGACCGCGATGGGCGTGAAGGCCTTCGCCGGGTCGTACGGGAGCTTCGCATAGAGGCTGGGGTTCACCGCGAACGAGGACGCATCCAGCATGAGCGTGTAGCCGTCCGGAGGGCTCCGCGCGACGTCGAGCGCGGCGATCTGGCCGCTGGCACCCGCCTTGTTCTCGACCACCACGGGCTGCCCGAGCGTCTCCGCCATCTTCGGGGCGATGAGGCGCGCCATGAGGTCCGCGCCGCCGCCCGGCGGGTACGTCACGATGAGCCGGATGGGTTTCGCCGGGAATCCCTGCGCATGCGCCGGGGCGTTGAACGCCAGGGCGGTGGCCGCGATCAACCAGAGGACGATTTTCATCGCCGTAGAATAGCCGCTCCCATGCCCGCCGCGAAGCCCGCGCGCGCCGTCGACGCGCACGCCCACGTCTTTCCCGCGCTTTCCTCCGCGACGGGCGCCGCCGTGCCGGCCGCGCGCTACCGCCCCGCCTACGCCGCGCGGCTGGACGATTGGCGCGCGCTCTGGCCCACCGCGGGCATCGATCACGGCGTCCTCACGCAGGTGAGCTTCCTCGGCACGGACAATGGCGAGCTCCTGCGGGCGATCGCGCGGGATCCGGCCCGCCTGCGGGGCGTCGCTCGGGTCGAGCCCGGGATCGGGGACTCCGCTTTGGCCGCTCTCGCCGCCGGCGGCGTGCGCGCGGCGCGGCTCAACCTGAGCGGCGAGACGGATTTCTCGGTCTACGGGACGCCGGCCTGGCGCGCGCTCCTCGAGCGGGTCGAGGCGCTGGGTTGGCACGTCGAGGTGTTCACGGACGCCGGGCGGCTTCCGGCCATCGCCGCCGCGCTCGGCACGAGCACCGTTCCGGTCGTCTTCGACCATTTCGGCAATCCGGGCCACGACGCGGCGTCCATCGAGCGCAGCTTCGAGGCGGCGGCCGCGCTCGCCGCGCGCCGGAGCGTCGCGGTGAAGCTCTCCGCGCCCTACCGGCTGGGCGGCGCCGACCCCGCGCCGCTCGCGCGGCGCTGGCTCGAGATCGTGGGACCGGAAGGCCTCCTCTGGGGGAGCGATTGGCCGTGGACGCGCCACGAGGCCGGGCGCGACTATGCGCAGCTCCGCTCGCAGCTCGATGGTTGGCTCCCGCCTTCGATCGTGCCCGCGGTCCTCTGGGATAATGCCGCGCGGGTCTACCGCTTCGACTGAAGGAGCCACCTTGCTCGTCCATCCGCAGTTCGATCCGATCGCGTTGCACCTGGGGCCCCTCTCGATCCGGTGGTACGGCCTCATGTACGTGCTCGCGTTCATCGCGGTGATCGTGCTCGGGAAGTGGCGCATCCGCCACGGCTTCGGAGAGGGCCTGCAGGAGCGCGACGTCGACGACGTCCTCGTCTACGGCGTCTTCGGCGTGATCCTGGGCGGGCGCCTGGGCTACGTGCTCTTCTACAAGCCCCACTTCTACCTCGACAATCCCGGCGAGATCCTGAAGATCTGGACCGGCGGCATGAGCTTCCACGGCGGCTTCATCGGCGTCATGGTGGCGGTCGCGCTCTTCTGCTGGATCCGCAAGCGCCGCTGGCTCTCGATGATGGATCTCATCGCGCCCATCGCGCCGCTGGGCCTCGCGGCCGGGCGCATCGGCAACTTCATCAACGGCGAGCTGCCGGGGCGGCCCACCACGCTCCCGTGGGGCATGTGGTTCCCGCAGACCGACGCGCAGCCCATCGCGCGCCATCCCTCGCAGCTCTACGAGTTCGGGCTGGAGGGGCTCACGCTCTTCGCGATCCTCTGGTGGTACGCGCGCAAACCCCGTCCCGCGGGCGCCGTCTCGGGCGCCTTCCTCGTGGGCTACGGGACCTTCCGGTTCCTCGTGGAATTCACGCGCGCGCCGGACGACTTCCTGGGCCTCCTCGCGCTCGGCATGTCGATGGGTCAGTGGCTCTCGCTTCCGATGGTCGCGGTGGGCATCGCGATGATCGTCTGGGCCTACCGGCGGGACGGCGCGCGCGCCTCAGCGCGGCAATAGCACGCGCAGCACCGTGGGGTGCGGGACGGACTCCGGCCGCTCGATCCGGCCGTCCGCGCCGACATGCCCCACGCCCGTCGCGCCGAGGAGATAGAACCCGTCCGGCCCGACGGCACCCGTCGTGGGCTCGTCCAGCCCGCGCTGGTGGTGGGAGAGGAGCGTCCGCACGCCCGCGATGGATTCGCCGTCGCGCGCGAGCGTGATCGCGATCACGCGGCCGGGGTTCGTCACGTTCTGCACGCCGATGAGCATCCCCTGCCATTGGTAGAGCCCGTCGATCGCCGCGACGTTCTCGCGCGAGGCGACCGCCATGCGCTTCACGGCGCCGCTCGCGACGTCGACCCACGCGATGCCGGTCGAATGCGCGACGTAGAGCCGGCGGCCGTCCGGCGAAGCCGCGATCCCGTTCGCGCCCGGGAGCGCGCCGGGCGGCACGAGCGCGCGCGGGTCGCCCTGCGCGGGAATCTCGTACACGGCGCCCGCGCCCGAATCCGTCGCGTAGACGCGCCCGCCCGCGGCGACCGCCACGTCGTTCAGCTGCGCCGCCGCCCGGACGTCGAAGCGCTTGACGACCTGGCGCGTGACGAGGTCGAAGGCCACGACGGCGTTGCGCGCGGGCTTCACGTTGGGCTCGGAGAGGGCCGACGTCGTGACCGCGTAGAGCCGGCGGCGCGGCGCGTCCACGGCGAGCCCCAGCACGGCGTCCAGCCCCGCCGCGGGGCCGGCGAACTCGCTCTCCTCGCGGTTCTCGTCGATGCGCACGATGCGATGGCCGGCGACGCCGCCCACGAAGAAGCTCTTCGAGGGCGCGTCGTAGGCGATGCCCTCGGGCACGAGCGCGGTATCGTCCAGCTCGAAGGCGATCGGGGCGTAATCGAGGCGGGGGAGTCGCGACTCGAGCTTCGCGCGTGCCGCCTCGAACGCGGGATCGTTCCACACCTTCTCGAAGCCCAGCTCGCGGGCGGGAAGGAACCCGTCGCCCAGCTCGGCCACCTTTTCCAGCGCGGCCGCGCAATCGCGGGCATCGCCCGCCTGCGCGTCCAAGCGCGCGAGGTGGAACCAGAGCGTCGCATCGCGTGGCCGCTCGCGCAGGAGCTTCTCCACCGCGGCCTTGCGCGCACGGATCGCCGCGCCCGCATCGTCCTGGGCGGGAACGGCGAGGGAAACGACCGTGAGGAAGGCGAGAAGGGCGAGCGCGCGCATGCCGCGGATCATACGGCCCGCGCGCGCCCCGCGGCGCTGGAAGATGATGCGAAAGGTGTCAGGCGGGGGGAGGCGCGCCACGCGCGGGCGGCTCGCGGAGATCGCGGCCTCCCACGAGCTGCGGCGGCGAGAGCGGATCGAAGTCCGCCCAGGTGCCGTCCTCCCATTGCCCCTCGGTGCGCTCGATCTGCCGCGCGCCGCACTCCTCGAAGAGGCGCACCACCTCGTCCGCCGACGGATCCGCCGCATCCGCGTTCACCGCGATGAGCGTTTCCGCCGGCCGCACCGAGTCGTGGCCGGGCTGCGTTTCCTTGTCCATGCGGCCCAGCGCGCCCACGAGCGAGCCCGCGTAGGCGCCGGCCGCCGCCCCGGCGGCGAGGCCCGCGGGGCCGAGCAACGGCGTCGCCGCCGCTCCCGCCGCGAGCCCGGCCGCCGCGCCGATCACCGCGCCCTTGCCGGCGCCCTTGCCCGCGTTCTGCGCGCCGGGGGAGGCGCCGCGGTCGCCACCGGCGGGAATCGCGTGATGCTCGCCCGCGGGGTTCACGCGGAACGTGCAGAGGCTTTCCTCCGGCACGCCCGCCTCGCGAAGCCGCGCGAGGGCGGCGTCCGCATCGTTGGAAACGTCGAACCCGCCCGCGATGATGGTGGCCATGGCTCCTCCCGATGGGCGGTCAGAAGCGGTACGCGACGCCGGCGGAGGCCAGGTCCACGTCGCGGCGGCCACCGACGAAGTCCATGTGGTAGCGGTCCCAATCCGCGCGGATCAGCCAGTTCGGCGTGATCGCGAAGCTCGCCCCGACGCCATACGTGGTTCCCCAGCCGGACTTGCGGCCGCGGTCGAAGAGCGTGGAGGGATCGGCCGAGACGTCGGTGCGGCCGTAGATGCCGCCGCCCTTCGCGAAGATGTCGAAGCGGTCGCCGATCGGCACGCCCGCGGTGAGGCTGATGTTCCCCGCCCACGCCTTGGTGTCGCCGCCGGAGGCGCGCACCTTGCCGAAGTCGGTGTATCCCACCTCGAGGCCGAGGATGCGGCTCAAGCTCCCGCCCGCGTAGACCTTCCAGGCGCTGTCGCGGTGGTCGCAGCTGAAGACGTCCGTCGCGTGGCAGTCGGTGCGGAACTTGGACTCGCCGGCACTTACGCCGAGGGTGCCCCAGAAATCGCCGCGCCAGGGAGCGCGATAGTCATTGGTGGTCTGCGCGAACGCGTTGGCGGTCGAAAGGGCGAGGCCCGCCGCCGCGAGGGCCAGGATCGGTTTGCGTTTCATCTGCATGTTCTCCTTGGGTGTCGGTGGGAGGAGACGTCCGCGATCGGCGGGCGCCGCCTGCCTGTAGGAACACAGACCCCGCCCCAAGCGCCGTTGTTCCCGGCCGCCCTACCGCCCCAGGAGCTCGCCCACGACCTTCCAGTCCTCGTTGTGGTCGCACACGGTCTTCACGATCGCGAGGATCGGGATGCCCAGGAGCAGTCCCCAGAGGCCCCAGATCCACCCGAAGAAGAGGAGCCCGACGAAGGATGCGGTCGTGTTCATGCGCGTCTCGCGGCTCGCGAGCCAGGTCGCGAAGAGCGTGCCCACCAGGGTCGCCACGGCGATCGAGGAGGCCGCGACCACGAGCGCCCGCTGCCATTCGCCGAACTGAACGAGCGCCACGATGAAGCTTCCGATGGCGATCAGCGCCGGCCCGAAATACGGGATCGTGTGGAGCACCGCCGCGACGAGTCCCCAGAGCCCCGCGTACTCGAGGCCGTTCAGCGCGAAGACGCCCCAGGTGCCCAGGCCCACGAGCGTGTTGGCGAGGAGCATCACGAGGAGGTAGCGCCGCACCTGCTGGTCGATCTCGTCGATCACCTGCACGGTGAACTTGCGCTGCGCGAGCCGATCGCCGGAGAGGAGCACGAGCTTCTTCTTGAAGAGGTTCCCCGAGGCGAGCATGAAGAAGACGAGGAAGAAAACGACCGTGACCTGCGTCGCGGCGACCGTCATGCCCTTCCACCCGGTCCAGGCGAGCTGCCAGATGGACATCTGCTGCGACGGCTCCGGGCGCGGCGCCGCCTGCTGCGAGGGCGCGGGCTTTCCCGTCGCGGCCGCGGACTCGATGTCGGCGGCGGCCTTCTTCACCTCGTTGATGGGCCCCGCGGGCTTCACCATCTGCTGCACGTTCTTCGAGACCGTGCGCGCCGCGACCGGGACCTTCTGCCAGATCGCGGCCACGTCGTCGCTCCACGCCCACGCGGCGAAGCCCGCGCCGGCGAGGATCGCGAGCACCACGATCGCCGCGGCGATCACGCGCAGCCGCACGAGGCGCGTGAGCTGCTCGACCACGGGCGCGAGCGCGTAGGAGATCAGCAGCGAGACGAAGAGCGGGACGAAGAACTCCTCCCCGGTCTTGAGGAGGAACACCACCGCCGCGATGGCGATGAGGGAGGCGGGACTGATGCCGTGCATGGGTCCTCCTTGGGCCGCGCGCGGGGTCGTCCGCGCGTCGGCTGGGTTATAATTGCACTCTTCGCGTGGGGTGGTAGCTCAGCTGGGAGAGCGTCGCGTTCGCAATGCGAAGGTCGAGGGTTCGATCCCCTTCCACTCCACCAATTCCCTTTCCCGCGCCCCGCAAGTTCCCCTCCGTCCGTCCCCGGCACGATTGTTGCGAGTAGGCAGCCGCGAGCCGCCGTCGGCGGCCGTTTCATTCATACGGAGCCGAGACCATGACGAATCCCAATTCCGGAAACCAACCGAACCAGGACCAGAAGTCCCAGCAGTCCCAGCAGGGCCAGAAGGGCCAGCAGGGGCAGCAAGGACAGCAGAACCAGCAGAACCAGCAGAACCAGCAGGGCCAGCAGGGCCAGGGCCAGCAAAACCAGCAGGGGAACAAGGGCGGCCAGCAGGGCAGCGGCAACCGCAACCCCGACCAATCCGGCAACCCCAACCCGTCTCGGCGCGACGAGTCCCCGGACCGTTGACGGCACGGGCCCACGGCCCGATCGACCGCGAAGGGGGCGCGAATCGCGCCCCTTTTTTCGCGGAACGAATTGCTGCGCGGGAGGAAATTTCTACATGCCGAAAGGAAAGCACGCGCACGGCGGGGCTCCGGCGGGAGGGCTGCGGCACTCGAACGACCGCGAGCCCGGCCTTCGTCGCGTGAACGGCCCGAAGGGCTTCGCGTACGTGGATGCGTCCGGGAAGCGCGTCACCGATGCGGACACGATCCGGCGCATCCGCGCCCTCGTGATCCCGCCCGCGTGGACGGACGTGTGGATCTGCGCGGACGGTCGCGGGCACCTGCAGGCGACCGGGCGCGACGCGCGCGGCCGGAAGCAATACCGCTACCACGCGCGCTGGCGCGAGCTTCGCGACGCGGACAAGTTCGGCCACCTCGCGGACTTCGCGCGCGCGCTCCCCGCGATCCGCAGGCGCACCGCCGCGGACCTGCGCCACGCGGGCGTCCCGCGCCGCAAGGTGCTCGCCGCGATCGTGCAGCTCCTGGAGCGCACGTGCATCCGCGTGGGCAACGAGCGCTACGTCGAGGAGAACGACTCCTTCGGCCTCACGACGCTTCGCAACCGCCACGTGAAGGTGCGCGGCGACCGGATCGAGTTCCAGTTCCGCGGCAAGAGCGGCAAGGTCCACCGCGTGGGCGTCGAGGACCCGCGGCTCGCGCGGATCGTGCGCCGATGCCGCGATCTCCCGGGCCAGGAGCTCTTCGAGTACGTGGACGATGCGGGAGAGGTGCAGCGGATCTCGTCCACGGACGTGAACGACTACCTGCACGAGATCGCCGGCCGCGACTTCACGACGAAGGACTTCCGCACGTGGGCGGGAAGCGTCTTCGTGGCCGAGGTGCTCGCGCATTGCGAGGCGCCCGTGCGCTTGACGGACATGGCGGCCGCGGTGCGCGACGCGGCGCGCCTCCTCGGCAACACGCCGGCCGTCTGCCGGAAGAGCTACGTGCACCCGCGCGTCCTCGAGCCGGAGACGTGGGCCGCGGCGCTCCCGGCGCGCGCACGCGCGCCCGCGGGACTGCGCGCGGAGGAAGCGGCGCTCCTCGCGATCCTTCGCCGGCGCGCGGTCACTGCGGCACGCAGAACGCCACGCCCTCGTCGATCCAGCCCTGCATCGCGAGGCGCTGCCGAGCATCGGCCGTGAAGCGGTGGTTCGAGTCGTTGTCGGCGGCGCGATTGTTGAAGGCGCGCCACACCGGATCGGTGCCGGCCGGGCACGCGCCGTTCGTCGCGGGGACCGCGTAGAAGGCGATGTTCTCGAACGACCATCCCATGAAAGGCAGGTGGTGCGCGTCCGCGTCCTGGCGTTGCTGCTGCTCGAGCGCCTTCAGCATCGAGCATTCGTCCGCGTTCGCGGTGTAGAAGTGCGAGTTCGGGCCCGCCGCGTAGAAGCGGCACACGGGCACCGTGCCCGCGGGGGCATCGGCCTGGGTGAGCCACGCGTGGAACGACTGTCCCGTGCGCTTCCATCCGCCGCCGCCGCCCGCGTCCAGCGTGTCGATCTCCGCGGAGCCCGCCGTCATGAAGTAGTGGTCGAGCTGCTCCTGGTAGAACTCGCTCACGACCGACATCGGGGACACCGTGAAGTCGATCGCGAAGTAGCGCTGCGCGTCGCCGCCTTCCTCCGGCGTGCCCCACCCTTCGGCGTGGTAGACGCCGGGCGCGAGACGCCCCACGGAAACGCTCGCGAACGAGGTATAGCCGGCCGGCGCGGGCCCGCCCACCGGGGCGCTCCCGCGGAAGGTGAAGTCGACCCGCACCGTATTGCCCGTCATGCTCGCGTGCATCGATCTGGGATCGAAGTAGGCGGCGCTTCGAACGAGCATGTTCACGACATCGTTGGCGAGCGGCTGCTTCGGGACCGCGTAAAGGCCCCAATCCTGCGGCGGCACGACCGCGATCGTGCTCGTGGTGGTGAACGCCGCATCCGCCGGATGGTCCATGTCGATGAGCCGCGCCTGGACCGTGTAGTTGCCGGGCGGGAGCTCGCCCACCGAGATCTGGGGATTGCCGAACTGGGGCCCGAAGGGGCCGAACTGCGACGCGAAGTATTCGTAATCCACCGTGATGGTCGAGCCCGTGCGCTTGTAGCGCGTGGCGGGAAGGAAGATCGGAGTGCTGAGCCCGCTCAATTGGAATGTCACCGGATCGCCGTACGCCGGCAGCGTAGGCGCGGTGAGGAGGCTGGGCGATGCGATCGCGCCCGCCGCGAATGCGACGCCCGCGCCGAATGCCGCGAGCGATGCGATCCGCGCGAGCGAGATGCGCGCCCTCGTCCGCAAGTCCGCCATCGAGATGCTCCTTGTCGTGCGACCGGCTACGTCCCGATCGATGTGGAGCCCACGATAAGCGCCGCGCGTCCATGGGGTAATGGGACGCGGCCGCTCCCCGAGGTCGGCCCGCACCGGCCGGACGTAAGCCGATTCCCACGCGGGTCGATGGATTACAGGGACACCGTTTGGCGCATCCCTCTGGCATACCGGCCGGGGCACGCGGCGCACGATCAGTCCCACGCGAAACCGCCTTCCTTCGCGCCGCACCGGACCGGAAGGCACGCCTCGGAGCCCGAGATGAAGCTCTCCATCGTCGCCCTCGCCGCCGTGCTCGCCGCGGTGCCGCGTCTCGCGGCGAGCGCGGAGGCGCTCAAGTCGATCCAGATCTCGCCTCGGGAGCCGGTATTCACGCACGATCCCGCGCTGAAGAGCATCGCCGCCGGACGCCAGGCGCCCTTCGTCCTCGATGCGGGCAGCGACCCGGTCGACCTCGATTTCATGCCGCATCCCGAATCGCGCCGGGGAAGTCCCTCGTCGTGCGACGGGGAAGCAAGCCTCTGCTACGACCCCACCAACGGACACATCGTCTACAAACCGGCACGGGAATACATGCCGGATCTCCCGGGACTCCAACGTGAAAACATTTCCGTCAAACGCGACCGGATCGTCTTCCGCTACTCCTTCTAATAAGGCGGGTGTAGGATTTGTCCTACAAGCGAATCCGCGCCCACCGACGCCACCCCGTCCGGCGGGGCGTGATGTAATGGGCTCCTCTACCCGGCCTGTAGGAACAAGCGCAATGATCCGGCTGCTGATCGTCGACGACCATGATGTGGTTCGGATGGGCCTCAAGCAGGTCTTCTCCGGCCGCGTCGACATGGAAGTCGCGGGCGAAGCCCGCACCGGCGAGGAAGCGATCGCCCAGGTGCGCGCCAATCCCTTCGACGTGGCCCTGGTCGACCTTTCCCTTTCGGACATGTCCGGCGTGGACGTGCTGAACCGGAGCAAGGCGATCCGACCTGAGATGGCCGTGCTGATCGTGAGCGGCTACCCGGAGGACCAGTACGCCATCAACCTGCTCAAGGCGGGCGCCTCCGGCTTCGTCGCGAAGGACGCGCCGTCCGAGAACCTGGTCTCGGCCGTCGTGGCCGCCGCCCAGGGCCGCCGCTACGTGAGCCCGCGCATCGCGGACAAGCTCGCGCAGGGCCTCGCCGGTCCGGCCGCGGACCAGCCGTCGCACACCCAGCTTTCCGAGCGGGAGTTCCAGATCTTCTGCAAGCTCGCCTCCGGGCAGAGCGTGTCGGAGATCGCGAAGGAGCTCTTCCTCAGCGTGAAGACCGTGAGCACGTATCGCTCGCGGATCCTGGAGAAAATGAACTTCAAGTCCAATGCCGACATCACTTACTATGCGGTGAAGAATCAGCTCATCGCATGACGATGCCGCAAAGGGACCGAGGAGTCATGAGCGGGCGCCAAGCCGCCTTCCGAATGCACGCGCCGACCCCCCAGGAGGGGGGCCCGGAGCGTCGCGTCCGGCCGGGCGAATACGATCCCCATGCGCGCGCCGAGGAGCTCATGAACGCACTCGTGGTCGAGGATTCCCCCCAGATCGCGGAAAGGCTCGTCGAGCTGGTGTCGGTGCCGAGCCGCGTCGAGGTGGTCGCCACCGCGGCGACGGAAGACGAGGCGCTCGCCGCGTGCGACCGCTACACGATCAGCCTCGCGATCGTCGACCTGCAGCTCGCGCAGGGAACCGGCTTCGGCGTGATCCGGCGGCTCCGCGCGGCGACCGGCGCCAACCCCGCCTGCATCGTGGTCCTCACGAACCATGCGGTGCCGGCGCTCAAGGTGGCAGCCTTCGAGGCGGGCGCGGACTATTTCCTCGACAAGAGCAAGGACTTCGCGACCATCCCGCGGCTCGTGGGCGAGCTGCTCTCCGGTCGGGAGAACTAGGGGTCAGGCCCTGGTTTTGCCGTTGCTTGGTTCAGGGTCTGACCCCGGTTTCAACCAAGCGGTATCGAAATCTCCAATCGGGTGCCCTTGCCGGACGGCGAGCGCATCTCGAGCGTGCCGCCCATCGAGCGCACGCGATGCGCCATCCCCGCGAGGCCGCGCGATTTCCGCCGCGCCGCGCGAACGTCCGCGATCCCCACGCCGTCATCCGAGATCGTCATGTGCAGGCCCCTGGCCGTGCGCTCGAGCGTGAGGTCCAGGTGCGAGGCGCGCGCGTGCTGCACGGCGTTGTCTATCGCTTCCTGGGCGAGGCGGAAGCAGCCGATCTCGAGATCCGGGGCGAGCCGGCCCAAGGTAGCGTCGACCGCGACGTGCGGCTCGAGGCCCGCCTTGGCGCACGCTTCCTCCGCGTACCAGCGCAGCGCCGCGGGAAGCCCGAGATGATCGAGGAGCGAGGGGCGCAGCTTCTCGATGATGCGGCGCTTGAGATCGATCGCCTCGTCGATCAGCGCGTCCAGGCGCGCCATGCGCTCGCCGAACTGCGGGTCAGAGCCCAGCCGCATGCGCAGCCACGCGAGGTCCATCTTCGCGGGGGTGAGGATGCCGCCCAGCTGGTCGTGGAGCTCGCGCGCGAGGCTCGCCTTGTCGCGCTCGTCGCGGCTCTGGAGGAAGGCGGAAAGGGCGGAGAGGTCGCGCGAATCCTCGAGCCGCTCGCGTAGCCGCGCCGTGAGCTCGCGCCGCTCGGCATCGTTCCCGGCGGCGTCGATGCGCGCGAGGATCTCCTCGATCCCGTCGGCGTTCTCTCCGGAAGACGTCGCGTTCATCCCAGGCAATCGAAACAACGGCGCGCGCCACGGCATCGCATGACGCCGTGGACGCGCGACACGATGGGAAGGACCATGGGGCATGGTACCCCATGGATTTCCCGGCAGCTTCTCCTAGTCGCGGTACAGCCGGCCGGCCTCGCGATGCACGCGGTCGCCCACGTGCAGGTCGCCGATTTCGTCCTGCGTGTACGTCTCCTCGTGCCCGTCGGGGTAACGCACGATCACGCGGTAGTAATCGCCGCGCGCGTGGCGTCGCTCGACCTCGTTGCCGACGACCGCGCCGCCCACCGCGCCGGCGACGGTCGCGGCGGTGTTGCCGCGTCCGCTGCCGACCTGGTGGCCGAGCACGCCGCCGGCGATTCCGCCGAGGAGCGCCCCGCCGCCCGTCGCATGGCCCGAGTCCTCGACCATGTCGATCGCCACGATGCGGCCGTCATCTGCATAACGGCCGGCATACGCGGGACCGCCGTAGCGGGCGTTCCCGGTGACCCCGGGTCCGGCGAAGCCGGGCCCGGGCTCGCCGGGGTAGTACGGCTGGTCCGCGCATCCGGCGAGGGCCACCGCGACGGCGGCCGAAGCCGCCATCAGGCAATGTCGCGTCCGCATGGCGTCCCCTATACGCCGCGGCGGAACACGCCCATCAGGAGCGAGACCACGAAAGCGACCAGGAAGATGAAGAACAGGATCTTGGCGATCCCGGCGGCGCCCGCGGCGATGCCGCCGAAGCCGAGGACAGCCGCGATGAGCGCAACGATGAAGAAAACAGCAGCCCAGTAAAGCATGAGGATCTCCTTCGCGTCAGGGTTGATTTTTCAATGGCGTCCTTTTTTCTCGGATCGCCTCCGATACGCACGCACCGCGAGCCGCACCGCCTTCGTGCCGAGGCCCAAAAGCAGTGGCCGGCTCGCCACCTTCGCGGCGTAGCCCAGGGCCACGCGCGCGGGGTTCGTCTCGATGCGCGACAGCCGCCGCGCGATCGTCGCGCGCTGCAGCTCGGCCGAGAGGAGCACCAGCTCCCGGCGCCGCTGCAGCATGTCGATCTCAGTCATCGCCCGCTCCCTGCAGGCCGCGATGGAGCGCCTGCTCGTCGCCCTTCAGCACCGCGATCGTCTCCTTCAAGATCGGGTGGCGCTTCTTCGCGGCGAGGAGGATGTAGCCGCCGCCCCCGATGCCCGCGAGGAGGAAGACCGCCGCGCAGATCCCCAGGATCACGGGGCGGTTCTCTTCCGACGCGTAGAGGGCGAGCGCGCAGATCGCAAGCAGCAGGCCGAACGTGAGGAGGTAGAGCGAGGCGACGGCGACGAGGATGAACCGCACGATCCACGCCTTCTCCTCCATGAGCTCGATCACGGCGAGCTCCAGGCGCGTGCGCACCGCGCGCAGGCCCGTTGCCGCGAGCCCGCGCACGTCGCCCACGATGCCGCTCACCTGGCGGATCACGACCTTGCCTTCAGCGGCGGGCGATGAGGAAGCCGATCAGCGCGCCGATGCCCGCGCTGATGCCGACGGCGCGCCACGGGTTCGAGCGCACGTACTCGTCGGTCGTGTTGATCGCCACCTTCGCCCCATCCTGGACGCTCTGCTGCAGCTCCGAGAGCGTCTGTCGTGCCGCGTCGATCTGCGTCTGCATCTTCGCGCGCATCTCGCCCAGCTTGTCGGCGCCGTTGTCCTGGACGGTCTTCAGCAGGTCCTGGGCATCGGAAACGACGTTCTGGATGTCACGGCCGACGGGATTGGGCTGGCTGCTCGTGCTGCGCATGGCGATCTCCTTTGAATTGATCTGGTTTCGTTCGTGAATTCGGTGGCGCTCTCGTTTGCGAGCGGGGCCGTCGCGGGGGCGCCCCACGCCCACCTCGCCAGATTAGGCAGATAGGCCGGGCGGCTCTGTCGGATCGTCGCGCGGCCCGCGACTGGCAAACTTCTTATTCGGACGTGGGACTGCGCCGACATCCGCGTGTCGGCTCGGACCGACATGCGTTTGCGAGCGCCGCCGACGTTCAGGGGCTTCGATC
Organism: Usitatibacter sp.; assembly: GCA_036266535.1. Classification (GTDB taxonomy): domain Bacteria; phylum Pseudomonadota; class Gammaproteobacteria; order Burkholderiales; family Usitatibacteraceae; genus Usitatibacter. The sequence goes on along the minus strand of DATAMY010000175.1, from coordinate 9,099 downwards.
GGTAATACGATCCCCTACGACCCCATTACTCCTGCAGGAGGTGTCAGATGAGAACGACTTGCACGCGGGCGGCCCTTGCCGCCGCGGTGGCGGCGCTCGCCCTGGCCGCCTGCGACCGCGCGACGATGGACCGGGCGGACCGGGATGGCGCCGAGATCGGGAAGAAGGCGAACGACGCGTTGTCCCGCACCGAGGCGGGCCTGCGCGACGCCGGCCGGAAGGCGCGCGACACCCTGGCGGATGCGACCACCGTGAAGCCCTCGGAAAGCCGGGAGCCGGGATCGAACGACACGACCGGGCGCCAGGCCCGCGAGGCGCTGGGCGACGCGTCGATCACCGCATCGATCAAGACGGATTACCTGAAGGACCCGGATCTGAGCGTCCTCAAGATCGACGTGGACACCCGGGAGGGCGTGGTGACGTTGAACGGGCTCGCGGAAAGCGAGGCCGCCCGCACCCGCGCCGAGCAGATCGCCGGCGGCATCAAGGGCGTGCGCCAGGTCCGCAACTTCCTGGTGGTGAAGCGCACGTAACAAACCGCAAGGCGCGGGAAGGAAGCGTCACGGGCGTCGCCCGGGCGCTTGCGGTATCCTTCGGCGCATGAATGCCGCGCCTCCCGTGCTCACCCGCGAAAGGCCGGCCCCCGCGGCCGCGACGGCCCGCGCGCGCGTGCTGCTGGTGGAGGACAGCGCCCGGCTCGCCGCCTCCATCCGCGAGTACCTCGAGCGCCACGGCTTCGAGGTCTTCGTCGAGGGCGACGGGCTCGCGGCGATCGACCGCTTCGAGCGGTTGAAGCCCGAGCTCGTGATCCTGGACCTCATGCTCCCCGGCAAGGACGGCCTCGCCATCTGCCGCGAGGTGCGCACGATCGCGCGGACGCCAGTCCTCATCCTCACCGCCAAGGGCGAGAACATCGACCAGGTGCTGGGCCTCGAGATGGGCGCGGACGACTACGTCGTGAAGCCCGTCGAGCCGCGCGTGCTCCTGGCCCGCGTGGAAGCGCTCCTTCGGCGGGCGAAGACCGCGCCGCCGGAGCCGCGGGAGGCGAAGCTCGTCGCCGGTCGCCTCGCGATCGACGCCGCGCGCCGGAACGCGAGCCTCGACGGGCGCGCGGTGGAGCTCACCACGGGCGATTTCGACATCCTCTGGCTCCTCGCCTCGCGCGCCGGGAGCGTGGTCACGCGGGACGAGATCCTGCGAGTCGTGCGCGGGATCGACTACGACGGACTCGACCGCTCGATCGACGCGCGCATCTGCCGCCTGCGCCGGAAGCTCGAGGAGGCGGGCGGCGCGGAATCGATGATCAAGACGGTGCGCCTGCGCGGCTACCTCTTCGCCGGCGACGCCTGAGGCGCCCGTGGGGCGGCTGCGCCTCTTCCTCAAGCTCTACCTGATCCTCATGCTGCCGGCCACGGCGGCGTTCGTGATCTTCATGTACGTGACGGACCAGGTCATGGCGCAGATGCACGCGGAGGAGCAGCGCGCGCGCGCGGGCGTCGCGTTCGACCGCGCGGAGCGGATCATCACGGACACCCGCGTCCCGGACTGGCAGGGGCGGCTCCAGGAGATCGAGAAGACCTTCCGCGTCGAGCACCAGATCATCCCGCTCGAGCGCGCGGTCGACGACTTCTTCATGTCGCCGGCGGAGCGCGAGCGCCTGCGCGCGGGCGACATCGCCTGGCGCGATCGCCCCGGCGGCGGCAACGTGTATCTCCGGCGCATCCGCGACTCTGACCGGGCGCTGCGGATCGAATGGGTCGGAAGCTACGAGTACCTGATGGTCTACTACACGATCATCGTGGCGCTCGTGACGCTCGGCCTCTGCGCGATCCTCTGGCGCTGGACGCGTCCGCTGTGGCGCGATTTCGATCGCCTGATCCACGCGACGGCGCGGGTGGGGGAGGGCGACTTCGCGATCCGCGCGGAGGTGGAGAAGGCGTCCCTCCTCGAGCCGGTCGCTTCGGCTTTCAATGCCATGGCCTCGCGCGTGCAGGCGCTCCTGCGCTCGCACCGCGACCTCGCGCAGGGCGTGGCGCACGAGCTTCGCACGCCGCTGGCACAGCTGCGCTTCGACTTGGAGCTCGCGCGCACGAGCGCCGACGAGCGCGAGAGAAGCGAGCGCTTCTCCTCGATGGAGCGCGACGTGGCCGACCTGGACGAGCTCGTGAGCGAGCTCCTGCTCCTCGCGCGCCTGCGCGAGGCGCCGCCGTACGCACCGCGCGAGGTGGCGGCCGCGCCGTTGATCGAGGACGTGCTGAAGCGCGCGCAGGACGAGATGCGGGCCGCCGGGCGCGCGGTCGCGATCGAGCCGCCGCGGCACTTGCCCGAGAGCCTCTCGTGCGACGCGAAATCCCTCGCGCGGGCGCTCGCCAATCTGCTGCGCAATGCCGTCCGCTACGCGAGCTCGCGCGTGGCGCTCACGGTCGAGCGCGGCGCGTCGGGAACGGTCATCAGCGTGGACGATGACGGCCCCGGCGTGCCGCCCGCAGAGCGCGAGCGGCTCTTCGAGCCCTTCACGCGCGTGGAAGGCAGCCGCGGGCGCGACAGCGGCGGGATGGGCTTGGGCCTCGCGATCGTCCGCAGCGTCGCGGAATGGCACGGCGGGGAGGCGAGCATCTCCGACTCGCCGCTGGGCGGGGCGCGGGTTTCGCTGCGCTGGTAGCTCGCCCGTCATTCCCGCGAAGGCGGGAATCCAGGCCGATCGCTACGCATTGAACCTGGGTTCCCGCCTACGCGGGAACGACGGGGAACGACGTGGGTGGTGCGGGAACGACGTGGGTGGATGCGGGAACGACGTGACTATTTCGCGCGCACCGGCTTCCGCTTCGCGGGCTTCCGCGCCGCGAGCTTCTTCCGCCCGCGGATCCATTGCTCGAAGTCCCTCGACGCGAGCGGCGGGCAGAGGAGGTAGCCCTGGCAGGCGGGGCAGCCTTCGCGCGCGAGGAACTCGAGCTGCGATTTCTTCTCCACGCCCTCGGCCACGACGTCGAGGCCCAGGCCGTGCGCGAGGCCGATCACCGCCGAGACGATCGCCGCGCCGCCGGCGCTGTCGCCCTGCCGCGCGCGGCGGCTGCGGGCGCCCGCGGAGGCGGCCGTCTCGCCCGGGCCGATGTCCGCCACGAACGACTTGTCGATCTTCAGCACGTCGACCGGCAGGTGCCGCAGGTGCGAGAGGCTCGAGAAGCCGGTGCCGAAATCGTCGATCGCGATCCGCACGCCCAGCGCGCGCAGCTTCGCCAAGATCACGCTCGCGCCCTCGACGTCGCGCACCATGCTGGTCTCCGTGATCTCGAACGTGAGCCAGCCGGGCTCGCATCCCGTGTCGTGCAGAGTGCGTTTGAGGTCCCCGATCATCGCCGTGTCGCGAAGCTGGCTCGCCGAGAGGTTCACGCAGAGGTCGATGTTGCCGAGCCCCGCGTCGCGCCACGCGCGTGCCTGCCGGCACGCCGCCTCGAGCACCCAGTGGCCGACCGCGTGGCCCAGGCCCGATTCCTCCGCGAGCGGCACGAAGCCCTGCGGGAGGACGAGCCCGCGCTCCGGATCCTGCCAGCGAAGGAGCGCCTCGGCCCGCATGACCTCACCCGTCGCGATGTCGACGATCGGCTGGTAGTGGAGTGCCAGCTCGTTCCCGCGGAGCGCCCGGCGAAGCGCCGTCTCCACCTGCAGGCGCTGCGAGCGCCGCTCGGCCAGCTCCGCGGAGAAGAGCCGGAAGCCGTTCCGGCCCAGCTCCTTCGCGTGGTACATCGCGGCGTCCGCGTTCTTGAGGAGCGTGTCCGCGTCCGTCCCGTCGTGCGGGTGGATCGCGAGGCCCAGGCTTCCGCTCACGTGGATCTCGTGGCCCTCGAGCGCGAACGGCCGGCGCACCTCGTCCAGCACCTTGCGGGCCACGAGCTCCGGCGCGTTCGCATCCGGGAAGTCCTCCATCACCACCACGAACTCGTCGCCGGAGACGCGCGCGAGCACGTCGCTTTGCCGCAGCGCCGCGCGAATCCGCCGTGACAGCTCCTTCAGCAGGAGGTCGCCCACGCGGTGGCCCAGCGTGTCGTTCACGTCCTTGAAGTGGTCCAGGTCCAGGAACATCACGCCGATCCGCGCGCCCGAGCGCCTGGCGCGGACGAGCGCGGCCTCGAGGCGGTCGTTCAGCAGGACGCTGTTCGGGAGGCCCGTGAGGCCGTCGTGCGTCGCCATGTACTGGAGGCGCTCCTCCGCCTGGATGCGCGACGACACGTCCTGCGCGAGCGAGAGGATCGAGATGAGGCGGCCGTCCCCATCGCGCAGCGCCGAGTGGTTCCACTCGACCCAGATCACGGAGCCGTCCTTGCGGTAGCTCCGGGCGAGGAGCGTCGCGTGGTTGAGCGGTCCCTGGACCAGGCGCTCGATCGCCTCGTCCACCGCGCCCTGGTCGTCCTCGTAGACCACGCGCCAGGTCCTGAGCGCCCGTCCCAGCGCCTCCGACGCGGTCCACCCGAAGACGGGCTCCGCCTGCCCCGACCAGCGCACGATCCGGAGCTCCGTGTCCCACTCGATCACGGCGAGCGGCGTGTTGTCGAAGTGGGCGGAGAGAATGGTGTTCGCGCGGCGCAGCTCCTCCTCGACGGTCTTCTGCTCGTTGATGTCGCTCGTGGTCGCGTAGTAGCCCAGGTACTCGCCGTCCGAGATGCGGGGCGTGAGCCGCACGATCATCCAGCGCGCGCGGCCGTCGGCGAAGCGGACATGCCGCTCGACCGCCAGCGACTCGCCCATCTTCAGCCGCTCGAGGTGCGGATTGAGCTGGCGGAAGCGCTCCTCGCCCAGCACGTCCACGACCGGGCGGCCCACGATGTCCTCCGGGCGCAGCCCGATGTAATCGAGGAATGCGTTGTTCACGTACCGGTAGCGCATCTCCGCGTCCACATAGCACATGGGCGTGGGGATCGAGTCGATCACCTGGCGAAGCTGGCGCTCCTTGTCCTCGACTTCGGCCTGCGCCGTCTTGATGTCATGGATGTCCGTGGAGACCACGTAGTAGCCGCGCACGACGCCCTGCGCATCGCGCCGCGGCGTCAAGCGCACGCGCACCCAGCGCTCGCCCACCTCCGGCATCCGCACGCGGCGCTCGTACGTGACTTCCTGGCCCAGCAGGACGCGCGTGACATGCGGCGCCAGCCCGTCGAACACCTCGCGCGAGTAGACGTCCGGCGGAAACTTCCCGAGCACCTGCTCGCGGGTGAAGCCGCGCGTGGCGAGGAACACGTTGTTCACGAAGGTGCAGCCGCGCTCGATGTCGACGTAGCAGATCGCCTCCGGGATGTTCTCCGCGAAGAAGCGCAGCTCCTCCTCGCGCGCGGCGACCTGGGCCTGCGCCTCCTTCACCTCGTGGATGTCGTGGCCCACCACGTACATCCCGACCACGCGCCCGTCCTCGCCGAAGTGCGGGACGACCTTCGTGTGGAACCAGCGCCGCCCGCCGGGGACGTCCGTGAGGCGCTCGTAGGTCGCGACCTCGCCCAGGTCCAGCACCTTCTGGGTGCGCTCGGCGATCCACGCGGCGATCTCCCCGCCCATCACCTCGGAGGTCGTGTGGCCGATGATGCTCTCGCTCGTGAAGCCGCGCATCGTCGCGAACTGCCGGTTGGCGAAGAGGATCCGGCGCTCCCGGTCGACGTACACCACGGCGTCCGGGATGTTGTCCATGAAGAGGCGCAGCTGCTCCTGCTGCCGGCGGCGGCCCTCCTCGGCGAGCTTCATGTCGTGGATGTCGCTCGCGACGACGTAGTAGCCGTTGAACGAGCCCGCGCCGTCCATGATGGGTGCCAGGCGCACGAGGTGCCAGCGCGGCTCCTCGCCGGGCGGGCCCTCGAGGCGCTCGTACGAGCACGGCTCGCCGCGTTTCAGCGCGTCGACGAAGGGCACGAGCCCCACGGCGGTCGTTTCGGGGCCGAGGACGTCCGCGACGGAGCGTCCCACGATCTGGTCCAGGCCTTTCCCGCGCAGCCGCTGGTAGACCTTGTTCGCGAAGAGGAAGCGGAAATTCGCGTCGACCACCGCGATCGGGCCGGGGATGTTCTCCGCGAAGTGCCGCAGCTGCGCTTCCTGGCGTTCGAGCGCCTCGCGCATGCGATGGTCCTGGTCGACGTCCAGCAGCAGCGTGTAGAGCCCGCGCACCGCGCCGTCCGTCCCGATGTCCGGGACCACGTGCACGCGCACCCACCGGCGCTCGCCGTTCTCCAGCCGCGCCAGGCGCTCGTAGACGCGCTTCTCGCCGCGCATCGCCGCCGCGATCTCCGGCGTGATGACGGCCATCGTCTCCGCGTCGTAGATCTCGGAGACGTGGCGGCCGAGCGCCTCCTCGAGCCTCGGGATCCGCCAGTCGATGCCCGGCTGGTTCGCGAAGACGAGCTTCAGGTCCCGGTCGAAGTAGGTGAGCGGCACGCCGATGTTGTCGACCACGAGCTGCAGGCGCTTCCTCTGGTCGTCCAGCGCCTGGCGCAGGCGCCAGTCCTCCTCGATGTCGATCAGGACGATGAGGATCCCGCGCACCTCGCCCGCGGCGTCGCGGTCCGGCGCGATATGTCCGCGCACGCGGCGCGCTTCGTGGCCGGGCCAGAGCGTCGCGCGCTCGTAGCTCGTGGCCTCGCCCGCGAAGGCGCGCGCCATGTGCGGCTCGACGGCGTTGCGCACGTCCGCCGGCATCAGCTCGTCGACGGAGCGGCCGATCATGTCCGCCGCCGCGCGGCCCGCCCAGTCCGCGGCCGGCCGGTTCACGAAGCGCACGATGCGGTCGCGGTCGACGTACGTGACGGGAAAACCGACCGCGTCCATGATGAGCGAGAGCTGGCGCTCGCGCTCGCCGAGCGCGGCTTCCGTGGCCTTGAGCTGCTGGATGTCGACCAGCACGACCATCACGCCCCAGACCGCGCCGGCCGGGTCGCGAAGCGGGAAGTAGTGCGCGCGGAACCACTCGCCCCGGTGCGGGCCCTCGAGCGTGCGGCGGTTGAAGGCGACGGTCTCGCCCGCGAGCGCCCGGGCGAGGTGCTCGCGGCGCCCGTCGTTGGGGCGGTGGCGGAAGGCCTCGTCCGGCGTCTGGCCCATGAGCTCCGCCCGGGACTTGCCCGCCTGGGCCGCGTAGGCCCCGTTCACGTGCAGGTAGCGGAGATCGTGGTCGAGCACGCACGCCGGCAGCCCGACGAGGTCGAGGCCGGGCCCGAGCGCGGCGAGGCGCTCCGCGAGGTCGTCCCGTGAGCGGTCGTTCATGACCGCCGCCCGCCGGGACCGGTATGGGTCATGGGCGCAAGTGCATTTTCCGCTCTCGGAACTGTAAACTGCTATGCCGTCCGTCCGCCAATTCCTGCCGCCGGGGTGCCCGCCCCGCCGGGGTGCCCGGAAACCCCAAATGAACCTCCATCGCCTGCTCCAGGAACGCGCCGCCCAGGGCCGCCCCGTCCGCGTGGTGCTCATCGGCGCGGGCAAGTTCGGCTCCATGTACCTCTCCCAGGCGCGCCGCACGCCCGGCCTCCAGATCCTGGCCGTGGCGGACCTCTCGCCGGACCGCGCCCGCGCGTCGCTCGAGCGCACCGGCTGGAAGGCGGACCGCTACGCCGCGCGCACGCTGGACGAGGCCGCGAAGGCCGGGACCACCTGCGTCACGGACGACGCCATGGCCGCGATCGCGCATGCCGCGACCGAGGTCGTGATCGACGCGACCGGGCACCCCGCGGCCGGGATCTCGCACGCGCTCGCGTGCTGCCGCGAAGGCAAGCACATCGTGATGGTGAACGTGGAGGCGGATGCGCTCGCGGGGCCGCTCCTCGCGCGCCGAGCGGTCGCGGCCGGGATCGTCTACTCGCTCGCCTACGGAGACCAGCCGGCGTTGATCTGCGAGCTCGTGGACTGGGCGCGCGCGATCGGCTTCCGGGTCGTCGCGGCGGGGAAGGGCACCAAGTACCTGCCGTCGTACCACGCGTCCACCCCGAAGACGGTTTGGGGCCACTATGGGTTCACGGACGAGAGGGTCGCGAAGGGCGACTTCAACGCGCAGATGTTCAACTCGTTCCTCGACGGCACGAAGAGCGGGATCGAGATGACGGCGGTCGCGAACGCGACGGGCCTCACGCCCGCGCCCGACGGCCTCGCCTTCCCCCCCTGCGGCGTGGACGACCTCGCGCGCGTGCTGCGGCCGATGGAGGCGGGCGGAAGCCTCCACCATGCGGGCCAGGTCGAGGTGATCTCGAGCGTCGAGCGCGACGGCCGGCCGGTCTTCCGGGATCTGCGCTGGGGCGTGTACGTCACGTTCGCGGCGGAGAGCGAGTACGTGCGCCGCTGCTTCCAGGAGTACGGCATCGTGACGGATCCGAGCGGCGAGTACGCGTCGATGTACAAGCCCAGCCACCTGATCGGCCTGGAGCTGGGGATCAGTGTGGCGAGCGCGGCCCTGCGCCGCGAGGCGACGGGTGCGGCCACGGGCTGGCGCGGCGACTGCGTCGCGACCGCGAAGCGAGCGTTGAAGGCGGGCGAGATGCTGGACGGCGAGGGCGGCTACACGGTGTGGGGGAAGCTCATGACCGCCGCCGATTCGCGGGCGATGCGCGCGCTCCCCATCGGGCTCGCGCACAAGGTGAAGCTGAAGCGCGACATCGCCGAGGGCCGGACCCTCAGCTGGAACGACGTCGAGTACGACGCGGGCTCGGAGGCGGTGAAGATCCGGCGGGAGATGGAGCGGGCTTTCGGCGGGGAGGGAGTGACGCGGGCCAAAGGCTTTGAAACGCAGATGAACGCAGATGTAACGCAGATGAACGCGGGAAACCTTTGAAAAATGGAGCGAAGAGAAGAATGAACGTCGTCGTACCAAGAGCGCACTCCAGACCATCTTTTGTTCATGCCTTCCTTCTGCGTTCATCCGCGTTGCATCTGCGTTCATCTGCGTTCCCGAAGATTTTGGGCGGCGTTTTCCTCGCTGCTTCAACCTGGTCCGCACAAGCAGCGGTGACGGTGAAGGACGCATGGGTGAGGGGCACGGTGCCGGCGCAGACGGTCACCGGCGCCTTCGCGACGCTCACATCGACCGAGAACGCGAAGCTCGTCGCCGTGAAGTCCCCGGTTGCGAAGACGGTCGAGGTGCAC
>DATAMY010000174.1:0-12259 GCA_036266535.1 Usitatibacter sp. | reverse complement strand
CGCTGGAAAATCAGCGAGCCCGATCTGACGAGGGCCGCGGCGACGAAGTGAAGCCTGGCGACATCCCCGGCTCGAAGGGGACCGCCTTCGCCACGACTGGGCGACAGAGGGGTGGAGGGGCCGGCGATTACGGCTGAAATCCCCAACGCGCCCAGGTTGTGAGACTTCGCACAGACGGCCATCCCGCCCGGCGCCAGACTCGGCTCCAGTGAAGTGACCACCGCCCCCAAGGCGCACACCTGGAGAAGACAAGATGAAGAACGCCCGGATCGACCGCATGCTCAGGGAGCTGCACGCAGGACCGCCGTTGCGTTTCCTCGAGGACATCTTCTCCCTCACGGAGATCGTGTCCACGCAGGTGAGCGCGATGCGCGAGGCGAGCGAGGAACAGAACTCCGCGCCCCTGGGCGTCCCCGCCCTCGCCCGCTAGTCCCGCTTCAGCCGGGCTCGCGGATCGCGCCGGGGAAGCGCACCGCGAGCTCGCGCAGGTTGTCCGTGAAGATCCCGTCGACCCCCGCGTCGAAGAGCCGCTGGGCGGCCTCCGGATCGTCCACCGTATACGCCAGCACCCGGTAGCCGCGCTCGTGGAGCCGCGGGATGCTCGCCGGATCGAGCTTCGCGTGGTTGGTATGGAAGGAGACCGCCTCCAGCGCCGCCATCCGGTCCCAATCCTCTTCCTTCAGCTCGCCCGCGAGCCACGCCCGCGGCAACTCCGGCGCTGCCTCGCGCGCCGCCACGAGCGCCTCGAACGAGAACGACGAGAGGAGCGGCGGCACCTTCGCATCCTTCCAGTAGCCGGCGGTCGACCGCGCGACCGCCTCGCCGGTCTCGCGCTCCGCGCCGGGCGTGGGCTTGATCTCCACGTTGGCGAGCGTGCCGGTGGACCGCAGGAACCGCGCCACGTCCTCGAAGGCCGCGAGCGGCTCGCCGCGGAAGGCCTGCGAGTGCCAGCTTCCGGCATCGAGCGAGCGCAGCGCCTTCCAGTCGAAATCGGCCGCGCGGCCGGTCCCGCTCGAGGTCCGCTCGAGGGTCGTGTCGTGGAGGAGGAGCGCCACCCCGTCGCGCGCGAGCTTCACGTCGAATTCCACCGCCGCGTAGCCCAGCGATTGCCCCAGCCGCATGGCGGCGAGCGTGTTCTCGGGAGCGAGCTTCCCGCCGCCCCGGTGCGCGAAGATGCGCGGATAGGGCCAGCGCTTCATCCGCGGTAGCCGAAGCCCTTGACCGCGACGACCACGACCACGGCGAAGGCCACGTAGGCGTAGAACGCGGCGAAGACGTCGTCGATCATCACGCCGAAGCCGCCCTTCGCGCGGCGCTCGACCTCGCGGATGGGATACGGCTTCCATATGTCGAAGAGGCGGAAGAGCGCGAAGGCGAGCGCCTGCAGTGCGAGGCTCGCGGAGGCAAGCGCCGCGAGCGGGAGGAACGCCACGACCTCGTCCCACACCATCGCGCCATGGTCGGGCGCGCCCAGGTCGCGGCCGGTGCGCTCGCACGCCCACACGCCCACGAAGAAGAGCGGGATCGCGCAGAACGCGATGGCGAGCGGCGGCATGATGGTCGCGAGCGCCCAGTAGAGCCCGACGGAGAGGAGCGTGCCGAAGGTGCCGGGCGCGACGGGGGCGAGGCCCACGCCGAATCCCAGGGCCACGAAATGCGCCGGGTGCGACACGAGGAAGCGGGGATCAGGGCGCCGAGAAATGGTCGAACCCGCGGCCGTCGATCTTCACGGCCTTCCCGTCCGCGTCCAGGAGGCTCACGCCCTTCCCGCGCTTCACCTGGCCGATGCGCGTGAGCGGCACCTTGAGCATCTTCGCCATGTCCTGGATGCTTTCGCGCGAATTGGGGTGCGCCGTGAAGCAGAGCTCGTAGTCGTCGCCGCCCGCCACGATGGCGTTCCGCCCCGGATCGGTCGCCGCGTGTTTCGCCCCGATGGGCGAGAGCGGGATCGCCGCGAGGTCCACGGTCGCCCCCACGCGGGAGAGCGTGCAGATGTGGCCCAGGTCCGCGAGGAGGCCGTCCGAGACGTCGATCGCGGCGGTGGCGAGGCCGCGCAGCGCCTGGCCCAGCGCCACGCGCGGCGTGGGCTCGTAGAGCCGCATCACCGCCTCGTGGTAGTCGTCCTCCGCGAGCACGAGCTTCCCGTGCCGGTGCGCGACCGCGAGCGCCGCATCCCCGATGTAGCCCGAGACCCAGATGTCGTTCCCCACCTTGGCGCCGCCGCGGCGCAGCGCCGCGCCCGCGGGCACCTCGCCCATGATCGTGACGGTCAACGTGAGCGGTCCGCGCGTCGTGTCCCCGCCGATGAGCGAGACGTTGAACTCCTCCGCGAGGTCGAAGAATCCCTTCGCGAAGGCGGCGAGCCAGTCGTGGTCGACCTTCGGGAGCGTCAGCGCGAGCATCGCCCAGTACGGGAGCGCCCCCATGGCCGCCATGTCCGAGAGGTTCACGGCGAGCGCCTTGTGGCCGAGCGTCTCCGGATCCACGTCCGGGAAGAAGTGCGTGCCGGAGACCATGGTGTCGACCGAGACCGCGAGGTCCATCCCGTTGGTCACGTCCACCAATGCGCAGTCGTCTCCCACGCCCAGCACGGCGTTCGCCGCCGGGCGCGTGAAGTGGCGCGCGATCACGTCGAATTCGGGAGTGTCATGCGTCATGGCGCGGCTTCCTGTTCTGTCGGTCCCGTTGCGCGGCGACCTCGTCCGGCCGGACCTGGCCCGCGAGCTTGTCGAGGACGCCGTTCACCCACTTGTGCCCGTCGGTCGCGCCGAAGCGCTTGCCCAGCTCGATCGCCTCGTTGATCGTCACCTTGTAGGGAATCTCCGGGTTGTGCACCAGCTCCCAGGCGCCGATGAGGAGGATCGCGCGCTCGATGGGGCTCACGTCGTCCCACTTCCGGTCGGCGAACGGGGCCAGGCGCTCCTGCAGGCCGGGAGCGTCCGCGATCGCGCCCTCGAGCTCGGCCTTGAGGAACGGCCGGTCCGCCGATTCGAAGTGCTCGAGCTCCGAGAGGTTCTTGAGGACCTGGGCCGGCGTCGCACCCGTGTACAGCCATTGGTAGAGGCCCTGCAGCGCGAATTCGCGCGCGCGCCGGCGAGGCGTCATCCGGCCACCGCCTTGAGCGTATTCGCCATCTCCACGGCGACGCGCGCCGCCTCGGCGCCCTTCACCGCCGCGCGGGCCATCGCCTGCTCCTCGGTCTCGGTCGTGAGGACGCCGTTGGCCACCGGAACGCCGGTCTCCAGCTGCACGTCGAGGATGCCGCGCGCGCTCTCGTTCGCCACGACGTCGAAATGATAGGTCTCGCCGCGCACGACCGCTCCGAGTGCCACGAGCGCATCGTAGCGGCGGCTGAAGCCGCGGCGCTCGAGCGCGAGGGCCTGCAGCACGAGCGGGATCTCGAGCGCGCCCGGGACGCTCAGCACCTCGATGTCCGTCGCGGCGAGGCCCAGGCGGACGAGCTCCTTGTCGCAGGCGGCCAGCAGCTGGCGCACGATCGGCTCGTTGAAGCGGCTCCACACGATCGCGACGCGCAGCCCCGCGCCGGTGAGATCGGGATCGACCACGTCAGACGGCCTTCACGGCGAGCGTATCGTCCGGCGAGAGGTACTCGACCACCTCGAGGCCGAAGCCGGACATGCTGGGGATGCGCTTCGGGCGCGCCATGACCCGCATCTTGCCGACGCACAGGTCGCGCAGGATCTGCGCGCCGATGCCGTGCAGGCGGGGATCCCACTTGCGGGTGCCGCGGCGGTGCGCGGCCGGCGCCTGGAGCCGCTCGAGGATCTCGCCCGTGGGCTCGTGGCGGCGCAGCAGCACGATCACGCCTTCCTTGTGGTGCGCGACGATGCGCATCGCGTCCTGCACCGAATAGGCGTGCCGGGCGGTATCGAAGTCGAAGAGGTCGAGCGACGCGAAGGGTTCGTGCACGCGCACCAGCACCGGGCGGTCGCGCTGGGGCTCGCCCTTCACGAGCGCGTAGTGCACCTCGTCCACGGTCTTGTCGTGGAAGACGCACAGGCGGAACGTGCCGTACGGGGTCGCGATCGGGCGGTCGGCGACGCGCTCGACCAGGGTCTCCGTCTCGCTCCGATGGCGGATCAGGTCCGCGATCGTGCCGACGGGGAGCCCGTGCTTCGCCGCGAACTCGACGAGATCCGGCATGCGCGCCATGGAGCCGTCCGGATTCATGATCTCGCAGATCACCGCCGCCGGCGTGAGGCCCGCCAGCTCCGCGAGATCGCAGCCCGCTTCCGTGTGGCCGGCGCGCGCGAGGACGCCGCCCTTCTGCGCCATCACGGGGAAGATATGCCCCGGCTGCACGATGTCCTCCGGCTTCGCGTGCTTAGCGGTCGCTGCCCGCACGGTGCGCGCGCGGTCCGCGGCGGAGATGCCCGTGGTGACGCCCGCCGCCGCCTCGATAGAGACGGTGAACGCGGTGCCGAGCGGCGAGCGGTTCTCGTTCACCATGAGCGGGAGGTTCAGCTGCCGGCAGCGCTCCTCGGTCAACGTGAGGCAGACGAGGCCCCGCGCGTGCGTCGCCATGAAGTTGATCGCCTCCGGCGTCACGAAGTCGGCGGCGAGGAGGAGGTCGCCCTCGTTCTCGCGGTCCTCGGCGTCGGCGAGCACGATCATGCGGCCGAGGCGAAGCGCGTCGATGAGGTCCTGCGTGGGGCTGAGCTTCATGGGAGTCCTCGGAAAGGGATTCCCCGGCGGTTTCCCGGTGAGTCCGCTATTTTGCCACTTCCGGCGCGAGCAGCCGCTCGGCGTACCGCGCGATCATGTCGATCTCGAGGTTCACGCGCGCGCCGGTGGCGAGCGCGCCCAGCGTCGTGACGGCGCGGGTGTGCGGGATCACGTTCACCTCGAAGCGCTCGCCCTGGACCGCGTTCACGGTGAGGCTCACGCCGTCCACGGAGATCGAGCCCTTCCGCGCGATGAAGCGCGCGAGCGCGGCCGGGGCGCGGATCGCCAGGCGGGCGCTCCCGCCCAGCTCGGCCACCTCGATGACCTCTCCGACGCCGTCGACGTGGCCGCTCACGAGGTGGCCGTCGACGCGGTCGCCCAGGCGGAGCGACTTCTCGAGGTTCACCGCGCGCCCCGCCTCGAGGCCGGCCGTCACGTCGAGCGTCGCCCGCGACGTATCGACGTCGAAGGTGTCCCCCGATTTCGCGACCACCGTGTGGCAGGCGCCCTGGATCGCGATCGAGTCGCCGATCCGGACGTCTCCCAACCCGAACCCCGGCGCCTCGACCGTGAGGCGCACGCCGTCGCCGACGGGGACGGAGCGCGCGATGCGTCCGACGGCGGACACGATCCCGGCGAACACGCTAGGCCCCGAAGCGCGCCGTGACGCGCCAGTCCGGGCCCACGGCGCGCACGTCGACGATGCGCGGCCGCAGCGCTTCGCCCAGGGCGGCGGGTTCCGGCATCGCGAAGAGTCCCTGGGCCGAGTCCCCGAGGATCATCGGCGCGTAATAGATCACCAGCTCGTCGATGACGCGCGCCGCGAGGAGCGAGCCCATGAGCTTGCCGCCGGTCTCGACCGTCACCTCGTTGAATCCGCGCTCGCCCAATACGCGCACGACCGCCCCGAGGTCGGCTTTCCTCCCCTCGCCCGGCACGAGGACCACTTCCGCGCCGCGCGCCTCCAGGGCCGCGCGGCGGGCCGCGTCGTCGGCGACCGCGAGGATGAGCGGCGGCTCCCCCGAGAGGATCTTCGACGAGAGCGGGATGTCCAGGTGGTGGTCGATCACGACCCGCCGCGGCTCGCGCGAGCAGGCGACGTGGCGCACGGTGAGCTCCGGGTCGTCGTGCCGCACGGTGCCGATGCCCGTGAGCATCGCGCAGGACCGCGCACGCAGCGCATGCACGTCGCGCCGCGCCGCCTCGCTCGTGATCCACCGGCTGGTACCGTTGGCGAGCGCGATCCGTCCGTCGAGGGACGCCGCCGCCTTGATGCGCATCCACGGCCGGCCGGTGCGCATGCGCGTGAGGAATCCGCGATGCACCTCTTCGGCTCCGGCGGCCATGAGGCCCAGGTCCACGCGGATGCCGGCCGCGCGCAGGCGCGCGGCGCCCTCGCCCTTCACCTGCGGGTTCGGATCCTCCACGGCGGCCACCACGCGCGCGACGCGGGCCGCGACGAGCGCCTCCGCGCAGGGCGGCGTGCGGCCGTGGTGGCTGCAGGGCTCGAGCGTCACGTAGGCGGTGGCGCCTTCCGCATCGCCCCGCGCCGCGGCGAGCGCGCGCGCCTCCGCGTGCGGCTCGCCCGCGCGCTCGTGCCAGCCCTCGCCCACGATGCGGCCCGCCTTCGCGATCACGCACCCCACGCTCGGGTTGGGCGTCGCGGTGTCGCGGCCGCGCGCGGCGAGCGTGAGCGCCCGGGACATGAAGACGTGGTCTTCGGCCGAAAACATGCTCATGGACCGCGCTGGATCCCCGCCTGCGCGAGGATGACGCCGCTCCACCGCGCGACCCGCGCGGTTTGCGTCGTCATTTTTCTTTCGCTTCGCGGATCGCGTCGCGGAAGTCGTCCACGTCCGAGAAGCTCTTGTAGACCGAGGCGAAGCGGATGTAGGCGACCTTGTCCAGGCGGCGGAGCTCCTCCATCACCATCTCCCCCAGGCGCCGCGAATCGATCTCGCGCTCGCCCAGCGAGAGCACCTTCTGCTCGATCCGGGTGATCGCCGCGTCCACGAGCTCGGTGGTGACCGGCCGCTTGTGGAGCGCGCGCTGGAAGCCGGTGCGCAGCTTCGCCGACGAGAAATCCTCGCGTTCGCCGGCGGTCTTCACGATCTGCGGCATGCGCAGCTCCGGCGTCTCGTAGGTGGTGAAGCGCTTGTTGCAGACCTGGCAGCGGCGCCGGCGGCGGATCGAGTCGCCCTCCTCGCTCACGCGCGAGTCGATGACCTGGGTGTCCTCGGCGCTGCAGAAGGGGCACTTCACGCCGCCCGGCCCTCTTCCACCAGGCCGTAGCTCGCGCGCATTGCCGGCCCGTAGACCGGGAACCTCGCGCAGAGCGCCTTCACCTGGGTCGCGATCCCGGCGAGCTTCGCGGGCTCGCGCGCGCCTTCCAGCGCGTCCGCGATGAAGTTCGCCACCTGCACCGCCTCAGCGTCCCGGAAGCCGCGCGTGGTCATCGCGGGCGAGCCTACGCGGATGCCGCTCGTGACGAAGGGCTTCTCCGGATCGTTGGGAATCGCGTTCTTGTTCACCGTGATGTGCGCCTGGCCCAGGACCGCCTCGGCGTCCTTCCCGGTGATCGATTTCGCGCGGAGGTCCACCAGGAACATGTGGCTCTCGGTGCGCCCGGAGACCACGCGCACGCCGCGCTTCACCAGCGTCTCGGCCATGATGCGGGCGTTCGCGAGCACCTGCTGCTGGTACGCCTTGAAGGAAGGCTGCAGCGCCTCCTGGAACGCCATCGCCTTCGCGGCGATCACGTGCATGAGCGGCCCGCCCTGGATGGAGGGAAAGATCGACGAGTTGAGCGCCTTCTCGTGCTCGGCCTTCGCGAGGATCACGCCGCCGCGGGGGCCGCGGAGCGTCTTGTGCGTGGTGCTCGTCACGAAGTCGGCGATCCCGACCGGCGACGGATAGAGGCCGACCGCGACCATGCCGGCGTAGTGCGCCATGTCGACCATGAGATAGGCGCCGACCTCGTCCGCGATCGCGCGAAAGCGCGGGAAGTCCATGCGCAGCGCATACGCCGAAGCGCCCGCCACGATCATCCGCGGCTTGTGCTCGCGGGCGAGCGCGCGGACCTGGTCGTAGTCGATCGCCTCGTCGGCCCCCAGGCCGTAGCCGATGGCGTGGTAGAGCTTCCCGGAGATGTTCACGGAGGCGCCGTGCGTGAGGTGGCCGCCGTGGGCGAGCGACATGCCGAGGATCGTGTCGCCGGGCTTCAGCATCGCCATGTACACGGCCTGGTTCGCCTGCGAGCCCGAGTGCGGCTGGACGTTCGCGTACTCCGCGCCGAAGAGCTTCTTCACGCGCTCGATCGCGAGGACCTCGGCCACGTCCACGTACTCGCAGCCGCCGTAGTAGCGCTTGCCCGGGTAGCCTTCGGCGTACTTGTTCGTGAGCACGCTGCCCTGCGCGGCGAGCACGGCGGGGCTCGCGTAGTTCTCGGAGGCGATGAGCTCGATGCCCTCCTCCTGGCGGCGCAGCTCCGCCGTGATGGCGCTCCAGAGCTGCGGGTCGGCGGCGGCGATGGTTTGCGAGTCGGGGAACATGAGATTCGAAGTCCTTGATGGACCTCAAATTTTATCACGCAACCCCGGGGGCTCCTTCCAGGCGAGCCCGTGCACCCCCGGCACGTGGGGGACGCGCGGCTCGAAGCGGTCGACGATCGCGCCGTCCTCCAGCACGCAGAAATGCGCGGTCTCGAGGCTCGCGAGCCACGCGAGCCCCGCTTCCGCGCCCATCAGCATCGCGATGGTCGAGGCGCTCCCGGCGACGAGGCAGCTCGGCGCATGCACGGTGACCGAGCGGAAGCCGCGCGCCGAGCGGCCCGTGCGCGGATCGAGCACGTGGCAATGGCGCAAGCCGTCCGCCTCCACGAAGCGCTCGTAGTCGCCGCTCGTGGCGATCGCGCCGGATGCGACGGGGAGCGCCGCGATCGCGACGTCTTCCATGCGGGGATGCCGCACGCCCACGCGCCAGGGCATGCCGTCCGGCTGCGGCCCCAGGATCGCGAGGTCGCCCGCGAGGTTCACGAGCGCGCTCCGCGCCCCTTCCTCGCGCAGGACCAGAGCCGCGCGGTCGACCGCGTATTCCTTCCCGAAGCCGCCGAAGTCGATCTCCATGCCGGCGAGCGGGAGGCGGACGGTGCCCCGCCCGCGCTCGACGCGATGCCAGCCGATGAGCGGCAGGAGCGCATCGATCGCTTCCTGCGACGGCGGTGCCGCGCCCGGGCCGAAGCGCCACGCGCGGCGCAGCACGCCCGAGGTCGGATCGAAGAGCCCGCGGCTCTGCCGGTAGCAGGTCTCGGCGTAGTCCAAAAGCTTCATCGTCTCGTCGTCCACGCGGACGGGCGCGCCTCCCGCGGCGGCGTTCACGCGCGAGACCACGCTTTCGGGCTGGTAGCGCGAGTACTTCGCCTCGATCCGGCGGACCTCGTCGATCGCGCGCGCGGCCATGGCGCTCGCCGCCTCGCGCGTCGGGGCATGGACCTGCACCTCGTTCATGGCGGCCATCGCACGGAAGGCGAAGCGGTGGAGCTGCATGGGCGCGCTCAGAACGCGTGCGAGACGCTCACCAGCCCGTAGGCCGCGCGCAGCGTCTGGAACGCCTCGCTTCCGCCACCGCCCAGCCTGAGCGAGCGCGCATCGACCACGTAGCCCGCGGTCGCCTCGACCACGAGCCCGCCCTGCAGCCGCGCGATCACCCGAAGCGACGGCGAGAGGCCGCCGAAGGCACCCAGGCGCTGGTCGCTCGAGAGGATCTCCGGTTGCGGCCGCGGGACGACCGGGGAGTAGAAGTCCGCCGCGCCCTGCGTGTAGTAGCGAAGGGCCGGGCGGACGGCCCAGCGCTCGCCGAGATCCTGCTGCCACGCGACCTCGAGCGTATGGGCGCGGATTCCCCAATCGTCGCGGAAGTAGCGGTAATCCGCCTGCAGCGTGCCGTTCGCCTGCGGAAAATGGCGCCGCAGCCGCGTGAGCCACGACACGGTGTCCCGATGGTCCGGCCGGCGGTCCGCCGCGAGCACCGGGATGGCCTGGTCGGGATAGAACGTGAGCGTGAGCTTGTACGGATCGTTGTACCAGCCCGTCCCGCGCGAGACCGCGAGCGAGCTCTGCACGACCGCGAGCGGCGAGATCACCTGAGTCACGCCCAGCAAGTACTCGTTGGTGCGGCGCGGCGCATCGAGCGTGGGATCGATCGAGGAGCCCACGCGGTCGTCCGAGCGGCCGAATCCCGCGGTGAGCGTGGTGCGCTTCTGGTCGAGGTCCGCGCGCCCTTCCAGCCCGTACGCCTTCGAGTGGTAGTCCTCCTCGTTCGACTGCGCATGCGAGGCGGAGAGCGAAAAGTCGCCGAAGCGGCGGGTCACCTTGATGTCGCCCGTGGTCCGGTGGTCGACGACGGAGGCGCCGGTGATCGACTGGACCGGATGGCCGGACGCGTTCGTCACGAGCTCGGGCGAGGCGCCGGTGATGAGGTCGACGGCGCCGCTCGCCTGGACTTCCCACACGTCCGCGATCTGCACCCGGCCCCAGAGAACGGGCTCGATCACGCGCATGAGCCCGCGCTCCTTGTAGCCCAGCGTGGCGATGCCGATCTCGCCCACTTCAGCCGCGCCGGCCTTGGCGCACACGGCGAGGATGGGAAGGGCGAGCGCCGCCTGCATGAGCGCGCCGAGGCCGCCACCCTCGCGCGGCGGATCCTTTCCGTCAGTTGCAGCCACAGCCGCCGCCGCCCACCGATGCGCCGCCGCTCGCCGCTTCCTTCGCCGCGAAGGTCTTCTCGAGCGCCTGCGCGGTGCCGGCATCCTGCTCGAGCGACATGTCCGGCCGCGCGAGGTAGCCGCGCTGGTACGGCGCCACGGGCGCGCAGCCGCTCGCGACGAGTGCCGCCAAGAGGAGCGCCGCGGCGACGCGCATCAAGCGCCCTCCTTCAGCAGGAGCTCGATCTCCCCCGCGAGCGCCGCGGCGGTCTCGTCCGTGAAGCCGCGATGCACGTAGCGCACGACGCCGCGCCGGTCCACGAGATAGCCGCTCGGCATCGCCTGCACGTCGAAGGCGCGGGCGACCGCGTCATCGCCGTCCGCGACCAGCGGGAAGCTCACCGCGACCCGCTTGAGGAAGCGCTCCGCATCGGCGCGCGAGACGTCCTTGTTCACGCCCACGACCCGCAGGCCCTGTCCGCCGTACTTGCGGAACATCGCGTCCAGCGCGGGCATCGAGGCCCGGCACGGCACGCACCACGAGGCCCAGAAATCCACGTAGACCACGCTCCCGCGGAAGCTCGCGAACGAAAGCGGGGCCGCGGGCGCGGCGAGCTGCGAAGGTGCCACGTCCGGCATCGGCGTGCCCGGCTGCACCGCCGCGGCGGCCGCGGAAAACGCGAGGAGGACGCCGGCGGCGAACGCGCGCATCAGAACGGCTGGCGGACGATCGACTTCACCGTCGTCGTCCCGTTCACGCTGAACGCGAGGGTGCCGTGCGAGGCATCCGAGAAGGTGATCGTCGCGGTGCCGACCTGCACCCCGTGCACCGCGGTGGGATCGAACGCGGCGGCATAGGAAGGCCCCGTGACCTGGAACCAGCTGCCGCCGAAGATGTTGGACGAGACCCAGGTGCCCCCGGGCAGCACGAACCAGAGCGGCTTTCCGTCCGGGCCGTACGTGTACATCACCCCGAACATGTTCGAGCTCGCGTGCTCGACCAGGTTGAATCCCCAGCCCTGCTCGTCCGGATTCCACCAGAGATCCGAGTAATCGATCGCGGCCCGGGGTGGAGGGGGCGGTGGCGGGGGTGGTGGCGGCGGCGGGGCCTCGAGGACGCCGATATAGGCGGCGATGTCCGCCAGCTGCGCGTCCGTGAGGTTGAGCGGTCCCACCGCGATCTGCATGGTCGGGACCAGCCCGCTGATCGCCGCCCGGATGAGCGACGGGTTGTTCGCGGCGAGGACGGCACCGCCCACGGGCGGCAGGAAGTGGCAGGCCTGGCAGATCGCGTGGTAGAGCGACTCGCCGTTCGCCACGTTCTGGGCGCGGGCCGGCGCACCGGCGACGAGCGCCGCGGCGGCGAGACCCCACATCCATCGGCGATTCACTCCGGCCCCTCTCCTTTTCCCTCGTTCCCCCGCGGGCGCGTTCGCCTATAATCGGGACGCATTTCCGGCGCAGCGCTCCTGAGAACATCGCCGGTGCCAGCCTTATTCCCCGCCCCCATCGACACCCGAGGTTGGAACGATGAAATCACTGCTGAAGATGGCGCACGGGGTAGACGCGCTGAACGAGTTCGTCGGGCGCTGGGTGTACTGGCTGGTCCTCGTCGTCGTGCTGGAGAGCGCCGGCAACGCGATCGTCCGGAAGCTCTTCAACTCGAGCTCCAACGCCCTCCTCGAGATGCAGTGGTACCTCTTCTCGGCGGTGTTCCTCCTCTGCGCGGGCTGGACGCTCCTGAGGAACGAGCACGTCCGCATCGACATCATCCAGGGCCGGCTCTCGGCGCGCGCGCAGGCGTGGATCGACGTCTTCGGGACGGTCTTCTTCCTCATGCCGATGGTGGGCATCTTCATCTGGCTCTCGATT
>DATAMY010000173.1:0-4316 GCA_036266535.1 Usitatibacter sp. | reverse complement strand
AGAAGATGTTCCGGCTCCTCTCGGAGAACCGCGAGGTGGAGGACAAGCCCGGGGCGCCGGAGCTGGTCGTCACGGGCGGCGCCATCCGCTTCGACCACGTGGACTTCGCCTACGACCCGGAGCGCGGGATCCTCCATGACGTGAGCTTCGAGGTGCCGCCGGGACGGAAGGTCGCGGTCGTGGGCTCCAGCGGCTCCGGCAAGTCGACGCTCGCGCGCCTCCTCTTCCGCTTCTACGACGTCGACGCGGGGCGTATCGAGATCGACGGCCAGGACATCCGCGACGTGAAGCAGGAGAGCCTGCGCGCGGCGATCGGGATCGTGCCGCAGGACACGGTGCTCTTCAACGACACCATCTACTACAACATCGCGTACGGCCGGCCCGGGGCCACGCGGGACGAGATCGAGAACGCGGCGCGCGTGGCCCACATCGCGGAGTTCATCGCGCGGCTTCCCGCGGGATGGGAGACCACGGTGGGCGAGCGCGGGCTGAAGCTCTCCGGTGGAGAGAAGCAGCGCGTCTCCATCGCGCGCACGCTCCTCAAGCACCCGCCCATCCTCGTCTTCGACGAGGCCACCTCCGCGCTCGACTCGCGCACCGAGAAGGCGATCCAGGGCGAGCTCGCGGAGATCTCGCGCGACCATACGACGCTCGTGATCGCGCACCGCCTCTCGACCATCGTCGACGCGGACGAGATCCTGGTCCTCGACCACGGGCGGATCGTCGAGCGCGGCTCCTTCCGCGAGCTCCTCACGGCGAACGGCCGCTTCGCGGAGATGTGGCGCCTGCAGCAGGAGGAGGGGCGCAAGCACGAGGTCGCGGACGCCGATCCTGCCGGCGCCCCCGCCTAGCCTGGCGATCGAGGTCCGCTTCGATGGATGCGATTCCCACCCTGCGGACCGAAAGGCTCACCATGAGGCCGTTCGCGCCGCGCGATTTCGACGCGTATGCGGCGATGCTGGCGGATCCGGAGGTGACGCGCTACCTCGGCACGGGCGCGACGCTCCGCCGGGAGGAAGCCTGGCGCCACATGGCCATGCTGGTCGGGCATTGGCAACTGCGCGGATTCGGAATGTGGGCCGTGATCGCCCGCGATCGCGACGAGATGCTGGGCCGGGTCGGCTTCTTCCAGCCCGAAGGGTGGCCCGGTTTCGAGATCGGATGGACCATCGCCCGCCACGCCTGGGGCCGCGGCTACGCGACGGAGTGCGCGCGGGCGGCACTCGAGCATGCCTTCGGCGCGCTCGACCGGCGCAAGGTGATCAGCGTGATCCACCCTCGGAACGAGGCCTCGATCCGCGTCGCGGAGAAGATCGGGGAGTCGTTCGAGCGCGAGGCCACGGTGAACGGCCAGGCGCGGCTCATCTATTCGGTCGATCGGCCGGATCCCTGACCGGTCAGGCGGCGAGGAAATCCCGAAGGGCGAACGCGAGCACGCGGGGCGCCTCGCTCATCATCGAGTGCCCGGCATCGAGCGTCAGGAAGCGCGAGCCGGGGATGCGGTCCGCGACCGACTTTCCGGCCTTCATCGGCGTCATCTGGTCGCGCTTTCCGGCGACGACCAGCGTGGGAATCCGAACCGCGGCGAGCGCTTCGTTCGACGGCGCATAGGCGTGGCAAGCGGCGAGATCCGCGGCGAGGACGCGCGGGC
Source organism: Usitatibacter sp. (assembly GCA_036266535.1). Classification (GTDB taxonomy): domain Bacteria; phylum Pseudomonadota; class Gammaproteobacteria; order Burkholderiales; family Usitatibacteraceae; genus Usitatibacter. Next base: position 2,665 of record DATAMY010000173.1, on the reverse strand, counting down.
GCGAGCGGCCGTTCAGCTGCCGCGTGGCCCCCATGAGCGACGTTCCCGGCACGGGGCTCGTCGCGTAGAGCGCTCCGCGCGCATGCCCCCACACGGTCTCCATGTCGAGCGCGGCGGGCGAGTCGTCGCGCGCGGCGGCGAGGAAGGCATCGCCCACGGGCATCGGCGCTGAAGTGCCGACGAGCGCAAGCCGGGTCACGCGCGCCGGATGCGCGATCGCCGCGGCGAGCGCCACGAGCGAGCCCATGCTGTGGCCCACGAGCGCCGCGCGCTCGAGCGCCGCGGACTCGATGAACGCCGCGACCCAGCCCGCCATCGCGTCGATCGACGTGCGGATGCCGCCGGGGCTGCGTCCGTGCGCCGGGAGGTCCACCGCCAGCACCGCATGGCCGTGGTTCGCGAGGTAGCGCGACTGCCACTGCCAGACGCTGTGGTCGAAAGCCGCGCCATGCACCAGCACGACCGCGGGAAGCTTCGGGTCGAACGGGCGCCCTCCGGTATAGGCGTAGGCGGGATAGCCCTCGACGATGAACTGCACCGCCCCTCCTATTTCCGCGCCGCCCGGAGCGAGCGCGAGAGATCCTCGACGAGGTCGTCCGGATGCTCGAGCCCGATCGAGAGGCGCACCGTCCCGGGCGTGATGCCGGCCGCGGCGAGCGCCGCGTCGTCCATGCGGAAGTGGGTCGTCGTCGCGGGATGGATCACGAGCGACTTCGCGTCCCCGATGTTCGCGAGGTGCGAGAAGAGCGTCAGCGCCTCGATGAAGCGGCGCCCCGCCTCGCGTCCGCCCGCGAGCTCGAACGAAAGGATGGCGCTCGCCCCGCGCGGATAGAGCCGGCGCGCGAGCGCGTGGTCCGGATGCGACTCCACGTCCGGGTGGTGCACGCGCGCCACGGCCTCGTGCCCCGCGAGGAAGCGCGCGATGCGCGCGGTGTTCTCCACGTGGCGCGCCATCCGCAGCGGCAGCGTCTCCAGGCCCTGGAGGATGTGGAACGCGGTCATGGGCGCCATGCACGCGCCGAAGTCGCGCAGCCCCTCGCGGCGCGCGCGCAGGAGGAACGCCGACGTGGGCGATTCCTCGGCGAACACCATCCCGTGGAAGCCCTCGTAGGGCTGGGCGAGCGTGGGAAAGCGGTCGTCCGCGGCCCAGTCGAAGCGCCCGCCGTCCACCAGCACGCCCCCGATCACGATGCCGTGGCCGGAGAGGAACTTGGTCGCCGAGTGCATCACGAGGTGCGCCCCCATCTCGAACGCCCGGCCCAATGCCGGCGTGGTGACCGTCGCATCGACGAGGAGCGGCACCCGGCATTCCTCCGCGATGCGGCCGAGGGCGGGGATGTCGAGGACGTCCACGGACGGGTTTCCGACGCTCTCCCCGAAGAGGAGCCGCGTCTCGGGCCGGATCGCCCGGCGCCAGGCGTCCGGTTCCCGGGCGGGGACGAAGGTGGTCGAGACCCCGAACCGCGGGAGCGTGTAGGACAGGAGGTTGTGGGAGCCGCCGTAGAGGCTCGCCGAGGCGACTACGTGGCCGCCCTGGCCCATGAGCGTCGCGATGGCGAGGTGGAGGGCCGCCTGGCCGCTCGCGGTGGCGATGGCCCCCACGCCATCCTCCAAAGCGGCCATGCGTTCCTCGAGGACGGACACGGTGGGATTCGAGAGACGGGAGTACACATGGCCGGGCGTTTCCATGTTGAAAAGCGCCGCGGCGGTGTCCGTGTCCGGGAAGACGAAGGAGGCCGTCTGGTAGATCGGCACCGCCCGCGCCCCGGTGGCCGGATCGGGCGATTGGCCGGCATGGACGGCCAAGGTGTCCGGGTGCGGGGGCTTCGGGCCGGAATGGGCCATGAGAATCAGTTATTTGGGTTGTAATGCTGAGATCGCGTCGAAATGTTGTCACGAACCCGTTTTGTTTGCTATGGTTTCGCCTGCCTAGCCCGAAAATGCCGCCTGTGAACCGATTCCTCGCCCTTTTCATCCTCGCCATGTTGCCCCTGGCCGGGATCGCCGCGGAAAAATCCGCGCACCACACCCGGACCGCGAAGGCGGCCGTGGCGGAGCTCACGAAGGACGGCGACCCGAACGTGCGGTCCACGGGCGTCCTCGTGCTCGATCCCACCACGGGGCAGACGCTCTTCGCGAAGAACGCGGACCAGCAGGCGCCCATCGCCTCGATCACGAAGCTCATGACCGCGATGGTCGTGCTCGACGCGAACCTGCCGCTCGACGAGGCGATCGAGCTCACGAACGACGACATCGACACGATCAAGAACACGCATTCGAAGCTCCCGATCGGCTCGCGCTTCCGCCGCGACGACCTGATGCGCCTGGCGCTCATGGCGAGCGACAACCGCGCCGCTGCCGCGCTCGGGCGGAGCTACCCCGGCGGCCTTCCCGCGTTCGTGAACGCGATGAACGCGAAGGCGCAGGCCCTCGGCCTCACGCAGACGCACTACGTCGACTCCTCCGGCCTCTCGCCGCAGAACGTCTCCAGCCCCGCGGACCTGGGCAAGCTCGTCGCCGCCGCGTCGAACTACGACTTGATCCGCGAGTACACGACCACGAGCGGCGTCACGGTGCAGCTCCCGGATTCGCGCCGCAAGCTGAGCTTCGTGAACACGAACGCGCTCGTGCGGCATTCGGACTGGAAGATCGGGCTTTCGAAGAC
>DATAMY010000172.1:0-13598 GCA_036266535.1 Usitatibacter sp. | reverse complement strand
GTTGGGCGAGTACTGCTTGAGCTCCGAGTCGTCGTAGACGTCGCGGATGTTCATGTGCCGCTTGTTCATCGCCGCGAAGCCCGCGAGCGACGACTCCGAGATCGGCAGCTTGATGTCCTTGAAGGTCGTGAGGCCCGTCTTCACCTTCGAGACGATGGACGCGCCGTCCTCGCTCGTGATGTAGACCGTCATGCGGTCGGCCTCGAAGAGCTGGCAGATGTCGCGCGAGACGTCGAGGATGATCTCGTCGATGTTGCTCGTGGAGTGGATGCGGTTGGTGACCGCCTGCAGCTTCTTCGAGAACGCGAGCTTGACACTCATGTCGGCCATGTTGGCCGAGCTCTGCACCTTCGGTTCGAGGACTGCGCTCATGGTTACCACCTGCGAATGGTTGTGCCGGGTTGCTACAGCGAGAATTCCTGGTTGTTCTCGAGCATGCGCGGACGCCACCGCCCCGCGGCCTTGCCGATCTCCTTCATCGTGAGCGCGCCTTCGCCCGGCTTCAAGTGGGTGATGAAGACCTCCGGGGAAACCCGCATCTTGGCGAGCTCCTGCGCGAGGAGGTCCGGGCAGAGGTGCTTGGAGGCCCGGGCGATGTCGCGCTCCTTGTTGGAGAACGCGGTCTCGATCACCAGGTACTTGAGGTTGGGCGTCCGGTTCACGACTTCCCAGAGGGCGTCGTTGGGCGCGGTGTCGCCGCTGTAGATGAGCGCGCCCTTGGCGGTCTCGAGCGCGTAGCCCACGGCGGGGACGGTGTGGTTCGCCGGGATCGCGGTAAAGCGGCGCTTCCCGAGCGTCACGGTCTCGCCCGGCGCGATCTCGCGATAGGCCATGAAGGGCTTCTCCGCGCTCGGGATCTGCGTGAAGTCCGGCCAGATCTTCCAGTTGAAGAGGTGCGCGCGCAGGATGTCCAGCGTCTCCTTGATGCCGTAGACGAGGATCGGGGTCGAGCGCATCCAGCACACCGTGTCCACGAGGAACGGGATGCTCGTCACGTGGTCGAGGTGGGAGTGCGAGACGAAGATATGGTCGATCCGCGCGAGGGCGTCCAACGCGAGGTCGCCCACGCCGGTGCCCGCGTCGACGAGGACGTCGTCGTCCACGAGGAGCGAGGTCGTGCGCAGCCCCCCGCCGATCCCCCCGCTGCACCCCAGAACCCTGATCCGCATGTCCTGCCCTCGGGCGGCCGCCGGCTTCTTCCGGCCTGCCGGCGTGACCGCCGGCCGCGAGCGCGGCCGGAGCGTCGTCCCATTATCGGAGAACGTTACCACGCGGGATGTGCGCCATTCCACAGCGCCGGCACGGCGGATCCGTCGCGGGCGCGCCGCAGTCCCACCGGCGGGCGCTCGCGCTCGTTCACGGCTTGTAGAAGAACTCCATCTTCACGCCCGCGATCTCGATCAGGTCGTGGTCGTTCAACGGCTGGGCCTGCGCGCCGAGGGACGTGCCGTTCAACGTGGGGTAGGTCGCGCCCTCCACGTGGGTGATGAAGTAGCCGTTCGGCCGCTTGGTGATGACCGCCACCTGCACGCCGGGCTTGCCCACCGTGGTGAGGCTCTTGGTGAGGTCGAGCGTCTTCCCGGCGGCGGCACCCGAGAGGACCTGGATCATCGCCTCGCGCAGCCCCCCGGCCGGAGCGGCGCCATGGGACGGGGCCGCGGCGGCAGGCGGCGGAGCGGCGGGCCGCGGCGGCGGGGGCGGCGCGGGCGCGGCGGCGGGCGCCGGCGGCGGCTCGGGCTTGGCCGGGGCGGGCGCGGGCGGCGTCGTGGTCGTGGGTCCCCCGGCCGCGGGCGCCTTGGCGTGCTGGGCGTCCAGCGCCTTCAGGTTCGTGTGCGTATCGCCCATCGCCTTGTCCGGCGCGGGGCTGGGACCCGCCTTCGCCGGATTGCGGATGATCATCGTCTTCTCGAAGTCGGCGGCGGTGGCCGCGGCCGGCGCATCGTTGAAGTACTTGAGCTTGTGCTTGCCGATCTCGACCACGTCGTTGTTCTGCAGGAAGTGCTTCTTGATCGGCTTCCCGTTCACCATGGTCCCGTTGGTGCTCCCCAGGTCCTCGATGAACGAGTCGTTGAGGATCGTGATGATCGCCGCGTGCTCGCCGCTCACCGCCAGGTTGTCGATCTGGATGTCGTTGTGGGGCTTGCGTCCGATGAGCGTGCGCTCCTTGGAGAGGGTGTACTCCTTGAGCACCTGCCCGTCGACGCTGAGAATGAGCTTGGCCATGGTTTTTTTCCTTGGGTATTACCGGAAGAGCGCCTTCAGCCGCGCCATCCAGCCGCGGGGCACTCCGTAGGGCTCGGCGACGCGGATGAGCATCGCCGAAATGTTGTCGCGCCCGCCGTTGTCGTTCGCCGACTGGACGAGCTGCTGCACGGTGAGGCCCGGGTTCGACTTGAGCGTGAGGAGCGTGAGCCTGATCTCCTCGTCCTCGACCATGTCCGAGAGCCCGTCCGAGCAGAGGAGGTAGAGGTCGTCCGGGACGGCCTCGTGGACGTGGATCTCCGCCTCGACCGTGGGGTCGATGCCCAGCGCGCGCGTGACGAGGTTCTTGTTCTGCGAGAGCTTCGCCTCCTCCGGCGTGATGAGCCCGGAGTCGAGCTGCTCCTGGAGGAGCGAGTGGTCGCGCGTCACCTGCTCCATCGATTCGCCGCGCAGGCGATAGAGGCGCGAGTCGCCGATGTGCGCCACCGCAACGAAGTCGTCGTGGAAGAGGCTCATCACGAGCGTCGTGCCCATGCCGGCGCACTCCGGGTTGTTCTGCGAGGTGGTGAAGATCGCGGTATTCGCCCGCGCGATCTGCTCGCGGATGAGGCGCTCGGCCAGGGCCTTCGCCTCGTCGCGCGACAGGCGCTCGACCGCGCGCGGGTCCCACGCCTCCTGCAGGCCATCCGTGATGAGCGATGTCGCCATGCCGCTCGCGACCTCTCCCGCGTTGTACCCGCCCATGCCGTCGGCGAGCACGAAGAGCCCGATCTCGGGACGCGACTCGATGCAGTCCTCGTTGTGGTCGCGCACGCGCCCCGGATCCGTGAGGCTCGCCGCCTGCAGCGCCTGCGTCAGGCTCATCGGCGTCCCCACGCCCAGCGCGCGCCGGCCGCTGCGCGGCCGCCCTCCCTTTTTCCGTGCGCCTCTTCTGTCATGCCGTTTCCGGTTTGTTGTTGACGACGCGCTCTCGAGGCGCGTGTGCCGCCATTCCGGCGCCCCGCTCTCCGCCGGCCCCTGGCCTCCCGCGAAAAGCGCGCAAAAACACGGATTTATAATAACTTAAAAAGCTTTTTTCAGAAACAATCCCGCTTCCGGCGCGAACCCCATGAATTTCCGCGCTTATCCGGGGCCCGGCGGACGGCTCCCGGCGTCTGTGGCAACCTGGTCCCCGGCGGCAAAATACCTGTGCCGCCGGAGCTTTCCGGCCGGGTTGCGAGTCATTATACGATTGGGTTTAATGCCCGCCGGTCCCCTTCCCCCCGAATCCCCCCGAATCCCCCCGAGGCCGCATATGGAACGCCTGCAAGACGTCGATCCGCTGGAGACGCGCGAATGGGTGGATGCCCTGGACGCGGTGCTGGAGATCGAGGGACCGGACCGCGCGCACTTCATCCTCGAGCAGCTCGTGGACAAGGCGCGCCGCTCCGGCGCCTACCTGCCGTACCGGGCGAACACGGCCTACATCAACACGATCCCCCCGCACCTGGAGGAGCGCCTTCCGGGCGACGCCGCGATCGAGCACACCCTTCGCTCGATCGTGCGCTGGAACGCGGTCGCGATGGTGCTGCGCGGCGGGAAGAAGGACCTGGAGCTGGGCGGCCACATCGCGAGCTTCGCCTCGGCCGCGACGCTCTACGACGTAGGCTTCAACCATTTCTGGCGCGCGCCCACCGAGTCGCACGGCGGCGACCTGGTCTACATCCAGGGCCACTCCTCGCCCGGCGTCTACGCGCGCGCCTTCCTCGAGGGACGCCTCACGGAGGCGCAGCTCGACAATTTCCGCCAGGAGGTCGACGGCAAGGGCATCGCGTCGTACCCGCACCCCTGGCTCATGCCGGACTTCTGGCAGTTCCCGACCGTTTCCATGGGGCTGGGACCCATCCAGGCGATCTACCAGGCGCGGTTCCTGCGCTACCTCGAGGGGCGCGGGCTCGCGAAGACCGCGGACCGGCGCGTGTGGGCTTTCATGGGCGACGGCGAGATGGACGAGCCGGAGTCGATGGGTGCCATCGGCATGGCCGCGCGGGAAGGCCTCGACAACCTGGTCTTCGTCGTGAACTGCAACCTGCAGCGCCTGGACGGCCCGGTGCGCGGCAACGGGAAGATCATCCAGGAGCTGGAGGCCGACTTCCGCGGCGCCGGCTGGAACGTGATCAAGGTGATCTGGGGCTCGTACTGGGATCCGCTCCTCGCGCGCGACAACGACGGCCTGCTCTTGAAGCGCATGGAGGAAGCGGTCGACGGCGAGTACCAGAAGTTCAAGAGCCGCGACGGCGCCTACGTGCGCGAGCACTTCTTCGGGAAGTACCCGGAGCTGAAGGCCCGCGTCGCGAGCATGTCGGACGAGGACATCTGGCGGCTGAACCGCGGCGGGCACGACCCGCACAAGATCTACGCCGCCTACGCCGCGGCGATGAAGCACGAGGGGCAGCCGACGGTCATCCTCGCGAAGACCGTGAAGGGCTACGGCATGGGCGCGGTGGGCGAAGGCAAGAACATCGCGCACCAGCAGAAGAAGATGCCCACGGAGGCCGTGCGGCAGTTCCGGGACCGCTTCAACATCCCGGTCGCGGACGAGAAGCTCGCCGAGATCCCGTACTACCGCCCGCCGGAGGGCTCGCCCGAGATGAAGTACCTCCGGGAGCTGCGCGCGGAGCTGGGCGGCTCGCTCCCCCAACGCCGCCGGAAGAGCCGCTCGCTCGAGGTGCCGAAGCTCGAGGCCTTCAGGCCGGTCCTCGACGCGACCGCGGAGGGCCGCGAGATCTCCACCACGATGGCGTTCGTGCGCATGCTGGGGATCCTGCTGAAGGACAAGAACGTCGGGAAGAACGTGGTCCCGATCGTCCCGGACGAATCGCGCACCTTCGGCATGGAAGGCCTCTTCCGGCAGCTCGGCATCTACTCCGCCGTGGGCCAGCTCTACGAGCCGGAGGACAGCGACCAGCTCATGTTCTACAAGGAGGACAAGAACGGGCAGATCCTCCAGGAAGGCATCAACGAGCCGGGCGCCATGTGCTCGTGGATGGCCGCGGCCACGTCGTACTCGAACAACGACGTGCCGATGATCCCGTTCTACATCTTCTACTCGATGTTCGGCCTGCAGCGCACGGGCGACCTCGTCTGGGCCTCCGGCGACATCCGCGCGCGCGGCTTCCTCCTGGGCGGCACGGCGGGGCGGACCACGTTGAACGGCGAGGGCCTGCAGCACGAGGACGGCCACAGCCAGGTGCTTTCCTCCGTGATCCCGAACTGCGTCTCCTACGATCCCACGTTCGCCTACGAGGTCGCGGTGATCGTGCAGGATGGCCTGCGCCGCATGATGCAGGACCAGGAGGACGTCTTCTACTACATCACGCTCATGAACGAGAACTACCCGCACCCGGGACTTCCGGAGGGCGCGCGGGAAGGGATCCTCAAGGGCATGTACAAGCTTCCCGGCGCCGGGCGCGCGGCCGCGGCGGGCGACAAGTCCCCGCGCGTGCAGCTCCTCGGGAGCGGCACGATCCTGCGCGAGGTGATCGCCGCCGCGGAGCTCCTGAAGGTGGACTGGGGGGTGGCCGCGGACGTATGGAGCTGCCCCAGCTTCACGGAGCTGCGCCGCGACGGCATGGCCGCCGCGCGCTGGAACCTGCTGCATCCCACGGAAAAGCCGCGGCTGTCGCATGTCGAGCAATGCCTGGGCCCGACCAAGGGGCCCGTGGTCGCCTCGACCGACTACATCCGCACGTTCGCGGACCAGATCCGCGAGTTCGTCCCGCGCCGCTACAAGGTGCTGGGCACGGACGGCTTCGGCCGCAGCGACTCGCGCGACAACCTGCGCCGCTTCTTCGAGGTGAACCGGCATTACGTCGCCGTGACGGCGCTTCGCGCGCTCGCGGACGACGGCGAGGTGCCCCCCGCCAAGGTCGCGGAGGCGCTGAAGAAGTACGGCATCGATCCGGAGAAGCCGGCGCCCTGGACGGTTTAGTTTAATCGTCGTTCCCGTGTAGACGGGAACCCAGCTGGATTCCCGCCTTCGCGGGAATGACGAACAACACGAACAACGAGGAGAAAGCGTGGCCGCGATAGAGGTGAAGGTCCCCGACATCGGGGACTTCAAGGACGTCCCGGTGATCGAGGTGCTCGTGAAGCCGGGCGACGTCGTGAAGAAGGACGACTCGCTCGTGATGCTCGAGAGCGACAAGGCGACGATGGACGTGCCCTCGCCCACCGCGGGCAAGGTGAAGGACATCCGCGTCAAGGTGGGCGACAAGGTGAGCGAAGGAAGCGCCCTGGTCGTCCTCGACGCGGAAGCGGAGGCGCAGAAGCCCGCCGCGCCCAAGGCGGCGCCCGCGCCCGCCAAGTCCGGCGCGTCCTCGCTCCCGCCCGCCGCGCCTGCCGCACCCCAACCTTCGCAGGCCCCGGCGCCCGTCGCGGCCGCCGCTTCCGCGCGCGCCGAGCCCTCGCCGCCGCCCGCCTCGCCCGCGGCGACACCCGTTCCGGCGATGGCGCCCGCCCTTCCCGCCGGCTCGCGCGAGGGTGCCGCGCCCGCGCACGCCTCTCCCGGTGTCCGCCGCTTCGCGCGCGAGCTGGGCGTGGACGTCTCGCGCGTCCACGGCTCGGGCCCGAAGGCCCGCATCCTCAAGGAAGACATCCAGGAATTCGTGAAGCGCTCGCTCGCGGGTTCCGGCCCGGGGACTGCCGGGGCAGGCTCATCGGGACTCGCGGACCTCGGCCTGCCGGCGTGGCCCAAGGTCGACTTCGCGAAATTCGGCCCGGTCGAGGTGCAGGCGCGCTCGCGCATCCAGAAGATCTCCGGCCCCGCGCTCGCGCGGAACTGGGTGATGATCCCGCACGTCACGCAGTTCGACGAGGCGGACGTGACCGAGCTCGAGGCGTTCCGCCAGCGCGTGAACGAGGAGAACGCGAAGTCGGGCGTGAAGGTGACGCTCCTCGCCTTCCTCGTGAAGGCGGCGGTCGCGGCGCTCAAGAAGTTCCCGGCCGTGAACAGCTCGCTGGACGGCGAGAACCTCGTCCTCAAGCAGTACTGGAACATCGGCTTCGCCGCGGACACGCCCAACGGCCTCGTGGTGCCCGTCATCAAGGCGGCGGACCAGAAGGGCGTGGTCGAGATCGCCCGCGAGACCTCCGAGCTCGCCGCGAAGGCGCGCGAAGGAAAGCTCTCCCCCGCGGACATGCAGGGCGGCACGTTCTCGATCTCGTCCCTGGGCGGCATCGGCGGCACGTCCTTCACGCCGATCATCAACGCGCCGGAAGTCGCGATCCTCGGCGTCTCGAAGTCGTCCCTGAAGCCGGTGTGGAACGGGAGCGCCTTCGAGCCGCGCCTCATGGTGCCGCTCTCGCTCTCGTACGACCACCGCGTGGTCGACGGGGCGTTGGGCGCCCGCTTCACCGCCTACCTCGCCCAGGTGCTCTCCGACCTGCGGCGCGGCCTGCTCTAGGAGGCGCCGTGGCGGCCCTCGAGATCCGCGTCCCGGACATCGGCGACTTCAAGGACGTGCCCGTGATCGACGTGCTCGTGAAGGCGGGCGACGTCGTGAAGAAGGAGGATTCCCTCGTCACCCTGGAGAGCGACAAGGCGACGATGGACGTTCCGTCGCCGCACGCCGGCACGGTGAAGGAAATCCGCGTGAAGAACGGGGACAAGGTGTCCCAGGGCTCGGTCATCGCGGTGATCGAGGCGGATGCCGGCACGAAGGCCCCCGCGGCGAAGGAGCCCGCGCCGGCCACGGCAGCCCCTCCTTCCGCGTCGGACAGCACGGCCCTCGCGGGCGCCATCGCGCAGCAGGGTGCCAGCTCCGTGCGGCAGGCCCTCACCTCCACGCTCGCGAGCCTCGACGCGGACCTCCACGCGGAGGTGCTCGTGCTGGGCGCGGGGCCGGGCGGCTACACCGCCGCCTTCCGCGCGGCAGACCTCGGCAAGAAAGTGATCCTCGTCGAGCGCTATCCGACGCTGGGCGGCGTCTGCCTCAACGTGGGCTGCATCCCGTCGAAAGCGCTCCTGCACGCCGCGCGCGTGATCGCGGACGCGGAGGAGATGTCGCATTTCGGCGTCGCGTTCGGTGCCCCGAAGACGGACCTCGCGCGGCTGCGCGCGTGGAAGGACGAAGTGGTCGGCAAGCTCACGAAGGGCCTCGCGCAGCTCGCGAAGGCTCGGAAGGTCACGATCGTCCAGGGCACCGGCACGTTCGCCACGTCCCACACGCTGGAAGTCCAGGGCAAGGACGGGCGGAAGGTGATCTCGTTCGACCACTGCATCATCGCCGCCGGCTCGCAGTCGGCGCGCATCCCCGGTTTCCCGTACGACGACAGGCGCCTCATGGATTCCACGGGCGCGCTCGACCTCGCCGAAGTGCCGAAGCGCCTCCTCGTGATCGGCGGCGGCATCATCGGGCTCGAGATGGCGACCGTGTACGACGCGCTCGGGAGCAAGGTCACGGTAGTCGAGTTCATGGACCGCCTCATCCCCGGCGCGGACCCGGACGTCGTGCGGCCGCTCGCGCGGCGGATCGAGAAGCGCTACGAGAAGATCCTCCTCAAGACGAAGGTCGCGAAGCTCGAGGCCGCGAAGGAGGGGCTGCGCGCCACGTTCGAGGCGGCCGAAGGCGGCGCCGCGCCCGCCGCGGAAACGTACGACCGCGTCCTCCTCGCGGTGGGCCGCCGCCCGAACGGCAAGGCGATCGGCGCGGACAAGGCCGGCGTCCAGGTGAACGAGCGCGGCTGGATCCCCGTCGACAACCAGATGCGCACGAACGTCGCGCACATCTTCGCGATCGGCGACATCGTGGGCGAGCCCATGCTCGCGCACAAGGCGACCCACGAGGGGAAGCTCGCGGCCGAGGTGATCGCGGGGATGTCCCACCATGCGTGGGAGGCGCGCACGATCCCGAGCGTCGCGTACACGGACCCGGAGGTCGCCTGGATGGGCCTCTCGGAACCGGAGGCGAAGGCGAAGGGCGTGGCCTACGAGAAGGCGGTCTTCCCGTGGGCCGCGAGCGGCCGCGCGCTCGGCATGGGGCGGGAGGAAGGCCTCACCAAGATCCTCTTCGAGAAGGACACGAAGCGGATCCTGGGCGCCGCCATCGTCGGGGTGAACGCCGGGGAGCTCATCGCGGAGACCGTGCTCGCGCTCGAGATGGGCGCGGACGCGGAGGACATCGGGCTTACGATCCACCCGCACCCGACCCTCTCCGAGACGGTCTTCTTCGGGGCCGAAATCGCCGACGGAACGATCACCGACATGCTCCCGGCGAAGCGGTGATTCGGCCTACTCGGGGGGTATCGTTTCCGATTTCCCCCCCATGGCCTGACCGCTTCGACTGACCTTCCTCGCGCTCCTTCTCGCGGCGTCGATCCGGCGCTTTCGCGCAATCCCGCGGACTACTCCCTCGCGCGGCTCGCGTTCCATAACGAGACGTGTCTCGACGCACTCCTGGGCGCCGCGATCATCGGGCTCACGGCGCAGGTCTGGTACGTCGAGTGACCGGGCCCTAGGGCAGGACCGCCGCCGAGACGAGCGCGAGCGCCGCGACCACGGCGAGGCGCTGCCAGCCGAAGAACCCGCGCGGCTTCGCCTCCGCGTCCACGATTCCCGCGACGTCGCCCCCGGCGGCGAAAATCGGCACGCACGCCTCCGATTGCACGCCGTCGTCGCACACGTAGAACCCGCCGCCCGCCTCGACGTGCTTCGAGACGTCGTCGATCACGGTCGAGCGGCCGGTCAATCCGACGGTCGCATTGGTGCTGCGCAGGGCGAACTCCTGCGTGAGCGGAAACTCCGCGCGGCTCGCCCGCCCGACGTAGGAGACCTTCACGAGCACCGGGATGCCCGCGGCGTTGGGGCGGCGCTGGTAGACGCCCACCCAGTCCGCGCCCGTCGTCTCGCGCGTGCGATCGACGAGACGGCCCAGCATCGCGAGGCGGCGGGTGGTCTGCTCGTTCCGCCCGCCCAGGATCGCGCCCAGGTCGTACGGCACGGGCGCGAGCTCGTCGACGATCGAGCACGCGCCGTCTTCGGTGAGCATCGGCACCGGGTAGGAATAGAGCGACGTGGAGCTCGCGACGGCGACGTTCTCGCCCATCGCGTCCACGAGGTCGCGCGCGGCGCGTTCCACCTCGGCCTCGCGGCCGAGGAGCGACTCGAGGCCCGCCATGCGCAGGTACGAGGTCACGCGGTCGGCGGCGGCGCTCACGTGCGGTCGTGCTCCGAGGTGAGCGCGGGGCGCTCGCTCCACTCGAACGGGAGGCCGCGCGCGCGCATCCAGTCCGCGACCGCGAGCCCCGTCGCGCGCTTCCAGGGCTTGAGCTCCGCGGGCTTGTAGCGCCGGTAATCGGCGAGCTCCGCGCCCAGCTTCACCGTGCCCGCCGCCACCGCGTGGTAGCAGAGCATCACCTCGTTCTTCCGCTCGAAGATGTAGTTCCCGATGAGGTGCGATTCGCGGACCTCGAGGCCCAGCTCCTCGCGGACCTCGCGGACGACCCCCGCCTTCGGGTCCTCCAGCGGCTCCAGGTAGCCGGTCACCAGCGCGAAGAAGCCCTCCGGCCAGCCGCGGTTCCGCGCGAGGATGATCTCGCCCTCGTGCTCGACCAGCGCGCCCACGCACGGAACGGGATTCCCCCATTGCACGAAGCCGCAGGCCTCGGTGCACGCGCGCCGGACGCTCGAGGCGCCGTCGATGTCGACCAGCGTGCGATCCGCGAGGGGCCGCGCGCAGCGTGGGCAGTAGCTGTAGGCCTCGATGCTCATGAACATGGGTCCCCGATCATCGATTCCGGCCGGAATCGTCGAGGATGAGGGATCAGAGCCGCTCGGCGACCCAGCCCTGGACGGACTCGAGCGCCTTGGGAAGGGCCGAGGCGTTGGTGCCGCCGGCCTGAGCCATGTCCGGGCGGCCGCCGCCCTTCCCGCCCACCTGGGAGGCGACGAAGTTCACGAGGTCCCCCGCCTTCACCCTCGCGATGAGGTCCTGGGTGACGCCCGCGATGAGGCTCACCTTCTCGCCTTCGGAGGCCGCGAGCACGATCGCGCTCGACTTGAGCTTGCCCTTCAGCTGGTCCAGCGTATCGCGAAGCGTCTTCACGTCCGCGCCCTCGAGGCGGGCGGCGAGGACCTTCACGCCCTTCACGTCGACCGCGCTTCCGGCGAGGTCCTGGCCCTGCGAGGTCGCCATCTTCACCTTGAGGCGCGCGAGCTCCTTCTCGAGCGCGCGGGCGTTGTCGAGCGCCTGCGCGAGCTTCGCCTCGATCTCCTGCGGCTGGGCCTTCAGGGTCTCCGCGACGCGCGCGAGCTGGTCCGACTCGCGCTGCATGCGCGCAAGGGCCACCGTGCCCGCCACCGCCTCGACCCGCCGGATGCCGGCCGCCACACCCGTCTCCGAGGTGATGCGGAAAAGCCCGATGTCGCCGGTGCGCGCGACGTGCGTGCCGCCGCAGAGCTCGCGGGAGCTCCCGATGTCGAGCACGCGCACGACGTCGCCGTACTTCTCGCCGAAGAGCATCATCGCGCCCACCTTCTGCGCTTCCTCGATCGGCATCACGCGCGCCGTGGTGGGCTCGTTCCGGAGGACTTCCGCGTTCACGATCGCCTCGACGCGCCGGATCTCGTCCGTCGTCATGGGCGCGTTGTGGCTGTAGTCGAAGCGCGTCTTGTCCTCGTCGACGAGCGAGCCCTTCTGCTGCACGTGCGGGCCCAGCACCTCGCGAAGCGCCTTGTGGAGGAGGTGCGTCGCGGAATGGTGGCGCATGGTCCGCGTGCGCTTGTCGAGGTCCACGTCGGCCGCGACCGTGTCGCCCACGCGCAGCTCTCCCGTCTTCACGACGCCGTGGTGCCCGAAGACCTCCGGCTGGATCTTCTGCGTGTCCTGGACCTCGAAGAGCGTGAGGCACACGCCGCCCTTCGTGAGCTCGCCGCGGTCGCCCACCTGGCCGCCGGATTCGGCGTAGAAGGGCGTCTTGTCGAGGACCACGATGCCCTCCTCGTTCGTCGCGAGCGAGTCCACCGGCGAGCCGCCCTTGTAGAGCGCCACCACGCGCGCTTCCTCCGAGAGCGTGTCGTAGCCGCGGAAATGGGTCTTCACGCCCTCGTAGCCCAGCTGCGCGCCGGCCTTGAACTTGCTGGACGCCCGCGAGCGCTCCTGCTGCGCGGCCATGGCGGCCTCGAAGCCGGGCATGTCGATCTCGAAGCCGCGCTCGCGCCCGATGTCCGCGGTGAGGTCGACGGGGAAGCCGAAGGTGTCGTAGAGGCGGAAGGCGGTCTCGCCGTCCAGGCGCTTCGCGTCCTTCGCGAGCGCCGTCTCCAGGATCGCCATGCCCGTCTCGAGCGTCTGGGCGAAGCGCTCCTCCTCTTCCCTGAGGGCGCCCTTCACGCGCTCCTTCGAGGCGCGAAGCTCCGGATAGGCGTCTCCCATCTCCACCGCCAGGTCCTCGACCAGCTTGTAGAAGAACGGCGTCTTCGTCCCCAGCTTGTAGCCGTGGCGCATCGCCCGGCGCGCGATCCGGCGCAGGACGTAGCCGCGGCCCTCGTTCGCGGGGATCACGCCGTCGCAGATAAGGAACGCGCACGAGCGGATGTGGTCCGCGATCACCCGCAGCGAGGGCGATTCGAGGTCCTTCGTATGGGTCTCGCGCGCGGCCGCCTTGATGAGCGTCTGGAAGAGGTCGATCTCGTAGTTCGAGTGCACGTGCTGCAGGACCGCGGTCAGGCGCTCGAGGCCCATGCCGGTGTCGACCGAGGGCTTCGGGAGCGGGTGCATCGTCCCGGCCTCGTCGCGGTTGAACTGCATGAAGACCAGGTTCCAGATCTCGATGTAGCGGTCGCCCTCCGCATCCGGCGAGCCCGGGGGCCCGCCCGCGATGCCGGGGCCGTGGTCGTAGAAGATCTCGGAGCACGGGCCGCACGGGCCGGTGTCCCCCATCTGCCAGAAGTTGTCGCTCTCGTAGCGCCGGCCGCCCGGCTTGTCGCCGATGCGGATGCAGCGCTCCTCCGGGACGCCGATCTCCTTCGTCCAGATGTCGAACGCCTCGTCGTCCGTCTCGTAGACGGTCGTCCAGAGCTTGTCCGCGGAAAGCCCGTATTCCTTCGTGATGAGGTCCCAGGCGAAGCGGATGGCATCGCGCTTGAAGTAGTCGCCGAAGCTGAAGTTGCCCAGCATCTCGAAGAACGTGTGGTGGCGCGCCGTGTACCCCACGTTCTCGAGGTCGTTGTGCTTCCCACCGGCCCGCACGCACTTCTGCGCGGTGACGGCGCGGTGGTAAGGGCGCTTCTCGTTCCCGAGGAAGACGTCCTTGAACTGGTTCATCCCGGCGTTGGTGAAGAGGAGCGTGGGGTCGTTCGCGGGGACGAGCGAGCTCGAGGGGACGTGCGCGTGCCCCTTCGAGACGAAGAAATCGATGAA
>DATAMY010000171.1:0-12080 GCA_036266535.1 Usitatibacter sp. | reverse complement strand
GCCGCCTCACGCGCGAGGAGGGGATCATTTCCGGGATCTCGTGCGGCGCCGCCGCGGCGGTCGCCGCGCGCCTCGCCCGCCGGCCGGAGAATGCCGGAAAGACCATCGTCGCGATCCTCCCGGACTCGGGCGAGCGCTATCTCAGCTCGATCCTCTTCGAAGGCGTCTTCGACGCCGCGGGGGTCGCGGTCCCGGCCTGAGTGATTCCCTGGCTGCGCGGCGACGAGCCCTTCCCGCCCGTCTCGAAGGCGCTCAAGTCGCCGAACGGGCTCCTCTGCGCGGGCGGCGACCTCACCCCCGCGCGGCTGGTGGAGGCCTACCGGCACGGCATCTTCCCGTGGTTCTCCGAGGGCGACCCGATCCTCTGGTGGTCGCCGGATCCGCGCATGGTCCTCTTCCCGGAGGAGCTGCGCGTGTCGCGGTCGCTGCGGAAGACCCTCGCGCGCGGACCGTACGAGACGCGCATCGACAGCGCCTTCCGCTCGGTGATCGAGGCCTGCGCCGAGCCGCGCGACGCGCACGGGGGCACGTGGATCGTGCCGGAGATGATCGACGCGTACACGCGCCTGCATGCCCTCGGGTTCGCCCATTCGGTCGAGTCGTGGACCGGCGACGCGCTGGCGGGGGGCCTCTACGGGATCGCGCTCGGCAAGGTCTTCTTCGGCGAGTCGATGTTCAGCCGGGAGACCGACGCCTCGAAGGTCGCCCTCGTCCGGCTCGCCGAGCGGCTTCGGGAGCGGGGATTCCGGGTGATCGACTGCCAGCAGGCCACCGCGCACCTGGCCTCGCTCGGCGCGCGCGAGATCCCCCGGAAGGCCTTCGCCGAGCTCCTCCAGGAGTCGATACAATATCCACCGACGGGTATATTTTTTTAGTTGGAAAGGCATGGCGAAACTCAACGACCTTCCCATCGCGAACCTGCAGTTCTACGCGACGGCACCGTATCCGTGCAGCTACCTGCCCGGCAAGCTCGCACGCTCGCAGGTCGCGACCCCGAGCTACCTCATCGATACCGAGACGTACAGCGCGCTCGTCTCCGCCGGCTTCCGCCGCAGCGGCGCGTTCACGTACCGCCCCTATTGCGACCATTGCCATGCGTGCGTGCCGGTGCGCGTGGTGGCCGCCGAGTTCGAGCCCACCCGCTCGCAGCGCCGCGCCGCCGCCCGCCACGCGGGCCTCGAGCCCCGCTACGCGGAGCTCAAGTTCAACGCCGAGCATTACGCGCTCTATCGCCTCTACCAGAGCGAGCGCCACCGCGGCGGGGGCATGGACCACGACAGCCGCGAGCAATACGCGCACTTCCTCCTCCAGTCGAACGTGGCCACGCGGCTGGTCGAGTTCCGCGAGGCGGGCGAGCTCCGGATGGTGTCGATCGTGGACGAGCTCTCGGACGGGCTCTCGTCCGTGTACACGTTCTTCGATCCGCTCGTCCCGCGGGCGAGCTACGGCACGTACAACATCCTCTGGCAGATCCAGGAGGCGCGCCGCCGGAGCCTTCCCTACGTGTACCTCGGCTACTGGATCGGCCAGAGCCGCAAGATGAGCTACAAGAACCAGTTCCGGCCGATCGAAGGCCTCGCGCGCGGCGAGTGGAAAAGACTTGCTTGATTGTCATTCCCGCGTAGGCGGGAATCCACGAGGGGTTCCCGTCTTCACGGGAACGACGTGAATGTTGTATTCCCTCGCCCGCACCGCCCTCTTCCGGCTCGATCCCGAAGTCGCCCACGACCTGGCGCTGAAGTCGCTCGACGCGCTGGGGCCGGGCGCGGCATGGCTGGGCGCGGGAGCCTCGACCGGCGAGGCGCGGCGCGTGATGGGCCTCGACTTCCCCAATCCCGTCGGCATCGCGGCGGGGCTCGACAAGAACGGCGAGCACGTCGACGCCCTCGCGGCGCTGGGATTCGGCTTCGTCGAGGTAGGGACCGTCACGCCGCGTCCACAACCGGGGAACGCGCGTCCGCGCCTCTTCCGCCTGGAGCGCGAGGAGGCGCTCATCAACCGGATGGGCTTCAACAACGGCGGCGTCGAGAAGCTCCTCGCGAACCTCGAGCGCGCGCGCTTCCGCGGCATCCTCGGGATCAACATCGGCAAGAACTTCGACACGCCGATCGAGCGCGCGGCGGACGACTACCTCGCCTGCCTCGATGCGGTGTACGCGCGGGCGAGCTACGTCGTGGTGAACATCTCGTCGCCGAACACGAAGAGCCTGCGGGAGCTCCAGTCCGGCGACCGGCTGGGCGACCTCCTCGCCGCGCTCATGCAACGGCGCACGGCGCTCGCCGCCCGCCACGGCGCGACGCGGCCCATCGCGGTGAAGATCGCGCCGGACCTGGACGACGCGCAATTGGACGCCATCGCCGGGCTCGCGCTCGAGCACGGCGTGGACGGCCTCATCGCCACGAACACCACGACCTCCCGCCGCGGCGTGGAATCGCATCGGTTCGCGCCGGAAGCCGGAGGCCTCAGCGGCCGGCCGCTCTTCGCGGCATCGACCCGGGCACTCGAGCGCCTGGCGGGCGCGCTCCAGGGCCGCATTCCGCTCATCGGCGTGGGCGGCATCCTTTCCGGCGCGGACGCCGCCGCGAAGGCCCGCGCGGGCGCGAGCCTCGTGCAGGTCTACACGGGGTTCATCTATCGCGGGCCTGCGCTGGTGGGCGAGGCGCGCCGCGCGCTCGCCGCGCGTTGAAGATCGGCGTCGCCCGCGAGACCAAGGAAGGCGAGCGCCGCGTGGCCCTCCTTCCGGCGCAGGTCGCCGCGCTCGCCCGGGATGGCCACGACGTGCGGGTCGAGCGCGCGGCCGGCGTGGGCGTGGGTGCCGCCGACGCAGCCTATGCGGCGGCCGGCGCGCGGATCGTCCCGGCCGCCGAGGCGTGGGACTCGGAGCTGGTGGTCAAGGTGAAGGAGATCCAGCCCGCGGAAGTCGAACGCGTGAAGGCGGGACCCGTCCTCTTCGGCTACCAGCACCTCGCGGGGGAGCCCGGCATGACGCGGGCGCTCGCCGCGCGCGGCGCGACTGCGATCGCGTTCGAGCTCGTGCGCGGTGCGGACGGGGGTTATCCCCTGCTCGCCCCGATGTCGGCCATCGCGGGGCGCATGGCGATCGAGGCCGCGGAGCGGATCCGGGGACGCGCGCCGGAGGGAGTGCTCGTGCTGGGCGCCGGACACGCCGGGCTCGCCGCGGCCGAGTCCGCCGTGAACCGGGGAAGCCGCGTCACGGTGCTCACCCGAACCGAAGCCTCCCGAGACGCTGCCGCCGCGCGCCTCGGCCCCGATGCCGCATGCGGCATCGCCACGCCGGAAGCCATCGAGCGCTGCGCGCTTCGCGTGGACGCGGTCGTGGGCGCGGTGTTCGTGGCCGGGGTGCCCACGCCGAAGCTCCTGCCGCGTTCGCTCGTGCGCCGGATGAAGCGCGGCGCCGTGATCGTGGACGTCTCGATCGACGCGGGCGGTGTCGCCGAGACGTCGCGCCCGACCACCCATGCCGGGCCCACCTACGTCGAGGAAGGGATCGTCCATTATTGCGTCCCGAACATTCCGGCGGCCGATCCGGCCGCGAGCTCCGCGGCGCTCGGCGAGGCGGTGCTCCCGTGCGTGCGCGAGCTCGCCCGCCGGGGCATCGAGGCGGCGCTTCGGGGAAGCCCCGGGCTCGCATCCGGCGTCGTCCTCTGGCGCGGGGCCGTCTCCCATCGGGGCATCGCGGAAGAGGCGGGCCTGCCCTACACTCCCGTTTTCGCCCCGCCCGCGCCATGAACGCCCCGCTCGCCCAGCGCATCGACGCGCTCCTCCCGCAGACGCAATGCACCAAATGCGGCTACGACGGCTGCCGGCCGTACGCCGAGGCGGTCGCGGCGGGGGCGGCGGACATCGATCGCTGCCCGCCCGGCGGCGACGAGGGGGTGGCGAGGCTCGCAACGCTCCTGCGACGCCCCATGAAGCCCCTGGATCCCGCGGTAGGGCCGCATCGCCCGCCGCAGGTGGCCGTGATCGACGAGCCGGCCTGCATCGGGTGCACCAAATGCATCCAGGCCTGCCCGGTCGATGCGATCGTCGGCGCCTCGAAGCTTATGCACACCGTGATCGCGGAGTGGTGCACGGGCTGCGAGCTGTGCCTGCCGCCATGCCCGGTCGACTGCATCGCGCTCGCCCCCGTGGCGGCGCTCCCGCCGGCTGGGCGCTCCCGCGAGCGCCACGATTTCCGCGCCCATCGCCTCGCGCGCGACGCCGAGCGGCGCGCCTCGCGGCTCGAAGCGCTGGAATGAGCCCCGCCAAGCGCGAGGAGATGTTCCGGCGGCTCGCGGAAGCGATCCCGGATCCGAAGACGGAGCTCGCCCATGCGACGCCCTTCGAGCTGCTGGTCGCGGTCGTCCTCTCCGCGCAGTCGACGGACAAGGGCGTGAACCTCGCCACCGCGAAGCTCTTCCCGGTCGCGAACACGCCGCAGAAGATCGCCGCGCTGGGCGTCGAGGGCCTCGAGAAGTACGTGAAGACGATCGGCCTCTACAGCGGCAAGGCGAAGAACATCGTGGCGCTCTCGAACATCCTCCTCGAGAAGCACGGCGGCGAGGTGCCCCGCTCGCGCGAGGCGCTGGAGGAGCTGCCCGGCGTGGGACGCAAGACCGCGAACGTGATCCTCAACACGGCCTTCGGCGAGTCCACGCTCGCCGTCGATACGCACGTCTTCCGCGTGGCGAACCGGACGGGCTTGGCGCCCGGCAAGGATCCGCTCGAGGTGGAGACCAAGCTCATGAAGGTCGTGCCGAAGGCGTACCTGCGGCATGCGCACCACTACCTCATCCTGCACGGCCGCTACACGTGCGTCGCGAAGAAGCCGCTCTGCGGGCGCTGCCCGATCTACGCGCAGTGCGAGTTCCGCGAGAAGAAGAAGTTCGCGGCGCTGACGCCGCCCCAGGCGCCCCGCGAAGCCGGGAACTAGATGTTCAATCCCAGCCGTGACCAGGCGCGCGACTTCCTCTTCGCGCTCTGGGCGAAGCACCGCGCGGGGGCGGGGCTGACGCCGCTCGAGTCGCTCGCCCTCGCGGTCGTCCTCGAGCATCCGGAGTACCACGCGGTGCTCGACGACCGCGAGGGCAACCTCGAGCGCGAATGGAGACCCGAGGGCGGCGAGACCAACCCGTTCCTGCATCTTTCGATGCACCTCGCGATCGAGGAGCAAGTGTCGATCGACCAGCCGCCGGGGATCCGGGCGGCAGTCTCCGCGCTCGAGCGGCGCACGGGCTCCGCGCACGACGCGCGCCACGAGGTGATGGACTGCCTCGCCGAGGTGGTGTGGCAGGCGCAGAGGAACGGCGTCGCCTTCGACAACGCAGCCTACCTCGACTGCCTCGCCCGGAAGTCCGGGGTTCAGCCGAGGTAGGCGCCCCCGTTCACGTGCCATTCCTGGCCCGTGACGAAGCGCCCGTCCGGTCCGGCGAGGAGCCGCACGACCGCGGCGACCTCCTCGGGCTTGCCCTTCCGGCCGAGGAGCGTGCCGTGCCGGTGCGCGACCTTCCCGGCGGTGGCGCCGCGCTCGGTGTCGATGAGGCCGGGCACCACGCAGTTCACCGTGATGCCGTCCGGTGCCAGGTCGTGCGCGAGCCCGTGCGTGAGGCCGACGAGGCCCAGCTTCGCCGCGATCACGTGCGGCCGGCCGGCGGCGCCCGCATGCCCGGACATGCCGCCGATGTTCACGATCGCGCCCGCCCCGCTCTTCCTGAGCGCCGGGATGCACGCCTTCGCGCAGATGAACGCGCCGTCGAGGATGATGCCGGTGATGCGCTTCCAGGTCGCGAGGTCGATCGTGTCGATCGGAGAGACGTCGCGGACGGCGGCATTGTTCACGAGCACGTCGAGGCGGCCGAAGCGGCCGATCGCCGTCTCCACCATCCGGGCGACCGCGGCCTCGTCCGTCACGTCCGCGAGGTGGGCGATCGCCCGGCCCCCCGCGCGCTCGATCTCGGCGCACACGGCCCCGGCCTCGCGGCCCGAGGTCCTCGCGTTCACGACGACCGCCGCCCCCGCGTCCGCGAGTGCCAGCGCGATCGCCCGGCCGATGTTGCGCGCGGCGCCGGTCACCAGCGCCACCCGTCCTTCCATCTCTCGTTCTGGCCGCATGCTCATCCCCGGAAAGGCTCGAGATCGATCGGTCCATCGAACGCGCGGCGGGCGAGGACCAGCCACGCCTCGGCGCGCTCCGCGCTCCAGCCGCCGCGCGCGCAGTTGGCGCGGAACTTCTCCTCGATGTCCGCGCGGGTAAGCGGCTCACGGCGGCCGCCGCGCAAGTGCGGCTGACGCTCCTCGAGCACGCGGCCATCGTCAAGACGCAGCCGGACGTGGCCCGTGTATTCGTCCGGGTACGGGTTCGCGGGATCCACCACGTAACCCACCTTCGCGGCGAGCGTCGCGACGCGCGCGTCCCGCGCGCCGTCGTCGAACGCCTCGAGCCCCACCGCCCCGTGGACGAGCGCGTACGCGACGCAGTGCGGCACGCTGAACTTGGCCGCGTATCCGTTGGGCGGCGAGCGCTTGGCGGCGAGCGGCTCCCAGAGGCGGTGCACGATCCCCTCCGCGGTCTCGCATTCGATCGCGGCCACGCGCTCCGGGGTGAAGCCGCCGCGCGCGGCGAGCCGCCGGGCGCAGTCGATGTAGGGGTGGATCATCGTGCCGCACGCGTACGGCTTGAACGCGATGCCGGCGGAGACCCAGCGCTCGCCGAAGCCGTCCAGGAGCTTCCCCCAGTCGCCCTCGGTCGTGCGCGCGAAGCCGTGGAGGAGGCCATGCTCGCCTTCCCAAACGGTGCGCGGGCCGTCGAAACCGGCACGCGCGAGCGCGACCGCGCGCAGGCCCGATTGCGCCGCCCAGCCCGGATGCAGCCGCTTGGTCGAGGCGCCCTCCGCGAGGTACTCGATGATCCCGCTCGCGAACGACCCCGCGATGCCCTGCGCGGAGGCGAACGCGGCTTCGTCCAGGCGAAGCGCCGCCGCCACGCCGGCCGCCGCGCCCATCGCGCCCAGCACGGCCGTGGGATGGAAGCCGGCCTTGTGGATCTTCTTGGGCGCGACGAGGCTCGCGCGGCACGTGACCTCGAGGCCCACCGCGAGGCCGTGCAGGAGGTCCGCGCCCCCGATACGGCGCTCCTCCGCCGCGGCGAGGAGCGCGGGCACCACCACGGCGCCGGCGTGCACCGGGCCTCCCTCGAACGTGTCGTCGTAGTCCTCGCCGTGCGCCGCCGTCCCGTTCACGAACGCGGCGCCCGCCGGATCGAGCGCGCGGGCATGCCCGATCGCCGTCGCACCCCCGGACGCGTCCCATGCGGAGAGGGCCGCGCGCACCCAGGGGGCGTTCCGCGCCGCGACGCAGAGTCCGCCCACGTCGACCAGCAGCCGCTCGCACGCCTCGCGCATTTCGGCCGGAAGCGGCGCCGAGCGCGAGCGCGCGACCGCGCGCGCGAGCGCGTCCGCGACCGGCACACCGCCCGCGCTCACGCGGCGACCGTCCACGCGTCGATGTCCTCGCGAAGCCCGATGGTCGCGAGCCCGTTCGCGATCGAGACGAACTCGTTCCCCGACTCGATCCGCTCGCGCCCGAAATGCCGCTCGAAGATCCGCCTGACCGCCGGGACGAAGGAGGTGCCGCCGGTCAGGAACACGCGGTCCACCTCGGCGGGCGTGATGTTGGCGGCGCCCAACGCCTGGTCGAGCGCGTCCTCGATCAAGTCGAGCTCCTCGGCGATCCACTGCTCGAAGTGCGCGCGCTGGACCTCCGTCTCGATCGTGAAGCCCGGGCCCTCGAAGCGGAAGGGCGCGGACTCGGAGCGCGAGAGCGCTTCCTTCACGTCGGAGACCGCGCGGTAGAGCGTGTAGCCCTGCTCGGATTCGACAAGGCGGATGAAGCGACCGACCAGCTCCGGCGCGTCGCTGAAGCGGCTCACGTCCTTCAGGTCCCGGAAGGCGCGCGAGGTCTTCATCACGGAGAGCTCGTGCCACTGCGCGAAGCTCGCGAAGCACGAGCGCGGGAGCTCGAGGCTGCGTCCCATGCTGCGATAGGTCGTGCCCTTGCCCAACCGGGGAAGCACGACGTGGTCGATGATGCGGTAGTCGAAGCGGTCGCCGGCCACGCCCACGCCGGAGTGGCCGAGCGCGCGGGCGGCGAGCCCCGCGGGTCCCCGCTCGAACGAGATCACGGAGAAGTCGGTGGTCCCGCCGCCGAAGTCGGCCACGAGGACGGTGGCGCTGCGCTCGAGCGCCTGCGCGAAGAAGAACGCGGCCGCGACGGGCTCGTACACCTGGCGGATGCGCTCGAAGCCGAAGGGTGCCAGCGCCGCCTCGTAGCGCTTCATCGCGAGCGCCGCGTCGGGGCGGCTCCCCGCGTACTCCACGGGGCGCCCGACGACCACCTCTTTCGGAAGGTCGGCAAGCTGCGGATCCGCATGGCGGCGCAGGTCCGCGAAGAACCGCGCGAAGAGGTCCTCGAAGCGGTACGCGCGGCCCAGGATGTGCGTGCCCTCGAAGAGCCGGCTCGCGGCGAAGGTCTTCAACGACTGGATGAAGCGGCAGTCCCCGGAGAGCTCGAGGAAGCGCTGGATCGCCCACGGGCCCGCGTCCGAGCGCACGTCCGGCTGGGTCTCGTCGCCCTCGTCCCAGAAGCACAGGGCCGAGCGGAACGAGTGGATGAGGGACGACATGAAGCGGAACTCGACGGGGACCGCGCCCGCGCCGGGCCCTGCCCCCTGCGCCGACCAGGACACGACCGTATTGGTGGTCCCGAAGTCGAGGCCGAGCGAGCGCGCGACCGGGTGCCGAGCGCCCGCCACGGGTTCAGCGCGTGACCTTGATGCCGGCCTTCACGAACTGCTCGCGCAATTCCTTCGACGTCTGCTCCATCGACTTCCGGAACGCGTCGCCGGGAATAAAGTCGTCCTCCAGCTCGTTCTGCTCGACGTACTTCTTCCACGACGCCGAGCGGTGCAGCTTGTCGAAGGTGTCGATCCAGTACCTGACGGCGTCGGCCGGCATCTCCGGCGGCCCGACCACCCCCCGGATCTGGGGCGTCGGATGGATGTCGTAACCGGCCTCCTTCAAGGTCGGGATGTCCGCCCACTTCGGGAGCCGGCTCTCCGAGATCTGCGCGAGCACACGGAGCTTCCCGGCGCGCACGTTCTCGCCGGCCTCCTGCGGCTCGATCACCATGATGTCCACGTGGCCGCCGAGAAGGGCCGCGAGCCGCTCGCCGCCCCCGGGAAACGAGACGTACGCCCACTTGGCACCCGTCGCGTGCTCGATCTGCTCGCGCACGATGTTGTCGCGCGAGGTGATCGAACCGCCGGACTGCTTGAGCTGGCCGGGGCGCGCCTTCGCGGCCTCGATGAAGTCCTTGAGCGTCTTGTACGGGGAGTCCGCGCGGACGGCGAAGACCGCGGGCTCGCGCAGGAGCTGCGCGAGGGGCTTGAGATCGAACACGGTGATCTTCTGCTCCTTCGCGGTGAGGGGCCCCGCGAGCCAGACGCTCGTGATGAAGCCCACCGTGTTCGGGTCGCCCTTCCGGTCGGCGACCGCGGCGGCCGCGACCGCGCCGCCCCCGCCCGGCTTGTTGATCACCTGCATGCGCACCGGCACGAGCTTCTCCTGCTCGAGCATGGTCACGACGGCGCGCGCGAGGAGGTCGTTCCCGCCGCCCGGGCCCGTGTGGACGATGAAGTCCACGGGCTTCGTGGGCTTCCAGTCCGCGTGGGAGAGGATGGGGACGAACGTCGCGAGGGCGGCCGCCGCCGCCGCGCAGGTCGATCGGATGCGTTTCATTCCGGTTTCCTCCTTTTGGGCGTCACGCTTCCTCGCGGTCGATCATCTGCACGCGAATGGCGTTCAACTTGCGAAAGAGCGGCACCGCGAGGAGCAGCGCCGCGAAGACGAGGAGCGTGGCCGGGATGGGCCGCACGAGGATCGACAGGTGCCCCTGGGACATCATGAGCGACTGCCGGAGCGCCCGCTCCATGGGATCTCCCAGCACGAGCCCCAGCACGAGGGGCGCCGTGGGGAAATCGAGCTTCCGCATCGCGTAGCCGACCAGCCCGAAGAGCGCGAGGAGGCCCAGCTGGAACATGCTCGCGTCCGAGGCGTAGACGCCCACGATCGAGACGCCGAGGATCAGCGGCTGCAGGATGTACGCGGGCACGCGCAGGAGCTGCGCGAAGAGCGCGACCATCGGAAGGTTCAGGATGAGGAGCACCACGTTCCCGATGTACATGCTCGCGACGAGCCCCCAGAAGAGCTGGGGCTGGTCGTGGATGAAGAGCGGCCCCGGCTTGAAGCCCCAGAGGACGAGCGCGGCGAGCAGGATCGCCGTCGTGCCGCTCCCGGGGATGCCGAGCGTGAGGAGCGGCACGAGCGCGCCGCCCGTCTCCGCGTTGTTGGAGCCCTCCGGCGCCGCGACGCCCTCGATGGCGCCCTTGCCGAATTCCTCGGGATGGCGCGAGACCGCCTTCTCGATGCCGTAGCTGATGAAGGACGCGATCGTGGCGCCCGCGCCGGGCAGCACGCCGATGATGAAGCCCACGACCGAGCCGTTCAGGAACGCGAAACGGCAGCGCTTCATGTCGTCCCACGTCGGAAGCAGGTTCCGGATGCCCTTCGGCACGGGCAGCATCTTCTGCGCCTCGTGCGGCTCGATGTTCGCGAGCACCTCGCCCACGGCGAAGACCCCGATCGCGACGAGGATGAACTCGATCCCGCCCAGGAGCTGCACGGTGCCGAAGGTGAAGCGCGAGGTCGCGGTGAAGAGGTCGCTCCCGATGCCCGAGACCCAGAGCCCCACGAGCATGGAGAGGAGCGCCTTCACGAGCGAGTCCCCCGCGAGGAGCACGACCATCGCGAGGCCCATCACCATGAGCGCGAAGTACTCCGGCGAGCTGAAAGCGAGCGAAAGCTCGGCGAGCGGGGGAGCCACCAGCATGAGCGCCACGACGCCGAAGGTGCCCGCGATGAAGGACGAGATCGCCGCGATGCCGAGCGCGGGACCCGCGCGGCCGTTCCTCGCCATCTGGTAGCCGTCGATGCACGTCACGACCGAGGACGACTCGCCCGGGACGTTGAGGAGGATCGAGGTGGTCGAGCCGCCGTACTTGGCGCCGTAGTAGATGCCCGCCAGCATGATCATGGCGCCCGTCGGATCGAGCTTCATGGTGAGCGGAAGCAGCATCGCGATGGTGGCCGAGGGCCCGAGGCCCGGCAGAACGCCGATCACCGTTCCCAGCACGACGCCGAGGATGCACATGCCGAGCGCGCCGGGCGCGGTGGCGACCTGGAAGCCGTGCATGAGACCGCTCAGGATGTCCATGGCGGTCCGCGGTGCCCTTTAGAACAGCAGGCCCGAGGGCAGGCTGAGATCGAGCAGGTAGGAGAAGAGGCCGTAGAACGACGCCGCGCCGACCACCGAGATGGCGAGCGCTTCCGGGTGGGGGCGCCTCGCCATGTAGGCGACGATGAACCACGTGAGGAGCGCGAAGGACACGGTGAAGCCCAGCACGTTCATGAGCGCCACGCACGCGACGAACGCGGCCCAGCACGTGAGCGCGCGGCGGATTTCCGGCCAGTTGGGCGGCGCCTTCGCCTCGCGCGAAACGCCGCCGAACGCGGTGCGGGCGACCAGCACGAGCGAGAGCACGACCATCACGCTTCCGTACCACATCGGGAAGAAGCCCGGGCCCGGGCCCTCCTCGGTCATGTAGTCCCAGCCGTGCGCCTCGCTCACGATCCACGCGCCCAAGGCAGCGAGGACGAGGCCCGACCAGAAATCGCCCCCTCGCGCGAGCGGTTTCATCGCCTCCGGCTCAGCGCTTGTAGCGCCCGAGGGGAACCAGCTCGGCCAACGTGCCGCCGGGCGCCCGGAACTTCACGGGGATCACGCCGGGATCGCTCACCATCTCGGAGCCGAACTCCTTCACCTGGTCCGCGGCCCGCTCGATGTCGCCCACCTCGATCGCGAAATGGTGGATGCACGGGCCCTCGCCCGCGGCGAGCGCCTCGCGCGAGCGGCTGTCCGCGTCGTACTTCATGAGCGTGAAATCGATGGCGCCGTCGGTCATGTGG
>DATAMY010000170.1:0-5589 GCA_036266535.1 Usitatibacter sp. | reverse complement strand
CGCAGGGCTCGCCGCCGGCGTCTACGAGATCGAGGCGGTCGACCCGGCGTCCGGCGCGGTATTGGGCCGCAGCCAGCCCGTCAGCATCCGGGCGCAGTGAAGCAGGTCACCACTGCAGCGACGCCACGAGCGGCAGGTGGTCCGAAGCCGCCCGTGCCGCGTCGGTCGCGTGGACCTTCACCTCGCGCAGGATCGAGCCGGGGTGCGTCCACAGCCGGTCGAGCGGAAGGAGCGGGCACCACGCGGGAAACGTGCGGATCGCCGGCGTCTCGACGAAGTGGCGATGGAGCCAGCGCAGCGGCCGGCCCCACAGCATCCACTCGTTCACATCGCCCGCGAGCACCGCGCGGTCTTCCGGCCGCTCGCTGAAGAGCGGGAGGAGCGTCTGGATCTGGTGGCGCCGCTCGGCCGGGCGCAGGCCCAGGTGCGTGGCGACCACGCGGATGCGCTCGCCGCCGCAATCGAGGTCCGCCGCGATCGCGTTCCGGGGCTCGCGCCGCTGCCAGGTGAGGTCGATCTGCTCGACCCGCGTGATCGGGCAGCGCGCGAGGAGGCCGTTCCCGTAGTGGCCGTCCGCCGTCATGAGCGTGGCGCCCCACACCGCGTGGAAGCCCGTCTCCTTCGCGAGCCATGCGAGCATGTCGATCCCGGCCGCGCGCGACTCGACTTCCTGGAGCGCGATCACGTCCGCGTCCACCTCGCGCAGGACCTCGAGGATCCGGCGCTCGGAGAAGCGCCCGTCGCGGCCGATGCCGCAATGGATGTTGTACGTGGCGAGCCGCAGCTTCGGCATCGGCGCTAGGCGTGGCCGGTCGTCTCGCGATCGAGCCGCCGCAGCCACCGCTGGCCGGCGTACACGAGGCAGATGAGGAGCGCCGCGGCGGTCGCGATGAGCCAGCCGTTGATCTCCGCGGGCTCGGCCAGGAGGTGCGAGACCTGCTCGCTCAAGACCGTCGCGGCGAGCATCCCGGGAAGGAGGCCCACGAGCGAGCCGAGGATGAAATCGCGAAGCCTTATTCGCATGGCGCCCATCACGAGGTTCACGACCACGAAGGGCGCGATCGGGAGGAGCCGCACGACCGCGACCGCCAGCGCTCCGCGGTGGTAGAGCGCCGCGCTCATGCGGTTCAGGCGCGGACCCGCGAGCCTCCTCACCGTGTCGCGCCGGACGAGGCGCCCGGGAAGGAAGCTCGCGAGGCCCGCTATCAGCATGCCGCACAGGCCGTAGAGGAATCCCTTCCACGGACCGAACGCGATCACCCCGACCATCGTGATGAGCCAGCGGGGGAACATCGCGTAGCTGGCCGGCGTGTAGGCGAGGATGAGGAGGAGCGGCGCCCAGCTCCATCGCGAGAAGTCCTGGCCCCACTCGATCACGTTCTCGCGCGTCACGAGGTCCGCGAGCGGCGTGTACGTCCACGCGAGGGCGAGCGCCACCGCGAAAAGGCAGAGGAGCGCGAGGAGCCGGCGGCCCGGCATGAGCGAGGCGGAGGTGTCCGGCGCGAATTGCTGGACCATCGCCTCGAGCGGCAGCGGCTTCTCGAGGTCGGCGAGCGCCACGAGGTTCAGCTGCGCTTCCGGGATCTCGGGCGCCTCCAGGCGCTCGATGCGGCGCGCGTTCTTCGGGAGCGCGTCGAGGGCCGCGCCCATCGTCCGGTGCTCCGCGAGGGCCTGCGCCATGACCGCCGTCTCGACGCCCGCGTGCTCGGCCAAGAGCCCGTCGCGGAAGGCGCGGATCGTCTCGACCGCGTCCGCGTCGCCGCGCGCCTCGAAGGTCACGTCGCATTCGCTGTCCATGCCCATCGAGCGGTTGCTCAGGTTCGACGAGCCGATCCGCAGCCACTCGTCGTCGATGATCATCACCTTCGAGTGGAGGTCGATGCAGGTGCCCTCGGCCAAGCCGTCGACGTGCGGATAGCACGCGCGGAACCGGTGGTGCGCGTCGGCCTCGCGAAGCTCGCGCACGAGCCGCGTGCGCAGCGCCTGCATCGTGAGCTCCTCCAGCCAGCCGTGGCTCAGGAGCCGCGTGAGGAGGAGGATCTCCGGCCCGTCCGGCTCCTGGAGCCGCGCCTTCACCGCCTCCGCGATCGCCTTCGAGGTGAAGTACTGGTTCTCGATGTAGATGTAGCGGCGCGCCGCGGCGATCATGTCGAGGTATAGCCGCTCGACCTCGCGCACGCCGGTGCCGTCCGTGCAGGGCGGCGAAGTGCATGCGATGGCCGCCGTGACGCCTGTCATGCGCACCGGGACGCCGTCCGGCCATCCGTCTCCGGGCAGGTCGACCGCCTCCAGCTTCTCGCCGGTCGCGGCCTCCCAGCGGGCACGCGCGATCCGCGCGAGGACGCGCGCGGCCTCGCCGTCCACCGCGGCCATCACGTCGTGCATCGGCGGATACGGCGCGCCCGCGAACGTGCGGCGCGGATCGTCCGGCGCGTGCGAGCGCGTGTCCCAGCGCTTGGCGGTCAGGTCCAGGCCGCCCGCGAAAGCGATGCGGTCGTCGAACACCGCGATCTTCTGGTGGTGCGAGCCCGCCAGCGGATGCGTGTCGTCGTAGCGGATGTCCACGCGGCGATGCGGCTTCCACGAGAGGCCGTAGATCGGCGGGAACTCGCGGTCCGTCCCGAAGATCATCGGGTAGTCCCAGTCGAGGATGCGGATCCTGAGGCGATGGTTGCGCGCCGCGAGGCCGTTCAGGAAATCGCCCAGGACGATCTCCGGCTCGCCGTCCTTGCCGTAGCGCAGCACCGTGCGGCTGTTGAAGTCCCAGCCCACGATGAGGATCGAGCGCTCGGCGCGCTCGGCCGCCCGCGCGAAGGCGTCGAAGTACGACTCGCCGTCCACGAGGAAGGCCGCGCGCGGGGCCTCGGCCACGGCGCTGCAGTTATCTCCCGGGCGGAAAAGGGTTTTCGCGTTGTCCACGCAGTGCGGACAATGCGCCGAGCGAACTAGTTCAACTGCTCGTTCATGTAGCGCAGGCGATCGGTCACCGCACGTAACATGGCCATCGCAAATGCGGGCTGCCGCTGGATCACGGCCAGCAGCGAGGGCCGGTCGAGCTGCAGGAGCTCGCACTCCGTTTCCGCCGTCGCGGAGGCCGTCCGCGGCGACTGGTCGACGACCGCCATCTCGCCGAAGGTGCCGCCGGCGATCACCACCTCGACCGGGAGTCCCCCGACCGAGATCCAGACGCGCCCCGACTTCACGACGTACATGAAGGCGCCGCTCTGGCCTTCGCGCATGATCACCGTGTTCGCCCAATGGCGCACGGTCGCCGCGCGGGGGAGGGCCTGCTCGAGCTGCGCGATCATCGCGGCATCGAAGATCGCCGTCTCGCGCACCGCCTTCGGCGCGATCTTCCGCGTGGCGAGCCGCGCCGAGAGGAAGCGCAGGCGATCGAACATCACGCTCATGAGCATCAGCGCGAACTCGGGGGACCGGCCGAACGCTTCCTGGAGCTGCGCGCGGTCGATCGAGATCACCGCGCAATCGGTCTTGGCGGTCGCGGTCGCGCTCCTCGGGCGCTCGCTCACGACCGCCATCTCGCCGAAGACCTCGCCCGGTTTCACGGTATCGAGCGGACGGCCCGCGACGGTGAGCGCGACCTGGCCCTCGGCGAGGAAGTACATGCGGGGCGCGGACCGGAAAAGGCCGCCGCGGGCCTTCGCCTCCTCGGTGAAGAGCGCCTGGCCCATGGCGAAGCGTTCGGGCTTCCCCGCCGCGCGGAAGAGCTTCTCGGCGATGGCGGCGTCGTAGAACCGGCTCTGCGCCGCCTTGAAGGGGGCGGACGAGGGCGGAGCCTCGGGGGCGGGCGGCTTGGTGAAGTCGAAGTCCGCGGGCGGCTGCGGAGGCTGGGGCTTGGTGAAGTCGAAATCGCTCATGGGACGGCCGCGGGGGATCGCCCGGGGGTCGATTAGAATGCCCCATTGTCGCGCACTCCGCGACGGGCCTGTAGCTCAGGTGGTTAGAGCAGGGGACTCATAATCCCTTGGTCCCTGGTTCGAATCCAGGCGGGCCCACCATTCCATCAACGACTTAATACGCTCAGCCTGAAATCTCTCGATTAAATTCGATCCCGCGAAAGATCGGGCCATAATCGCGTTCGCTCCCGAAAGGACGCCCGTGCGCCGGCTCCTATCCGAACTGCTGTGCATCCTCCTCGTGGGCGCGCCTCTGGCGCGCGCCGCGGACACGTCGCAATTCGTCGAGGTGAGGGGCGCGAAGCTCTACGTCGAGACTTTCGGCGGCGGCGTGCCGATCCTCTTCCTCCACGGCGGCGCGGTCTTCTTCGACAACAACTTCGCCGCGCAGCGCGACTACTTCGCGTCCTTCCGCAAGGTGATCGGCTTCGACCGGCGCGGCCACGGCCACAGCCCCGACGACGGCCGGCCGTTCTCGTACAAGGAGATGGCCGAGGACACGGCTGCGCTCATCGAGAAGCTCGGTATCGCGCCCGTAGACGTGGTCGGCCATAGCGACGGCGGGGATATCGGGCTCATCCTCGCGCACGACCATCCGTCGCTGGTGCGCCGCCTGGTGATCTCGGGAGCGGGCCTCGGGAGCGGCATCGCGCCCGACGAGGTGAAGCGGCGCAGCGAGTCGCCCGAAAGGGAAGCGGAGGCGGTCGCGCGGCTGGGGAAGCTCATTCCTCCCTCGTTCCGTCCCGACTACGAGAAAGTATCGCCCGACGGGCCGAGACAGTGGAACGCCTTTCTCGCGAAGTCGTGGCGGCTGTGGATGACGCCGGTCGTGATCGAGCGCGCGGACCTCGCGGCGATCCCGATGCCGGTGCTTGTGATGGCTGGAGACCGCGATTTAAGCTCGCTCGAGGAGACGATCGCGATATACCGCGCCCTGCCCAAGGGCCAGCTGGCGATCCTGCCCGGAACCGGCCACGGCACGTTCACGCAGCGCCCCGATCTCTCGAACCTGCTGGTGCGGGAGTTTCTCGAAGCTGACTCGCGGTAAGACGGATCGCCCCATGGCCGTGATCCTCCTTTCCCTCGCCACACTCGTCTCGACCTTCGCGGGCGGGCTCTTCGCGCTGCGCTTCCAGGCGAGGCTGCGCTTCATCCTCGCGTTCTCCGCGGGCGTGCTGCTGGGCGTGGTCACCTTCGACATCCTCCCGGAAATATTCCAGCTCGCGGCGCAGGCGCAAGCCACGGTCGACGGGGCGATGATCGCGCTCGTCGCGGGCTTCCTCTTCTTCCACGCGATGGAGAAGCTCGTGCTCGTGCACCACGCGCACGAATCGGACTACGCCGCGCACCGCCATCCGCGCGTGGGCATCGTCTCCGCGCTCGCGCTC
This sequence comes from Usitatibacter sp., assembly GCA_036266535.1. Taxonomy (GTDB): domain Bacteria; phylum Pseudomonadota; class Gammaproteobacteria; order Burkholderiales; family Usitatibacteraceae; genus Usitatibacter. The sequence continues at coordinate 284 of DATAMY010000170.1, read as the reverse complement.
TCCGGGCACAGCTTCATGGACGGGGTCGCCATCGGCGTGGGCTTCCAGGCCTCGACCGCCGTCGGGATCGCGGTCGCGATCGCCGTCATCGCGCACGACTTCTGCGATGGCTTGAACACGGTCGGGGTGATGCTGATCCACCGGAATTCGGACCGCCGGGCGCTGGCGCTCCTCGCGCTCGATGCGCTGGCTCCCGTGCTGGGCGCCGCGTCCACGCTCGCGTTCCACCTGCCGCACGGCGCGCTGCTGCTCTACCTCGGGTTCTTCGCGGGGTTCCTGCTCTA
>DATAMY010000169.1:0-15490 GCA_036266535.1 Usitatibacter sp. | reverse complement strand
CGCTGGAGGAGGATCTGGCGCGGGGTCGAGGCGAGGAGGTCCGCGCCGCGCACCACGTCCGTGATGCCCTGGTCCCCATCGTCCGCCACGACCGCGAGCTGGTAGGCGAAGAGGCCGTCGCGGCGGCGGACGATGAAGTCGCCCACCTCGCGCGCGACGTCCTGGGCGATGCGGCCCTGCACGCGGTCCTCGAACGCGACGACGCCCGGATCCACCCGGAAGCGCTCGGCGGCGCTCTCCTCCAGCGCGATCGCGAGGCCGCGGCAGGTGCCCGGGTACACGGCGCCCTCGATGCCGCGGAGGGCCGAGTCGGCGATCTCGCGCCGGCTGCAGCGGCATCGGTAGGCGAGCCCGCGCTCGCGCAGCCGTTCGAGCGCCCGCTCGTAGAGCGCGGAGCGCCCGGCCTGGCGCACCACCTCGCCGTCCCATTCGAGCCCGCACGCCTCGAGCGCGCGGAGGATCGCGTCGGCCGCCCCGGGAACGGTGCGCGGCGCGTCGACGTCCTCGATGCGCACGGTCCAGCGGCCGCCCGCCGCGCGCGCGTCGAGCCAGCTCGCGACCGCGGCGACGAGCGAGCCGAAGTGCAGCGGCCCCGTGGGCGAGGGCGCGAACCTTCCGTGGTACGTCACGAAAGGAGCTCGGCCGCCATGAGCGGATCCTCCAGCCGCTTCGCGATCCAGCGGAGCGCCTTGCCTTCCTCTCCGGGCCTCCACGCGACCACGAGCTCCACGGGCGGCCGCTCCGCCGCCACGGGCAGGATCCGCAGGCGCCCGGCGAGCGCCTCGCGTTCGGCGATCCACTTCGGGAGGAATCCCACGCCCAGGCCCGCCACGTGCGCCGCCGCCTTCGCCTCCATGGACGGCACGGTGAGGGTGTCCTGGCCGGAGAGGAGTCCCACGGTGCGGGGCGGCAGGAGGCGCGACGTGTCCGCGACGCTCACCGCCCGGTGCGACCGGATCTCCTCGTCCGCGAGCGGCTGCGGCGCCGAGCAGATGGGATGGAAGGGGGCGGCCACGAAGACCAGCTGCACGCGCCCCAGCGGGCGGACCGCGTAGTTCCGGCCGGCGGGCGCGTCGCCGGGCGCGCCGATCGCGAGGTCCGCGCGGCCCGACGCGAGCGCGTCCCACGTCCCGCCCAGCACCTCGTGGAGGATGCGGATCCGGGTCCCCGTCTTCTCGCCGTAGAACTCCTCGACGAGGCCGAACATCTTGTCGATGCCGACGATCGTGTCGAGGGCGATGCGGAGCTCCGACTCCCAGCCGCGCGCCACCTGCTGGACCCGGCACTCGAGGTCCGCCGCCGCGCGCAGGAGCCGACGGCCTTCGCTGAGCAGCTCCCGCCCGGCCGGCGTGAGCACGGCGCGATGGCCGCCGCGGTCGAAGAGCGAGATCCCCAAACCCTCCTCGAGCTGCCGGACGGAGTAAGTGATCGCTGACGGGACGCGGTGCAGCTCCGCCGCGGCGGCCGCGAAGGAGCCCTTCCGGTCGATCGCGTCGACCACCTGCAGCATGTCCAGGGAGAGGCGCATGTTCGGATTATTCGAATGAACAGGTCACATTATTCCGCTGGAAATAAGAAAAGGTAAGCCCCATCATAACCTTCACCATTCAATGCAAATAATGAAAAGGCTTCCAGCATGGTTGAGATTCGTCGCAGCGACGAGCGCGGGCTGGCGGACCACGGCTGGCTCCGCTCCTTCCACAGCTTCTCGTTCGCGGGCTATCACGATCCCGCGCACATGGGATTCGGGCCGTTGCGCGTGATCAACGAGGACCGGGTCGAGCCGGGCCGGGGCTTCGGCGCGCACAGCCACCGCGACATGGAGATCATCAGCTACGTCCTCGAGGGCGGCCTCGCGCACAAGGACTCGATGGGCAACGGCTCCACGCTCCGCCCGGGCGACGTCCAGCGGATGAGCGCCGGGACGGGTGTCACCCACAGCGAGTTCAACGCGTCCGAGCGGGAGCCGGTGCATTTCCTCCAGATCTGGATCGAGCCGGATACGCGCGGCGTGAAGCCCGGATACGAGGAGGCGCATTTCGACGCGGCGGCCAAGCGCGGGAAGCTCCGGCTCGTGGCTTCCCCGGACGGCCGCGAAGGGTCCGTCACGATCCACCAGGACGCGCGGCTCTACGCGGGGCTCCTCGACGGCGAAGAGCGCGCGCAGCTCGCGCTCGCGCCCGGCCGCCGCGCGTATGTCCACGTGGTGCGCGGGAGCGTCGAAGTGAACGGCCAGCCGCTCGGGACGGGCGACGCCCTCAAGATCACCGGCGTAGACGCCGTGCGCCTCGAGCGCGCCCGCGACGCCGAAGTGCTCGTGTTCGACCTGCCCTGACGACCGCATCCCAACCGAAGGAGTTTCCATGAATACCAACGTCAGCAACACGGCGGCGCTCGTCGGCCGCATCCTCCTCGCGCTCATCTTCGTGGTCTCCGGCTTCGGCAAGATCGGCGGCTTCGAGGGCGTCGCGGGCTACATCGGCTCGAAGGGCCTTCCCATGCCCGAAGTGCTGGCCGCGCTCACCGTCGCGCTCGAGCTGGGCGGCGGCATCCTGCTGATCGCCGGCTACAAGACCCGATGGGTCGCGGTCCTTTTCTTCCTCTGGCTCATCCCCACGACGCTCATCTTCCACAAGTTCTGGGGCCTCGACCCGAAAACCGCGCAGCAGATGCAGATCCACTTCCTGAAGAACGTCTCGATCATGGGCGGGATGCTGCTCTTGGCGGCGTTCGGTCCCGGCGCATGGAGCTTCGACCGCAAATGAACGCCCTCGCGAACGTGGTGTCCCGCGCCGTCGAGCGCGTCCTCTCCTCGGAAATCGCGCCGGTGGGCACCTTCACCGTCCGCCGCGCGTTGCCCGCCCGCGACCGGCACGCCGTGGGTCCGTGGGTCTTCCTCGACCACTTCGGCCCGTTCCGGACCACGCCCGGGAAGGACGGCGTGGGCGCGCATCCGCACGCGGGCATCGAGACGGTGACCTACCTCCTCTCGGGCCGGAACGAGCACCGCGACTCGGCCGGCCACACGGGCATCGTGACCGCGGGCGGCGCCCAGTGGATGACCGCCGGGCGCGGCATCGTGCATGCGGAGCGGCCGCTCGCCGAGAACGACGCGGAACGCACGATGCACGGCGTGCAGCTCTGGACGTCGCTCCCGCGCCTCCTGAAGACGATGGAGCCGCGCTACCAGCGCATCGACGCGGCCTCGATTCCCACCGCGAGCGCGGGCGGCTGCGCGGTGCGCGTGATCGCCGGCGCGTTCGGCGCGGCGCGCGGCCCGGCCGAGGTGCTCATGCCGATCTTCCTATGGCACGCGACGATCGCGCCCGGCGCGACGCTCGACGCGGAAGTGCCGGAAGGCCAGGAAGCCGGCGCGTACGTGATCGCGGGCGAGGCGCTCCTGGAAGGCGACATCCGCGCGAAGGCGGGTGAGCTCGCGGTATGGGAAGGAACCGCGGGCCGGGTGCGCGCGACCAATCCGGGCCGTGCGCCTCTCGAGGTGATGGTGCTGGGCGGCGCGCCGGCCGAAGGGCCGCTCGTCTTCCACGGGCCCTTCGTCATGAACACCGTCGACCAGGTGCGCTCCGCGGAGATCGCCTACCGCACGGGACGGATGGGCATGCTCGAGGAGGATTGAGGATGGTGAAGGTGCTCGTGTTCGCGGGAAGCGCCCGGCGCGACTCGGTCAACAAGAAGCTCGCGCGCGTGGCGGCGCGGCATGCGGCTGAGGCCGGCGGCGAGGTGACCTTCGTGGACCTCGAGGATCATCCGATGCCGATCTACCACGGCGACCTCGAGGCGGCGCAGGGCCTTCCGGCCCACGCGCGGAAGCTCCGCGAGCTGTTCCTCGCCCACGACGCGCTCATCATCGCCTCGCCGGAGAACAATGCGTCGGTGACCGCGCTCCTCAAGAACACGCTCGACTGGCTCTCCCGGAGCGTCGGGGACGGGAAAGGGGTCAACAGCGGGCTCGCGCCGTACCGCGGAAAGCTCGCGGGCATCCTTTCCGCCTCGCCCAGCGCGTTCGCGGGCGTCCGGGGCCTTCCGCACCTGCGCCAGATCCTTTCCTCCCTGGGCGTCACGGTGCTGGGTGCCCAGGTGAGCATCCCCCGCGCGGAGCAGGCCTTCGCGCCGGACGGGTCGCTCCTCGACACGGGCGCCGACGCGCTCGTGGCGAAGCTCGCGCAGGCGGTGGTCGACACGGCGGGGAAGCTGCGCGAGGCGCCGGACCCGCCGCGGATCATGCAGGACCACTGAATGATGGATTGCGCCAACCTATCGCGGACATTGGAATATTTCATTGGCGCCGCGGAACCGAAGTGCGCGAAGCTGTCGAACGGAAAACGGTGCGCCGCACCGGTGGAGGCGTGACATGGCCGTCGTTGAGCTCACCAAGGAGAACTTCGAGCAGGTGGTGACCGGCAATTCCACGGTGATCGTGGATTACTGGGCGCCGTGGTGCGGGCCCTGCCGCGGCTTCGCGCCCGTGTTCGAGAAGGTCTCGGAGCAGCACCCGGACGTCGTGTTCGCGAAGGTGAACACGGACGAAGAGCAGGAGATCGCCTCCCATTTCCAGATCCGGTCCATCCCCACGCTCATGGTCTTCCGCGACCAGATCATCGTCTTCTCCCAGCCGGGCGCGCTCCCCCAGGGTGCCTTCGAGCAGGTGGTCCAGAAGGCGAAGGACCTCGACATGAACGAAGTCCGGAAGCAGATCGACTCGCAGCAGGCGGAAAGCCCGCCCGCCGCCTGAACGCGCGTGCGGCCCGCGTAGAATCGGGCCCATGGATCTTCCCGTCGCCGGCCCTTCGCGCGAGCGGATTCGCGCCCATTACCTGCGCGACGAGGGCGAGGCCCTGGCCGAGCTCCTTCCCGCCGCCCGCCTCGCACCCGATGCCGCCGCCGCGGTCGATGCCCGGGCCCGGGCGTTGGTCGAGCGCGTCCGCGCGAAGCAGCAGGCCCACGCGGGGATGCAGTCCTTCCTGCGCGAGTACGACCTCTCCTCGCAGGAGGGCGTCCTCCTCATGTGCGTGGCGGAGGCGCTCCTGCGCATCCCGGACGCCGCGACCGCCGACAAGCTGATCCGCGACAAGCTCTCCCAGGGCGACTGGGAGCGCCACGTGGGACGCAACGCCTCGCTCCTCGTGAACGCCGGCACGTGGGGAATGATGCTCACCGGAAGGCTCGTGAGCCTCGATCCCGCGGCGGCCCGCACGCCCGGCGCGTGGTTCGCGCGGCTCGCGGCGCGCGCCGGGGAGCCCGTGGTTCGCGTGGCGCTCCGCCAGGGCATGCGCCTCATGGCCGAGCAGTTCGTGATGGGCCGGACCATCGAGGATGCGTTGGCGCGGAGCACCGAGGGCGAGCACGCGCGCTACCGGCACTCGTACGACATGCTGGGGGAGGCCGCGCTCACCGCCGTGGACGCGGAGCGCTACGAGCGCGCCTACGCCGCCGCGATCGACGCCATCGCGGCGCATCCGGGCGCGGGCGCCTCGGTCTTCGAGCGTCCCGGCATTTCGGTCAAGCTTTCGGCGCTCCATCCGCGCTACGAATATGCGCAGCGCGATCGGGTGATCGCGGAGCTCGTGCCGCGCGTGCGCGCGCTCGCCGAACGCGCGCGGGCGGGCGGCGTGGGCATGACGCTCGACGCGGAGGAGGCCGAGCGCCTCGAGCTCTCGCTCGACGTCTTCGAGCGCGTGGTCTCGGCGCCCTCGCTCGCCGGCTGGGAAGGCCTGGGCCTCGCCGTGCAGGCGTACCTCAAGCGCGCGCCGGCCGTGCTCGATTGGCTCGCGGCGCTCGCGCGCATGCACCATCGCCGCATTCCCGTGCGCCTCGTGAAGGGCGCGTACTGGGACGCGGAGGTGAAGCGAGCGCAGCTCCAGGGGCTCGACGGCTACCCGGTGTACACGAGGAAGCGGAACACCGACGTCTCCTACCTCGCCTGCGTCGCGCGCATCCTCGCGGCGCCGGACGCCTTCTACGGCCAGTTCGCGACGCACAACGCGCACACGGTCGCGAGCGTGCTCGAGCGCTCGCACGGCCGCCGCGATTTCGAGTTCCAGCGCCTGCACGGCATGGGCGAGGACCTCTACGACGACACGGTCGCCTCCGGTGCCGCGTGCCGGGTCTACGCGCCGGTGGGGAGCCACGAGGACCTCCTGCCGTACCTCGTGCGGCGGCTCCTCGAGAACGGCGCGAACACCTCGTTCGTGAACCGGATCGCCGATCCCGGCATTCCGATCGAGACGGTGGTCGCGGATCCGGTGGTGCTTGCGGCGTCGCCGGAGCCCGCGGCCAATCCGAAGATCGCGCTCCCGCGCGCGATCTACCCGGACCGCCGCAATTCCGGCGGCATCGCGTGGGCGGACGAGAGCGCGTCGGCGCCGGTTCTCGCGGCGCTGGAGCCGGTCCTCGCGCGCACGGATTGGAATGCGGCGCCGATCGTCGGCGGACGCGCGCTCGCGGGCGCCGCGCGCACGGCACGCGATCCCTCGACCGGCCGCGAGATCGGGCGCGTGGAGGAGGGCGATGCCGCCGCCGTCCGCGCGGCGCTCGACGCGGCGGCGGGCGCCGGGATTCCCGCGGCCGAAGCCCGCGCCGCGATCCTCGAGCGCGCGGCGGACCTTCTCGAGGCGCGCCGCGTGGAGCTCCTCGCGCTCCTCGCGCGCGAGGCGGGGAAGACGCTCCCGGACGGGTTGGGCGAGGTACGGGAGGCGGCGGATTTCTGCCGCTACTACGCGCTCCTCGCGCGGCGGCAATTCGCGGCGCCGCTGGAGCTCGCCGGGCCCACCGGCGAATCGAACCGCCTCGAGCTCACGGGACGCGGCACCTTCGCGTGCATCAGCCCCTGGAATTTCCCGCTCGCCATCTTCACCGGGCAGGTCGCCGCCGCGTTCGCCGCGGGGAACGCCGTCGTCGCGAAGCCCGCGGAGCAGGCGCCGCTCGTGGCGGCGCTCGCCGTGCGCATCCTCCACGAGGCGGGCGTTCCCGCGGAGGCCCTCGCGCTCGTGCCCGGCCCCGGCGAGACCGTGGGCGCGGCGCTCGTCGCCGACGCGCGCACCGCGGGCGTGTGCTTCACGGGATCGACCGCGACCGCGCATGCGATCAACCGCGCGCTCGCCGCGCGCGACGGCCCGCTCGTGCCTTTCATCGCCGAGACCGGGGGACTCAACGCGATGCTCGTCGATTCGAGCGCGCTTCCCGAGCAGGTCGTGACGGACGTGCTCGCCTCGGGCTTCAACAGCGCGGGGCAGCGGTGCTCGGCGCTCAGGATCCTCTGCCTGCAGCGGGAGATCGCGCCGCGCGTGATCGAGATCCTCGCGGGGGCTACGGCCGAGCTCCGCCTGGGCGATCCGGCGCGGCTCGCCACCGACGTGGGGCCGGTCATCGACGCGGAGGCGCTCGCGATGCTCGAAGCGCACGCGGCGCGCATGGACCGCGAGGCGAAGCTCCTTTGCCGCGCGCCGCTTCCGCCGGGCCTCGAGGGCGGCTCGTTCTTCGCGCCGCGCGCCTACGAGATCGCATCGCTCGCTGCCATCGACCGCGAGATCTTCGGGCCGATCGTGCACGTGGTGCGCTTCGAGGCCTCGGACATGGAGTCCCTCGTCGACCGCATCAACGCCAAGGGCTACGGGCTCACGATGGGCATCCACAGCCGCATCGAGGAGACGATCGAGCGCGTGCGCCGGCGCGCGTGCGCGGGGAACCTCTACGTGAACCGGAACATGATCGGCGCGACCGTGGGCGTGCAGCCCTTCGGGGGCGAAGGCCTCTCCGGCACGGGACCGAAGGCGGGCGGGCCGCACTATCTCTACCGCTTCGCCCAAGAGCGGACGTTCACGGTGAACACGGCGGCCGCGGGCGGGAACGCCTCCCTCATCGCGGATTCCGAATGATCTTCCGCGGGAGGCTCGTGCCGGGCCGGCTCATCCGCCGCTACAAGCGCTTCCTCGCGGACGTGCAGCTCGCGGACGGCGTGGTGACGGCCGCGTGTCCCAACACGGGCTCGCTCCTCGGCTGCTGCGAGCCGGGAAGCCGGGTGTGGCTTTCGGAAAGCGACAGCGCCACCCGCAAGTACCGCCACACCTGGGAGATCGTGGAGGTGGGGAAGGTCATGGTCGGCATCAACACGGGCCTTCCGAACGCGATCGTCGCGGAGGCGATCGGCGCGGGCGCCATCGCCGAGCTCGCGGGATATGCGAACGTGCGGCGCGAGGTCGCGTTCGGCGAGGAGAGGAGCCGCGTCGATCTCGTCCTCGAGCATCCCGCGAAGGAGCCGTGCTATGTCGAGGTGAAGAACGTGACCTCGATCGGCGCTACCGTCGGCGCAACCCGGAAATCGGGCGGCGTCGCATTCTTTCCGGACTGCGTGAGCACGCGCGGGGCCAAGCACCTGCGGGAGCTCATGCGATTGAAGACGGCGGGCCTGCGCCCCGTGCAGCTCTACTGCGTGCAGCGCGGGGACGTGCGCGAGGTGCGCCCGGCGGACGGCATCGATCCGGATTACGGGCGGACGCTGCGGGAGGCGGTCGCGGCCGGCGTCGAGGTGCTCGCCTACCGCGCGAAGGTCACGCCCACGGAGATCGCCCTCGAGGGGCGGATTCCCGTGGTCTGCCCCTGATCAGTCGTCCTCGTCGGGGCCGGCCGCGTCCTTCTTGAGGCGCGGCACGCCCTTCGGGGCCTTGGATCCGGAGAGCAGCACGACCATCGCGGTGCCGTCCTCCTTCCACGAGCCCACGGCGTCGCGGAAGATCTCCACCAGCGTCTCGAACTGGTCCGGCTGCGCGGCGAGGAACGGGTCGATGTGGTCGTAGTAGAGGACGTACCCCTCGCCGTCGATCCACTCGAGGTCGGTCAGGCACTCCTCGAGCGCGTCCCAGTTGTCGCCGAAGTGGTTCGGGAACCGGAGAACGCTCGCCACGTGCGAGAGGAGCTGGTCCTTTCGCGCGATGTGCCGGCCCTCGAGGTGGAAATACGCGAAGCCCGCCTTTTTCGCCGCGGCCTGCACCGATTTCGGCTGCACCTCTCCCGGGAGGAACCACACGCCGCCGTGGTTTCCTTCGAGGAGGGATTCGAGGGCCTCGATCGCCATGCCTATTCGCGGATGCGCCGGAAGGTGGTGTAGTGGTCGGCGGTGTAGTAGTACTCGCCGCCGGCACCCCAGATGATGCGCCGGCCGCCGCGGTTGCGCACGTGCGGCGTCTTCACCGTGTACTCGCGGTAGTAGCCGCGCTTCTCGCGCGGGAGCGCGCCCTCGCGGTTGCCGAAGATGGCGCCGTCCTTCGCGTACGGGAAGGGGCCGCCCTTGCGGATGAGCTCCAGCGTCTCGCGCGCTTCCGGCGGAAGCTCCGCCATGCGGACGTCGCCTTGCAGCACGGAGCGCACCGGCGCGCGCTGCGCCGCGGAGTCCGCCGCGACGAAGCCCAGCGTGAGCGTGAGGACCGCGAGGAGCGCGCGCGCGATCATGCGCGGGCCCCCGCCGCCGCGGCCTTCGCCGCGACCTTCGCCCCGAAGCGCTCCGCGAGGATCACGTGGCGCTCGTGCCGGCCCTCGCCGATCGCGTCCACGCCGTCGTGCGCCGAGACGTGGAAGACGAGCTTGCGGCCCTCGACGGATTCCAGCCGCGCGCGCACCTCGACCGTGAGGCCGGGCGGCGTGGCGGCGGTGTGCGAGAGATCGACGTGCGTGCCGAGGGACTGCTCGCGCGGCCAGTCGAGGTGCGGCTTGATGAGCTCGATGCACGCCCATTCCGCGAGCGCCACGAAGTAGCCGGTCGCGAAGACCTCCGGCATCACCTGGAAGTCCGGCGCCTCCTCGTAGATCCGCGGCACCGTCTTCGACGGCGGCACGCGGTAGCGGAAGGTGCCCTCGAGGCCGGGGCGCAGCGTCTCCTTCACGGGCTCAATCCCGGGGACGATGCGGGCAATCGGGCTTGATGCAGTCCACGTAGAGGTAGAGCTGGTGGTCGTGGATCGTGAAGCCGCGGTCGCGCGCGACCTTCTGCTGGCGCTTCTCGATCTCGGAATCGTAGAACTCCTCCACGCGGCCGCACTGGAGGCACACGAGGTGGTCGTGGTGGCCGCCCTCGTTCAGCTCATAGACCGCCTTCCCGCTCTCGAAGTGGTGGCGGACGAGGAGCCCCGCCTGCTCGAACTGCGTGAGGACGCGGTAGACCGTGGCGAGCCCGACGTCCGAATGCTCGTCCAGGAGCTTGCGGTACACGTCCTCCGCGGTGAGGTGGCGCGTCTCGCTGTGCTGGAAGAGGTCGAGCACGCGAAGCCGCGGAACCGTCACCTTGAGGCCGGTGCCCTTGAGTTCCTTCGGGTCGCTCATTCCGTGAAGCATACAGCGGAACGATATAATGCGCGGTCATCCGCCCCCTCCCACGCCATGCGCCTCCTCGCACTCCTCGTCCTCTCGGCACTCCTCTCCGCTTGCGTCTACAAGATCGACGTCGAGCAGGGCAACTTCGTGACGACGGACCTGGTGGAGAAGCTGAAGTCCGGGATGACGAAGAACCAGGTGAAGCAGGTGCTCGGGACGCCGCTCCTCTCGGACGTCTTCCACGCGGACCGGTGGGACTACTACTTCGACAACTCGAAGGGCGGGAGGAAGCTCGCCCACAAGCGGTTCACGGTGTTCTTCAAGGACGACAAGCTGGTGTCCTTCACCGGCGACGTGAACCCGCCGCTGCCGCCGCCCACGCGCGTGTCCGCCGAGCCGGCGCCGGCACCCGCCGCGCCCGCGCCCGCTGCGCCCGCGCCGCCGCAGGCCCCGCCGCCCGCGAAATGAGCGCGATCCGCGTCGCCGTCGCCGGTGCCGCCGGTCGCATGGGCCGCGCGCTCCTCGAGGCCGCGACCACGACCGAGGGCGTGGCGCTCGGCGCGGCGCTGGACGTCGCGGGAAGCCCGTATGCGGGCCGGGACGCTGGGGACCTCGTCGCCGGCGCGCGCGGGACCGCCATCGGGACGGACGTCGCCGCCGCGATGCGCGCTGCGGACGTCCTCGTCGACTTCACGCGCCCGGAAGGCACGCTCGTCCACCTGGCCGCGTGCCGCGCCGCGAAGCGGGCGATGGTGATCGGCACCACGGGCTTCGACGCGGGCGAGCTCGCGCAGATCCGGGCCGCCGCGGCGGAGATCGCGATCGTCATGGCCCCCAACATGAGCGTGGGGATCAACGTGGCGCTGAAGCTGGTCGAGACCGCCGCCCGCGCGCTGGGGCCGGACTACGACGTCGAGGTCTTCGAGGTGCACCACAAGCTCAAGGTGGACGCGCCCTCCGGCACAGCGCTCAAGCTGGGCGCGGTCGCCGCCGCCGCGCGCGGCACGACGCTGGAGAGCGCGGGCGTCTTCACTCGGCGCGGGACCACCGGCGAGCGCAAGCCCGGAGCCATCGGCTTCTCGGTCGCGCGCGCGGGCGACGTGGTGGGCGACCACACGGTCTTCTTCGCGGGCCCGGGCGAGCGGATCGAGATCACGCACCGATCCTCCAGCCGCGCCACCTACGCCCAGGGCGCCATGCGGGCCGCGCGGTTCCTCGCGGGGAAGCCGGCGGGCCTCTACGACATGCAGGACGTCCTCGGCCTCAAGTGAATCGAGGGTGACGCGGAAGCGTCCGTCTGCTATAATTTTCGGCTAAGTACAGGCGGGATGAGCCAGGTCGGAAGTTGCGCTCTCCCGTTTTTTTGCGCCCGCGATTTTCGCGGGTGATTTTCGCAAAACTCGCCTCGGAGCCGTTCGTGCAGCAGAAGACCCCCGCCGTCCTGGTCCTTGCCGACGGGAGCGTTTTCCGCGGCTGCGGCATCGGGTTCGCGGGCGACGGCGAAGCCGGCGGCCGGACCGTGGGCGAGGTCGTCTTCAACACCGCGATGACCGGCTACCAGGAGATCCTCACGGATCCCTCCTACGCGGGCCAGGTCGTGACGCTCACCTATCCGCACATCGGGAACGTGGGCGCGAACCCCGAGGACGCGGAATCGCGGAAGGTGTTCGCCGCCGGCCTCGTGATCCGCGACCTGCCCCTCGTCGCCTCCAGCTGGCGCGAGGAGGAAGACCTCGCGACCTACCTCACGCGGAACCGCCTGGTCGCGATCGGCGACATCGACACGCGGCGCCTCACGCGGCTCCTGCGCACCAACGGCGCGCAGAACGGCTGCATCCTCACCGGGAAGCCGGGCCAGCGCGCGGGCGATATCGACGAGAAGGCCGCGCTCGCCGCCGCGAAGGCCGCGCCCTCCATGGCGGGACTGGACCTCGCGAAGGTCGTGAGCGTGACGGAACCCTACGACTGGAACGGGAGCCTCTGGGCGCTCGAGACGGGCTACCGGCCGTCGGGCGAATCGCGCTTCCACGTGGTCGCGTACGACTACGGCGTGAAGCACAACATCCTCCGGAACTTGGCCGAGCGCGGCTGCCGCGTGACCGTGCTCCCCGCGACCGCTTCGGCGAAGGAAGCCCTGGCCCTCCGCCCGGACGGCATCTTCCTCTCCAACGGCCCCGGCGACCCGGAGCCGTGCACCTACGCGATCGAGGCGATCCGCGAGATCCTGGGAAGCGGGACGCCCCTCTTCGGCATCTGCCTGGGCCACCAGTTGCTGGGGCTCGCCGCGGGCGCCAGGACCACCAAGATGAAGTTCGGCCACCACGGCGCGAACCATCCGGTGCAAGACCTCGAGACGGGCCGCGTCTTCATCACGAGCCAGAACCACGGCTTCATGGTGGACGAGAAGACGCTTCCCGCGAACGTGAAGGCCACGCACCGCTCGCTCTTCGACGGCTCGCTCCAGGGCATCCGCTACTTGGACAAGGCCGCCTACAGCTTCCAGGGCCACCCCGAGGCGAGCCCGGGGCCGCACGAGATGGCGGTGCTCTTCGACCGCTTCGTGAAGATGATGGACGAGAAGAAAAAGCATTGAAACCACAGATGAACACAGATGAACACAAATGGCTTTCCCGAAATGTGAGTTTCGGGAACGTCATCGATGCCGGCAAGTCCGGCTCGGCGCGTTCATCCCGGCTCATCTGTGTTCATCCGTGTTCATCTGTGGTTCCCGTGCTTTAGCCCATGCCTAAGCGCACCGACATCAAGTCCATCCTCATCATCGGCGCGGGCCCGATCGTGATCGGGCAGGGCTGCGAGTTCGACTATTCCGGCGCGCAGGCGTGCAAGGCCCTGCGCGACGAGGGATACCGCGTGATCCTCGTGAACTCGAACCCCGCGACGATCATGACGGACCCGGACATGGCGGACGTGACCTACATCGAGCCCATCACGTGGCCGATGGTCGCGCGGATCATCGAGAAGGAGCGCCCGGACGCGCTCCTCCCGACGATGGGCGGGCAGACGGCGTTGAACTGCGCGCTCGACTTGGCCCGCGAAGGCGTGCTCGACAAGTTCGCGGTCGAGATGATCGGCGCTCGGAAGGAGGCGATCGACAAGGCCGAGGACCGCGAGAAGTTCAAGCTCGCGATGGCGAAGATCGGGCTCGAGTCGCCTCGGAGCGCCCTCGCGCACTCGCTCGAGGAGGCGCGGCAGGTGCAGGCGATGGTGGGCTTCCCCACGATCATCCGTCCCTCCTTCACGCTGGGCGGCACCGGCGGCGGGATCGCCTACAACATGGAGGAGTTCGACACCATCTGCGAGCGCGGGCTCGACGCCTCTCCCACGAAGGAGCTCCTGATCGAGGAGTCCGTGATCGGGTGGAAGGAATTCGAGATGGAGGTCGTGCGCGACAAGCACGACAACTGCATCATCATCTGCTCGATCGAGAACCTGGATCCCATGGGCGTGCACACCGGGGACTCGATCACCGTGGCACCCGCGCAGACGCTCACGGACAAGGAATACCAGATCATGCGCGACGCCTCCATCGCGTGCCTGCGCGAGATCGGGGTGGAGACGGGCGGCTCCAACGTCCAGTTCGCGATCAACCCGGACAACGGGCGCATGGTCATCATCGAGATGAACCCGCGCGTCTCGCGCTCGTCCGCGCTCGCGTCGAAGGCGACGGGCTTCCCGATCGCGAAGATCGCGGCGAAGCTCGCGGTGGGCTACACGCTGGACGAGCTCAGGAACGACATCACCGGGGGCGCCACGCCCGCCTCCTTCGAGCCCACGATCGATTACGTGGTGACGAAGGTCCCGCGCTTCGCCTTCGAGAAGTTCAAGCAGGCGGACGACCGCCTCACGACACAGATGAAGAGCGTGGGCGAGGTGATGGCGATCGGGCGGAACTTCCAGGAGTCGCTCCAGAAGGCGCTCCGCGGCCTGGAAGTGGGCGTGGACGGCTTCAACCTGAAGAGCGTCGACCCGGACAAGATCGAGGACGAGCTCGCGTACCCGCGCGCCGAGCGCCTCTGGTACGTGGCGGACGCTTTCGGCGTCGGCATGCCGCTGGAGGAGATCCACCGGTTCACGAAGATCGACCGGTGGTTCCTCGCGCAGATCAAGGACCTGGTCGACACCGAGCTCGAGATCGAGAAGAAGACGCTCGCGGACTTCCCGCGCGAGGAGCTCTACGATCTCAAGCGCAAGGGCTTCTCGGACCGCCGGCTCGCGCACCTCTGGAAGACCACGGAGCACGAGGTCCGCGCGCGCCGGCACGCGCTCGGCATCCGTCCCGTCTTCAAGCGCGTGGACACCTGCGCCGCGGAGTTCGCGACGCGCACCGCGTACATGTATTCCTCCTACGACGAGGAGGACGAGTCCGAGCCGACTTCGCGCCGCAAGATCATGGTGCTGGGCGGCGGGCCCAACCGGATCGGGCAGGGGATCGAGTTCGACTACTGCTGCGTGCACGCGGCGCTGGCGCTCCGGGAAGACGGCTACGAGACCATCATGGTCAACTGCAACCCGGAGACCGTCTCCACCGATTACGACACGTCGGACCGGCTCTACTTCGAGCCGCTCACGCTCGAGGACGTGCTCGAGATCGTCGAGCGCGAGAAGCCGGAGGGCGTGATCGTGCAGTTCGGCGGCCAGACGCCCTTGAAGCTCGCCCGCGACCTCGAGAAAGCGGGCGTTCCGATCATCGGGACCAGCCCGGACGCGATCGACCGCGCGGAGGATCGCGAGCGCTTCCAGCAGATGATCCACGAGCTCAAGTTGAACCAGCCCCCCAACCGCACGGCGCGGACGCCGGACGAGGCGCTCGCGGGCGCGAAGGCGATCGGCTACCCGGTTGTGGTCCGCCCGTCGTACGTGCTCGGCGGCCGCGCGATGGAGATCGTGCACGCGGAGTCGGACCTGGTGCGCTACATGAAGGAGGCGGTGAAGGTCTCCAACGATTCGCCCGTGCTGATCGATCGGTTCCTGAACGACGCGATCGAGGTCGACGTCGACGCGGTCTCGGACGGCGAGGCGGTCTTCATCGGCGGGATCATGGAGCACATCGAGCAGGCGGGCGTGCACTCGGGCGATTCGGCGTGCTCGCTCCCGCCGTTCAGCCTCTCCGCGGAGCTGCAGGCGGAGCTTCGCCGCCAGACGGTCG
>DATAMY010000168.1:0-43328 GCA_036266535.1 Usitatibacter sp. | reverse complement strand
CGGCCGCGCACGTCACCCGGGCGATCGCCTCCCAGGGCGGGGATCGCGCGGCCGGCGCCTCGCTCGTCCATCCCGGC
The DNA here is from genome assembly GCA_036266535.1 of Usitatibacter sp. Taxonomy (GTDB): domain Bacteria; phylum Pseudomonadota; class Gammaproteobacteria; order Burkholderiales; family Usitatibacteraceae; genus Usitatibacter. The sequence goes on along the minus strand of DATAMY010000168.1, from coordinate 43,251 downwards.
CATGCCCTCTACGCACCGATCGACCCGGTCGCCCAGTTCGACGACGGCGAGAAGGTGCGCATCCTCGAGTCGCTCGAGCGCCACGCCCGCGCGGCGGACCCGCGCGTGAAGCAGGTGATCGCGCGGCTTTCGGGCGAATACGACGTGGTGCTGGTCGCCCGCGCGGACGGGGGTGTGGCCGCGGACGTGCGGCCGCTCGTCCACCTCTCGCTCACCGTGATCGCCGAGCAGGACGGGCGCCGCGAGCAGGGCCACCAGGGTGCCGGCGGGCGCCTGGGCTACGCCGTCTTCACCCCGGAGCTGCTGGAGAACCTCGCGCGGGACGCCGTCCGCCAGGCGCTCGTGAACCTCGAGTCGCGGCCGGCGCCCGCCGGCGTGATGAGCGTGGTGCTGGGCCCGGGCTGGCCGGGCATCCTCCTCCACGAGGCGATCGGGCACGGGCTCGAAGGCGACTTCAACCGGAAGGGCACGTCGGCTTTCAGCGGCCGGGTCGGTCAGCGCGTCGCGGCCCCCGGCGTGACGGTGATCGACGACGGCACGCTTCCGGACCGGCGCGGCTCGCTCTCCGTGGACGACGAGGGCCATCCGACGCGCCGCAGCGTCCTGATCGAGGACGGGATCCTCCGCGGCTACCTGCAGGACCGGCTGAACGCGCGCCTCATGAACGTGGCGCCCACGGGCAACGGCCGGCGCGAGTCGTACGCGAGCATTCCGATGCCGCGCATGACCAACACGTTCATGCTGGGCGGCGACAAGGACCCGGCGGAGATCGTGGCCTCGATGAAGCGCGGGCTCTACGCGGTCAACTTCGGCGGCGGCGAGGTCGACATCACCAGCGGCAAGTTCGTTTTCTCCGCTTCGGAGGCGTACTGGATCGAGGACGGGCGGGTGCAGTACCCGGTGAAGGGCGCGACGCTCATCGGCAACGGCCCGGACGCGCTCACGCACGTGACCATGGTCGGCAACGACATGTGCCTCGATCCCGGAATCGGCATGTGCGGGAAGGATGGCCAGAGCGTGCCTGTTGGCGTGGGACAGCCCACGATCCGGATCGAGGGCCTCACGGTCGGCGGCACGGCGTGAGGATGCGCGCCACGTCCCGGCCCATCGTCATCGCAATCGCAAAGAGGAAAGCATGAATCGCAGGAATTTCGTTTCGATCCTCGCGGGCGTCTTCGCCGCCCGGGGCGCGGCCGGCGCGAGCGGCGTCGAGAAGCTCGTCCTTTCGGACGCCGAATGGAAGAAGCGGCTGGCACCCGAGCGCTACGCGGTGCTCCGCCAGGAAGGCACGGAGCGCCCGGGCTCGAGCCCGCTCGACCACGAGAAGCGCAAGGGCACCTTCGCGTGCGCGGGCTGCGACCTCGCGCTCTTCGATTCGTCCACCAAGTTCGACAGCGGCACGGGCTGGCCCAGCTTCTTCACGTTCATCCCGGGGCACCTCGAGATGAAGACGGACTTCAAGCTGATCGTGCCGCGCACGGAATACCATTGCGCGCGCTGCGGGGGCCACCAGGGGCACGTGTTCGACGACGGGCCGCCGCCCACGGGCAAGCGCTACTGCAACAACGGCCTCGCGCTCAAGTTCATCCCGGCCTGACGACCCTACTTCGCGATCCGCCCCTCGACCTTCGCGGGGCGCTCGCGCGCGGTCCACATCCAGCAGTAGTCTTCCTCGGTCCTCGCGACGAAGGTCCCGCCGTCGCCGCGCATGGCGTCGCGCTTCACGGGATACACCGCCTCGTCGCCCCGGTGGTAGTGCACGTTGAAATCCACGGGGCCGTCCGCGCGCCAGTAGTAGTTGCGCTTCTCGCCCTTCGCGAGGTGCGCGCATTCCTCGTGCATGCCCTTGGGCGCGAGCGCGACGGAGAAGGCGCTCGGGGACGTTTCCTCCCCGAATCCCGCTTGCGGGGCGAGGAATGCGGCGGCGAGGAGGAGGGCGTGCGCGAGGCGTTTCATCGCCGGTTATGCTAGCATCCTCTCCATGAGCTCCGTCCGGCCGTATTTCTTCTGGTTCTCCTATCTCACGCCGGAGGCGGTCGAGAGAGCTTGAGCCGGATGTAACAGCCCAAACGAATCCCGAGAAACCGCCAGAAGAACCTGGCGGTTTTTTTTTAAGGAAAAAATGGCGCACCAGAGAACCGACGACGTCCGCATCGAGCAAGGCGACGAGCTCCTGGCGCCCATGCAGGCGATGCGCGAGCTCCCGCCCACCGAGCGCACGGAGAAGACGACCGTCGACGGCCGCCGGGACGTGCACGACATCCTGCGCGGCGCGGACGATCGCCTCATCGTGGTCGTGGGCCCGTGCTCGATCCACGACTCGGCGGCGGCGCTCGAGTACGCGAAGCGTCTCGCCCGGGAGCGCGAGCGCCTGCGCCACGAGCTCGCGATCGTGATGCGCGTCTACTTCGAGAAGCCGCGCACGACCGTGGGCTGGAAGGGCTTCATCAACGACCCGCGCCTGGACGAGACCTTCGACATCAACGAGGGCATCCGCCTCGCGCGGAAGCTCCTCCTCCAGATCAACGAGGCGGGGCTTCCCTGCGGCACCGAGTTCCTGGACCTCATCTCCCCGCAATACATCGCGGATCTCATCGCCTGGGGCGCCATCGGAGCGCGCACGACCGAATCGCAGTCGCACCGACAGCTCGCCTCCGGCCTCTCGTGCCCGGTCGGATTCAAGAACGGCACGGACGGCAACATCCGCATCGCCGTGGACGCGATCAAGGCGGCGAGCTCGCGGCACCATTTCATCTCGGTCACCAAGTCCGGCCACGTGGCCGTCTTCAAGACCGCGGGGAACGAGGATTGCCACGTGATCCTGCGCGGGGGAAAGGAGCCCAACTACGACGCGGCGAGCATCGAGGGCGCGTGCCGCGAGCTCGCCGCCGCGGGGCTGGCACAACATCTCATGGTCGACCTCTCGCACGCCAACTCGGCGAAGCAGTTCCGCCGCCAGCTCGACGTGGGCGCGGACGTGGCGGCGCAGCTCGCGGCGGGCGAGCGCAGGATCGTGGGCGTGATGGTCGAAAGCCACTTGAATCCCGGGCGGCAGGACCTCGTGCCCGGAAAGCCGCTCGAGTACGGCGTCTCCATCACGGACGCGTGCCTGGGCTGGGACGATACGGTCGCGCTCCTCGACGCCCTCGGGGAGGGCGTGCGCAGGCGGCGGATCGCGGTGGAGGAAGCCAATGGCGAATGAAGCGAAGACGCCGGAGCGCGTGAAGGCGCCGGCCCGGACGGACGACCTCAGGATCTCCGCGGTGCGGGCGCTGATCCCGCCGCAGCTCCTGCTGGAGGAGCTGCCGGTGGACCAGGCCGCGCTCGCGACGGTCACCAACGCGCGGCAGTCCGTGCACCGCGTGCTCCACGGCGCGGACGATCGCCTCCTCGCGGTCGTGGGCCCGTGCTCGATCCACGATTCGCGCGCGGCGCTCGAGTACGCGCGAAGGCTCCGCGACGCCGCGGCGCGCCACGAGGCGGACCTCCTCGTCGTGATGCGCGTCTATTTCGAGAAGCCGCGCACGACCGTGGGATGGAAGGGCTTCATCAACGATCCGCATCTCGACGGCAGCTTCGCGATCAACGAGGGCCTGCGCGCGGCGCGCAAACTCCTCCTCGAGATGAACCGGCTGGGCCTGCCGTGCGGGACCGAGTTCCTGGACCTCCTCTCGCCGCAGTACATCTCGGACCTCATAGCCTGGGGCGCGATCGGCGCTCGTACGACGGAATCGCAGACGCATCGCCAGCTCGCCTCCGGCCTGTCCTGCCCGGTGGGATTCAAGAACGGCACGGACGGCTCGATCCGGGTCGCGGTCGATGCGCTGCGCGCGGCCGCGGCGCCCCACGCGTTCATGGGAATGACCAAGACCGGCCAGGCCGCGATCTTCGAGACCGCGGGGAACGAGGACTGCCACGTGATCCTGCGCGGCGGGAAGGCGCCCAACTACGACGCGGCGAGCGTGGAGGCGGCGTCGCGGGAGCTCGCGACGGCGGGCCTCGCCGCGCACCTCATGGTCGATTTCTCGCACGCGAACGCGTCCAAGCAGTACCAGCGGCAGCTCGAGGTCGCGACCGACGTCGGCCGGCAGGTCGCCTCCGGGGACGAGCGCATCGTGGGCGTGATGGTCGAGAGCCACCTCAATCCGGGGCGGCAGGACCTCGTGCCCGGCCAGGCGCTCGCGTACGGCGTCTCGATCACGGACGCCTGCCTCGGGTGGGACGACACCGAGAAGGTGCTCGACACGCTCGCCGCGGCGGTGCGCTCGCGCCGCCTCGCGCACGACGAATGAGCGGGACGAGACCATGAGCGCCAAGAACGAGTTCCGCATCCTCGGCCGTCGCGAAGGCAACGCGGAGTCGATCCGCTTCTCCTACCGCGGGGTGGACTTCCACCAGGACTGCTTCCACGTGGTCGCGGGCCTGAACGCCGTCGACACGCGCGAGTACACCGAGCAGACCTTCCGCGCGCTGAAGGAAGCGGGCCAGGTCTGCGCGCGCATGGGCGCCTACAAGCCGCGGACGAGCCCGTACTCCTTCCAGGGCTACGGGAAGCAATGCCTCCCGTACGTCTTCGAGCTCGCCGGCAAGTACGGCATCCGCGTGATCTCGATGGAGGTCACGCGCGACGAGCACCTGGACGAGATCCGCGAGGCGCTGCGCGAGACCGGGGATCCCACGGGCGTGCTCCTCCAGATCGGCACGCGCAACACGCAGAACTTCGAGCTCCTGAAGACGGTGGGGAGCCAGCGCGATTTCCCGATCCTCCTGAAGCGCGGCTTCGGCATCACGCTCCACGAGTCGCTCCTCGCCGCGGAGTACATCGCCTCCGCGGGGAACCGCGACATCGTCTTTTGCCTGCGCGGCATGAAGACCAACTTCGGCGACCCGCACCGGAACATCGTCGACTTCGCGCACGTCCCGGTGGTGAAGCGCCTCACGCGCATGCCGGTCTGCGTCGACCCCTCGCACTCGGTGGGGCTGCGCGCGCTGGCGCCGGACGGCCTGCAGGACGTCTACCACGCGGCCGCGCAGGGCATCATCGCCGGCGCGAACCTGGTCCTCACGGACATCCACCCCGAGCCGCGCAAGGCCCTGGTGGACGGGGCGCAGGCGATCACGCTGGAGGAGCTGCCCGGGTTCCTCGAGGACTGCGCGATCGCGCGCGAAGCCTACGAGAAGCGCCTCGCCCGTGTGGGAAAAGGTGGAACCACAGATGAACACAGATGAACACAGATAGGGAGTGACGGCGCGTATATCGACGATGTGTCCGGTGCCGCATTCGAAGGATGCGCAATGAGATTCCTTCGGGAAATCCATCTGTGCTCATCTGTGTTCATCTGTGGTTTCCTCGCCTTTTGGACCACAGCATCCACCGCCGCCGAGATCCACCTGAAGGACGACCTCGGCCGCGAGGTCGTGATGGAGCATCCTGCGAAGCGCATCGTCGCACTCGCGCCCTTCCTCACGGAGCTCGCGTTCTCCGCGGGCGCGGGGGAGCGCGTGGTGGGCGTGAGCGCGTTCAGCGACTTCCCGCCCGAAGCGGAGAAGCTGCCGCAGGTCGCGACCGCCGCGGGCCTCTCGCTGGAAAGCCTCGCCGCGCTCCGGCCGGATCTCGTCCTCGCATGGAAGGACAGCGTGCGGCCGGAGGAGGTGGCGCTCATCTCGCGGCTGGGAGCGGCGGTCTTCGTGGCCGAGGCGCGCTCGCTGGGCGACGTCCCCCGCATCCTCCACGCGATCGGAACGCTCGCCGGCGTCGATGCCTCGGGCGCCGCGCGCGCCTACCAGGAGAAGCTCGCCCGGGTGCGCGCCGAATACGCGAAGCGGACGCGGGTCGACGTCTTCCTCGAGATCTGGAGCCACCCGCTCACGACGATCTCCGGGCGGCATTTCATGAACGAGGCGCTCGGGATCTGCCGGGCGCGGAACGTCTTCGACGACCTCCCCGGCGTGGCTCCCGAGGTCTCGTGGGAGGAGCTCTATGCGCGCGACCCGGCGGTCATCGTGGGCGTGGGCTCCGCGCTCACCGAGGCGGGATTCCGCGCCGAATGGCGGGCGCACCCGACGCTTCGCGCGGTGAGATCCGGGCACCTCGTCTTCGTGCCCCCGGACCGGCTGCAGCGCCCCACGGCGCGCACGCCCGACGGCATCGCGGAGCTCTGCGCGGCGCTCGACCGCGCGCGCTAGCGCTAGCTGCCCTCGACCTCGCCGCCCGGCCGCCACGTGGGCTCGGCCTGGCCGTCGCGGCCATTGATCGTGCGCGCCGCGAGGAAGAGGACGTCCGAGAGGCGATTCAGGTACTGGACGCTCAGCTCCGATGCGCCTTCCGCCTCACGCAGCGCCACGAGCGAGCGCTCCGCGCGCCGGCACACGGCCCGCGCGAGGTGGCACGCGGCGCCCGCGCGGCTGCCGCCGGGAAGGACGAACTCGCGGAGCACCGGAAGCGGCTCGCGAAGCGTCTCGATTGTCCGGTCCAGCCGCTCCACGTGCGCATCCCAGAGCGCGGAGCGTCCCGGGATGCAGACCTCGCCGCCCAGGTCGAAGAGATCGTTCTGGATGGAAGCGAGGAGGGCGCGCACCGACTCGGGGAGCGGCTCGGCCAGCACGCAGCCGAGCGCGCTCGAAAGCTCGTCCACGTCGCCGAGGACCGCGATCCGCAACGCATCCTTCGGGACGCGCGTGCCGTCGCCCAGGCCCGTGGTGCCGTCGTCGCCCGTGCGCGTCACGATCTTGGTGAGTCGATGGCCCATGCCCCCATTGTAGCCGCCGCTGCTATGATTCCCGCGTCCCCATCCCCGACCGCGCCGTGAAGACCAGCTTTTTGGATTTCGAGCAGCCCATCGCCGAGCTCGAGCAGAAGATCGAGGAGCTGCGCTTCGTCCAGGACGACAGCGCCGTCGACATCTCGCAGGAGATCGAGCGCCTCTCGAAGAAGAGCCGCGAGCTCACGAAGGACATCTACGCGAAGCTGAACGCGTGGCAGATCTCGAAGGTCGCGCGCCATCCGCAGCGCCCGTACACGCTCGACTACGTGAACGCGATCTGCACGGACTTCGAGGAGATGCACGGCGACCGCTCCTTCGCCGACGACCCGGCGATCGTGGGCGGCCTCGCGCGCTTCAACGGCCGCAGCGTCATGGTGATCGGGCACCAGAAGGGCCGCGACACCAACGACAAGATCTTCCGGAACTTCGGCATGCCGCGGCCGGAGGGCTACAGGAAGGCGCTGCGCCTCATGCGGCTCGCGGAGAAGTTCGCGATCCCGCTCCTCACCTTCATCGACACGCCCGGCGCCTACCCCGGCATCGGCGCGGAGGAGCGCGGCCAGTCGGAGGCGATCGGGCACAACCTCTACGTGATGGCGGGACTGCGCGTGCCGGTCGTGGTGAGCGTGATCGGCGAGGGCGGCTCCGGGGGCGCGCTCGCGATCGCGGTGGGCGACGTGACGCTCATGATGCAGTACTCGACGTACTCGGTGATCTCGCCTGAGGGGTGCGCCGCGATCCTCTGGAAGAGCGCGGAGAACGCGGGCGAGGCGGCGGAGAGCCTCGCCATCACCGCCCCGCGCCTGAAGACGCTGGGCGTGATCGACAAGGTGATCGCCGAGCCGCTGGGCGGCGCGCACCGGGACCCCGCGGAAGCGGCGCGAAGCCTCAAGAAGGCGATCCAGGAGAGCCTGCGCACGCTGCAGGATCTCTCGGCGGAGCAGCTCCTCGAGCGCCGCCAGGAGCGGTGGGTGAACTATGGAAAGTTCAAGGAGCTCGCCGGCTAGGCGGGAGCTCGAGCGGCACGTCGCGTCGCGCACCGCGGCCGCGATCCCGCGCGGCGCGGCGATCTGCGCCGGATTTTCGGGCGGGCTCGATTCCACGGTGCTGCTGGACGCGCTCGCGCGCGTGGCACCCGCGCTGGGCCATCGGCTCTGCGCCGTGCACGTCCACCACGGCTTGAGCCCGAACGCGGATGCATGGGCCGCCTCGTGCGAGCGCCAATGCGCGGCGCTGGGCGTGCCGCTCGCGATCGAACGCGTCCACGTCGAGCGCGCCTCGGGCGACGGGCTCGAGGCGGCGGCGCGCTCGGCGCGCTACGCGATCTACGCGCGAAGGCCGGAGCCGATCGTGGCGCTCGCCCACCATCGCGACGACCAGGCGGAGACGGTCCTCCTGCAGCTCGCGCGGGGCACGGGCTTGAAGGGCCTGGCCGCGATGCCGGAGCTGCGCGCGCTTCCGGATTCGCGCGTCTCGATCTTCCGCCCGCTCTTGGCCCTCGGCCGGCCGGCGCTGCTGGCCCACGCGCGAGACCGCGGGCTCTCGTGGATCGAGGACGAGTCGAACGCCTCGCCGCGGCACGACCGCAACTACCTTCGCCTCGACGTGGCACCCCGGCTCGATGCGCGCTTCGGCGGCTGGCGCGCGGGGGCCTCGCGCCTCGCGCGGCACGCGGCCGCGGCGGGAGAGCTCCTGGACGAGCTCGCGCGCATCGACGGGGCGCCCACGCGGCCGGGCGCGGGGCTCACGCTCCTCGAGGGCCTCACGCCCGAGCGCCGCGCCAATGCGCTCCGCGCTTTCCTCGCCGCGGAAGGCCTCGCGATGCCGAGCGAATCACGCCTCGCCGAGATGTCGCGCCAGCTCTACGAGTCGCGCGAGGACGCGCGCGTGCGGATCGCGCTTCCGGACGCCATGCTCGTGCGCCACCGCGGCGTCGCTCGCGCGGTGAGCGGCATGGATGCGGCGGCCCCGGATGCGTGGCGCGTGGCGTGGCGGGGAGAGACGCTCCTCGAGCTCGGGGATGGGCGCGGGAGCGTCCGGTTCAGTCCCGCCGTGGGCGAGGGCCTCGCGCGGGAGCTGGCGAGCGAGGGCGACTGGCATTTCGGCGATCGGCGGGGCGGCGAACGCGTGCGGCTCGGCCCCGCGCGCCCGTCGCGGACGCTCAAGAACCTCCTTCGCGAGGCCGCCGTGCCGGAATGGGACCGCGGCCGCCTGCCGCTCCTCTTCCGGGGCGAGGCGGTCGCCTGGGTGCCCGGAATCGGGGTGGCCGCCGAGTTCGCCTGCCCGCGGGGCGCGGCCGGCATCCTTCCCGCATGGTCCCCGGACGCGCAAAAGGCGGCGCCGGACTAGCCGGGAACGGCCGGCTGTGATAGAATGAAAAGCTAAATTTTTCATCCATTTAGCGGAGAAATTCATGGCGGTGGAGCGCACCCTCTCGATCATCAAGCCCGACGCCGTCGCGAAGAACGTGATCGGGGAGATCTACGCCCGGTTCGAGAAGGCGGGCCTCAAGATCGTCGCCGCCCGGATGACGCACCTGTCGCGAAACGACGCCGAGGGCTTCTACGCGGTCCACAAGGGGCGCCCGTTCTTCAACGACCTGGTCGGCTTCATGATCTCCGGCCCGGTGATGATCCAGGTGCTCGAGGGCGAGAACGCGATCCAGAAGAACCGCGACCTCATGGGCGCCACGGACCCGAAGAAGGCCGGCAAAGGCACCATCCGCGCGGATTTCGCGCAGTCCATCGACGCCAACGCCGTCCACGGCTCGGACGCGCCGGAGACGGCCGCGAACGAGATCGCGTATTTCTTTCCGCAAAGCCAGGTCTACGCCCGCTAGCGCGGCGCCGGACCGGCGAATCGCCCGCGCGACCATGACCGAACGCACCAACCTCCTCGACCTCACGCTCCCGCGCCTCACGGAGTGGTTCGCCGCGCAGGGCGAGAAGCCCTTCCGCGCGAAGCAGGTCTTCCGCTGGATCCACCAGCGCGGGGTCGGCGACTTCGACGCGATGACGGATCTCGCCAAGTCCCTGCGCGAGAAGCTCCGCGCGAGCGCCGAGGTGCGCGCGCCGGCGGTCCTCTCCGAGCACCGCTCGGAGGATGGAACCGTGAAGTGGCTCTACGACGTCGGAACCGGGAACGGGATCGAGACCGTGTTCATCCCCGAAGACGACCGCGGCACGCTCTGCGTCTCCTCCCAGGTGGGCTGCGCGCTCGCGTGCGGCTTCTGCTCGACGGGACGCCAGGGGTTCAACCGCGACCTCGCCGTGGCGGAGATCATCGGCCAGGTGTGGCAGGCGGCGCGCCGGGGCTTGCGCGTGACCAACGTCGTCATGATGGGGATGGGCGAGCCGCTCAACAATTTCGAGCCCGTGGTCGACGCCATGTCGATCATGCTGGACGACCACGCCTACGGGCTTTCCCGCCGGCGGGTCACGCTTTCCACGTCGGGCGTCGTGCCGCAGATCCGGAAGCTGAAGGACGCGCTCCCCGTGGCGCTCGCGGTGAGCCTGCACGCGCCGAACGACGCGATCAGGAGCCGCATCATGCCCGTGAACGACGCGTATCCCATCGCGACGCTGCTCGACGCCTGCCGCGATTACCTGGAGGCGGCCCCCCGCGACTTCATCACCTTCGAGTACGTGATGCTGAAGGGCGTGAACGACGCGCCGGACCACGCGCGCGAGCTCGCGAAGCTCCTCTCCACGATCCCGTCCAAGGTGAACCTCATCCCGTTCAACCCGTTCCCGGACTCCGGCTTCGAGGTCACCCACCCGGATCGCGTGCGTCTCTTCCAGAAGATCCTCCTCGACGCGGGCTTCGTCGCGACCGTGAGGAAGACGCGCGGGGACGACATCGACGCCGCGTGCGGCCAGCTCGCGGGCCAGGTGGTGAACCGCATGAAGCCGCGCGCCGTCCGCTTCCATTCCCCTTCGCCGAGGTCCTGATGCGCTTCCTTCCCGCAATGCGAGCGGCTCTCGCCATCGGCGCCTTCGCGTCCGTGGCCGGCTGCGTGACCCAGAAGACGGTCGAGTCGCACGCCGTCACCGAGGGCAACATGGCGGACGCGCGGCGCAGGGCCGAGGTCCACACCTCGCTCGCCGGCGAGTACTTCTCGCGCGGCAACTTCAACGTGGCTCTCTCGGAGACGCGCCTCGCGGTGAAGGACGATCCCACGTACATGCCGGCGTACAACATGCAGGGGCTGGTGTACATGGAGCTGCGCGAGGACGTGGCGGCGCGCGAGGCGTTCGACCGGGCGTTGAGCATCGCGCCCAACAGCGCCGAGGTCCTGAACAACTTCGGCTGGTTCCTGTGCACCCGGAACGACTCGGCGCGCGGGCTCGACATGCTCAAGCGCGCGACGACGGACTCGCAGTATCCGACGCCGGAGAAGGCGTACCTCTCCGCGGGCCTGTGCCTGCGCCGCATGCACAAGGACGACGAGGCGGAGCAGTACCTGCGCCGCGCCGTGTCGGTGCGCCCGGACATGATCGGCGCGCTCTACAACCTCGCGATCATCGATTACGAGCGCGGCGCCTACAAGGACGCCGAGAACTACCTCAACCGATACATGCGGCTCCTGAGCGCCCCGCCGCTGGACGGGCTCGTGCTGGGCGTGCGGATCGCGCGCGCCGTGAAGGACAGCGCCACCGAGGAGAGCTTCCTGCAGCAGATGCGCCGGCGCTTCCCGGACGCGCCGCAGACGCATGAGCTCGCCGAGAAGCGTCCCTGATCGACGTGGACGAGGCCGGCGAAAATCCGGGGCGGGAGGAGCGGAGCACGCTGGGTGCCACGCTCGCGGCGGAGCGCGAGCGGCAGGGCCTCGCGCGCACGGACGTGGCGCAGCGCCTGCACATGAGCCCCTCGCAGGTCGAGGCGCTCGAGCACGGCGACTTCGAGCACTTGCCCAAGGGCACTTTCCTGCGCGGCTTCGTGCGCAACTACGCGAAGGTGCTGAACGTGCCGGCCGACCCGTTGCTGGGCCTCCTCGCGAATGCGAAGCCGCGCGAGCCCGCGCCGGGGATCGTCGTGCCCACGCAGAACATCCGCTTCGATCCGCTGGGCGAGCGCTTCTCGAGCCCGTACGTGAAGGCCGCCACGCTCGCGGTGGTGGCGGTGGCCGTGGGATTCGCCGCGATGTACTGGGCGATGTACGTGCGGCCGGGGCGCGCTCCCGGCCAGCCGGCGGACAAGGCGTCGAAGGCGAGCCGCGCCACTTCGCCGCCGCCCGCGGCGGCTGCGCCCGCCATGACGGAGCCGCAGCCGAAGCCGCCCGCGCCCGCCGCTTCGACGCCCACGCCGACCGTCGCTCCGGCCGCGCCGCCGAAATCCGCGCCGCCCGAGAAATCCGCGGCGCCGGACAAGTCCGCGGCGGCGGACAAGGCGGACGTGGCCGCGAGCGAGGCGGTCCCGCCCGGCGCGAAGCGGCTGCGCTTCCACTTCACCGGCGAATCGTGGGTCGAGGTGCGCGATGCGCGCGGCCGGATCCTCCTGCAGCGCCTGAACCCGGCGGGCGGCGACGCGGAGGTCGCGGGACGCCCGCCCCTCCAGGTCGTGGTCGGCAACGCGCCGGAAGTCCATCTCACCTACGACGGCCGGGAGTTCGACCTCGAGCCGCACACCAACGTCGCCGTCGCGCGCTTCACCCTCGAATAGGCCGCTGCTTTCCATGATTCCCCGCCGCACCTCGCGACCCGTCCGCGTCGCCGACAAGATCATCGGGGGCGGCGCGCCCATCCTCGTGCAGTCCATGACCAACACGGACACCGAGGACGCGGAGGCCACGGCACGCCAGGTCGCGGCGCTCGCGCACGCGGGCTCCGAGATCGTGCGCATCACCGTGAACACGCTCGAGGCCGCGCGGCAGGTGCCGGCGATCCGCGAGCGCCTGGAGGCGATGGGCGCGCGCGTGCCGCTCGTGGGCGACTTCCACTTCAACGGGCACAAGCTCCTGGCCCAGGTGCCGGAGTGCGCGGTGGCGCTCGACAAGTACCGCATCAACCCGGGCAACGTCGGCCACGGCACGAAGCGCGACGAGCAGTTCTCGACCATGATCGAGAAGGCGATCGAGCACGCGAAGCCGGTGCGGATCGGCGTGAACTGGGGATCGCTCGACCCGGAGCTCCTCGCGCGGATGATGGACGAGAACGCGCGCCTTCCGCGCCCGAAGGAAGCGGACGAGGTCATGCGCGACGCGCTCGTGCGCTCGGCGCTCGAGAGCGCGGCGAAGGCGGAGGAGATCGGGCTTCCGGGCGACCGGATCGTGCTCTCGTGCAAGGTCTCCGCCGTCCAGGACCTGATCCGCGTCTACCGCATGCTCGCCGCGCGCTGCGACTACGCGCTCCACCTGGGACTCACGGAGGCCGGCATGGGCTCCAAGGGCATCGTCGCCTCGACCGCGGCGATGGCGGTCCTCCTGCAGGAGGGCATCGGCGACACGATCCGCGTGTCGCTGACGCCCGAGCCGGGCGGCGATCGCACGCGCGAGGTGATCGTGGCGCAGGAGATGCTGCAGACCATGGGCCTGCGCTCGTTCACGCCGATGGTGAGCGCGTGCCCGGGTTGCGGCCGCACCACGAGCACGTTCTTCCAGGAGCTCGCGGACAAGATCCAGGGGTATCTCCGGCAGCAGATGCCCGTCTGGCGCGCGGAATACCCGGGTGTCGAGGACATGCACGTCGCCGTGATGGGCTGCGTGGTGAACGGTCCCGGCGAGTCGAAGCTCGCGAACATCGGCATCTCGCTTCCGGGCTCGGGCGAGAGGCCCGTGGCGCCCGTCTACGTGGACGGCGAGAAGACCGTGACGCTCAAGGGCGAGCGCATCGCGGAGGAATTCCAGGCGATCGTGGAAGAGTACGTGCGCTCGCACTATGGCGCGGGCGATGCCGGGGCCAAGCGCGGGCAGGGCCTGCGATCGATTCCCGTCCGGACCGCGCCATGAGCTGCGCAAGCGACTCCGGAGCGCCATGAATCAAAAAATCCAGGCCATCCGGGGAATGGAGGACGTTCTTCCGGAGGAAAGCCCGCTGTGGGAGCGCCTCGAGGATGCGTGCCGCCGCGTCTTCCGCCAGTACGGCTACCGCAACATCCGCACGCCGATCGTGGAGCCCACCGCGCTCTTCGTGCGCGGCATCGGGGAAGCGACGGACATCGTCGAGAAGGAAATGTACGTTTTTGAGGACAGGAACGGCGAGAGCCTCGCCCTGCGTCCCGAAGCGACCGCCGGAATCGTTCGCTCCGCGATCGAGCACAACTTCCTCTACAACGGCCCGATGCGCGTGTGGACGTCGGGCCCGATGTTCCGCTACGAGCGCCCGCAGAAGGGCCGCCAGCGGCAGTTCCACCAGTTCGACGTGGAGGCCCTGGGCTTCGAGGGGCCGGACGTGGACGCCGAGCAGATCGCGATGCTGGCACGCCTCTGGAAGGAGCTCGGGATCGAGGGCGCCGAGCTCCACGTGAACTCCATCGCGGACGCGGCGGACCGGCGCGTGCACCGCGAGAAGCTCGTCGCCTACTTCGAGAAGCATGCGGGGCTCCTGGACGAGGACGCCAAGCGGCGCCTGCACACCAATCCGCTGCGCATCCTCGATTCCAAGAATCCCGCGATGCAGGAGATGATCGAGGGCGCGCCGCGGCTCATGGACCACCTGGGCGAGGGCGCGGCCGCGCATTTCGAGGAGCTCAAGTGGCTCCTCGAGCGCTCGGGCCTCGCCTACACCGTGAACCCGCGGCTCGTGCGCGGCCTGGACTACTACAATCGCACCGTCTTCGAGTTCGTGTCGCCCGGCATCGGGGCGCAGTCGACGATCGCGGGCGGGGGGCGCTACGACGCGCTCTTCGGGGAGCTCGGCGGCAAGGCCACGCCCGCGTGCGGCTTCGGCATGGGCGTGGAGCGCGTGCTCCTCGCGATGAAGGCGGCGGGCGCCGCGGCGGAATGCGCCGTGGACGTCTTCGTGGTGCATTCCGGCGAGGCGGCGGTGGAGGCGGCATGGCGCCTGGCCGAGCAGTGGCGCGATGCCGGGAAGAGCGTCGTGCTGGGTGCGGGAGGCAGCTTCAAGTCGCAGATGAAGAAGGCGGACGCGAGCGGCGCCCGCTTCGCGGCGCTCATCGGCGACGACGAGGTCGCCTCCAGGCGTGTCACGTTGAAACCGCTTCGCGGCGGAGGCGAGCAGAGGACGCTCGATCCGGGCGAGGCTCTCGGGGAATTGGATTGAGATGAGCGGATCGTACGATTTCGAAGAGCAGGAACGCATCGCCGAGCTGAAGGCGTGGTGGGAGGACAACCGCTGGTACGTCGCGGCCGCGATCGTCGTCGCGATCCTCGTCTTCGGCGGGTACCGGGGATGGCTCTGGTGGAGCGCGCGCGAGGCGGAGGACGCCGCGGCGATGTTCCGCCCGGTGGGCGAGGCGATGAAGGGCGACGACAAGAAGGTCGCCGCCGCCGCGCAGCCGCTGATCGACAAGCACCCGGGCTCGTACTTCGCCTCGGAGGCGCAGCTCGCCGCGGCGAAGGCCGCGTTCGACGCGGGCGACCTCGCCCAGGCGCAGAAACGGCTCGAGTGGGTGATGGACCGCGGCGCGGACGAGCACCGCGGCGTCGCGCGCCTGCGCCTGGCCGCCGTGCTCCTCGACGAGAAGAAATACGACGATGCGCTCAAGGTGCTCGACGGCAACAAGGACGAGGCGTTCGCCGCCCCGGCCGCGGACCTGCGCGGCGACATCATGCTCGCGCAGGGCCGCCTCGACGAGGCGCGCGCGGCCTACAAGCTCGCGGTCGACAAGGCGGGGCTGGCGAACCCGGTCCGCTCCGTCGCGGGCACGAAGTTGAACGCCCTCGGAGGCGCGCCATGAAACCCGTCGTACGGTTGGCCGCGCTCGCGGCGGTCCTCGCGCTCGCCGCGGGATGCTCGTCGTACAACCCGCTCAAGTGGGTGGGCATCATGAGCGACCCGGCGAACCCGCCCACGCCGCTCACCCCGATCGTGGCCACAGTCACGCCGCGCGCCGCGTGGACCGCGAGCGTCGGCAAGTCGGCAGGCCTCAACCTGCGTCCGGCGATCGCCGGCGGCCGCGTCTACGCCGCCTCGGCCGAGGGCAACATCACCATCGTCGCCGAGGACGACGGCCATCTCGTCTCGCGCATCGAGACGAAGAAGCCCATCGGCGGCGGCCTCGAGGTGGCCGACGGACGGATCATCGCGGGCACGCTCAAGGGCGAGGTCCTCGCCTACGACACGTCCGGGAAGCACCTATGGACGGCGCCCGTCGCGGGCGAGGTGATCGCGCCGGCCGCGATCTCGCGCAACATCGTGGTCCTGCGCACCGCGGACGGGCGCATCTTCGCGTTCGCCGCGGCGGACGGGAAGCGCCTCTGGGTGTACCAGCGCCCGACGCCCTCGCTCCTCCTGCGGAGTCCCGCGGGCGTGATCGCCGTGGGCGGGGACGTGGTGGCGGGCTACCCGAACGGGAAGCTGATCGCGTTGGACCTCGAGGACGGCAAGCTCACGTGGGAAGAGACGGTGGCGCTCCCGAAGGGCGCGACCGAGCTCGAGCGGATCGCGGACGTCGCGGGGCTTCCCGTGATCGACGGCCCCGACGTCTGCGCCGCGGCGTACCAGCTGAAGGTCGGCTGTTTCGAGATCGCGACGCGGAACGTCGTGTGGACGCGCGAGCTCTCCACCTCGCGGGCGCTCGCCACGGACGCGAAGAACCTCTACCTCGTGGACGAGACGGGCGCGGTCCACGCGCTCGACAAGAAGACGGGTGCCAGCGTCTGGAAGAACGACAAGCTCCTCTATCGCCGCCTCACCGCGCCGGCGGTCTTCGACGGGAAGGTCGTGGTCGGCGACATCGACGGATTCCTGCACGTGCTCTCCGCGGACGACGGCGCCATCATCGGGCGGCTCCCGACGGACGGCACGCAGGTGGTCTCGCTGGTGCCGGGGCTCTCGGCGCTCTTCGCGCAGACCGCGGGAGGCGCGCTCGTCGCGGTGCGCTTCTAGCCTGGCAACTTGAAACCCACCCTGGTCCTCGTCGGACGGCCGAACGTCGGGAAGTCGACGCTCTTCAACCGCCTCACGCGCTCGCGCGACGCCCTGGTCGCGGACCTTCCCGGCCTCACGCGCGATCGCCACTACGGCCAGGGGCGGGTGGGCGAGAAGCCCTTCATCGTGGTCGACACCGGCGGCTTCGAGCCCGTCGCGAAGGAAGGCATCCTCTCGGAGATGGCGCGCCAGGCGCGCGAGGCGATCGCGGAGGCGGACGTGATCCTCTTCATGACGGACGGCCGCGCGGGACTCACGCCGCAGGACCGCCGGATCGCGCAGCAGCTGCGCTCCGCGAGCTCGAAGGTCGTCCTCGTCGTGAACAAGACCGAGGGCATGCGCGAGGAGGTCGTGACCGCGGAGTTCCACGAGCTGGCGCTCGGCGACCCGCACGCGATCTCGGCGGAGCACGGGGAGGGCACGCGCGCCCTGGTGGAGGAGGCGCTCGCGGGCTTCGCCCCGGAGCCGCCGGAGGAAGAGGCGCCCGACCACCCGCGCGTGGCGATCGTGGGGCGCCCCAACGTGGGGAAGTCCACCCTCGTGAACCGCCTGCTGGGCGAGGAGCGGATGATCGCCTTCGACCAGCCCGGGACCACGCGCGACGCGATCGAGGTGGAGCTCGAGCGCGACGGCCGCCGCTACACGTTGGTCGATACCGCGGGAATACGGCGCCGGGGAAAGGTGTTCGAGTCGGTGGAGAAGTTCTCCGTGGTGAAGACCCTGCAGGCGATCGAGCGGGCGAACGTGGTCGTGCTCGTGGTCGACGCGGAGGCGGACATCGCGGACCAGGACGCCCACATCGGCGGCTATATCCTCGAATCGGGCCGCGCGCTGGTGGTCGCCGTGAACAAATGGGACGCGATCGATGCGGAAAAGCGCAAGGACGTGCAAAGCGAGCTCGAGCGGAAGCTCCAGTTCCTCGATTTCGCGGCGTTCGTGCCGATCTCCGCGCTCAAGGGGACGGGCGTGAAGCCGCTCCTCGCCGCCGTGGACGTCGCCTTCGCGGCGGCGATGGCGAAGCTCTCCACGCCCAAGCTCACGCGCGCGCTGCAGGCGGCGGTCACGCAGCAGCAGCCGCCCATGTCCGGCCGCTTCCGCCCCAAGATGCGCTACGCCCACCAGGGCGGCTCGAACCCGCCCATCATCGTGATCCACGGATCGGGACTCGCCGGCGTGAAGGCGCCGTACAAGCGCTACCTGGAGAACACGTTCCAGAAGGCCTTCAAGCTGAAGGGCACGCCGCTCCGGATCGAGCTCCGGTCGGCCGCCAATCCGTTCGAGGGACGGCACAAACCCCTGACCGAGAAGCAGGACTCCCAGCGCCGCCGCCGCAAGATCATCTCGAAACGCCGCTATGGGTAGGAACTACTTGCCGGCGCCGGGTGTCCTTCGCACGGGCGGGTATACTGTCCGCCTGCAGGTGAACGGCCCGGCGTAGACCGGGAAACCCGATGGTTCGAAAAGGGGCAGAACAATGAGCAACAAGGGCCAACTTCTGCAGGACCCGTTCCTCAATACGTTGCGCAAGGAGCATGTCCCGGTCTCGATCTACCTGGTGAACGGCATCAAGCTGCAGGGCCAGATCGAATCGTTCGACCAATACGTCGTGCTCCTCAAGAACACCGTGACGCAGATGGTCTACAAGCACGCGATCTCCACGGTGGTCCCGGCACGCCCGGTGTCGGTCCCGATTGAGCATTCGCAGGAATCCTGAGCGCTCGCGCGCCGTCCTCGTCAGCCTCGACATCGGCCGCGCCCATCCGGGCGACGACCGCGCCGAGGAAGCCGCGCGGCTGGTCGAGAGCGCCGGCGCCGAAGTGGTCGAGGTGATCCGCGGGCGGCGCGACCGCCCGGACGCCGCGACCTTCGCGGGCAAGGGCAAGGTCGAGGAGATCCGCGAGGCGCTCGTGATGCACGCCTCGGACATCGTGGTCTTCGACCGGCAGCTCACCGCGGCGCAGGTCCGCAACCTCGAGCGCGCCTTGATCGAGCAGGTTCCGCAGATCCGGGTCTTCGACCGCACGGACGTGATCCTCGACATCTTCGCGCAGCGCGCGCGCACCGCCGAGGGGAAGCTCCAGGTCGAGCTCGCGCGCCTGGAGCACCTGTCCACGCGGCTCGTGCGCGGATGGACCCACCTCGAGCGCCAGCGCGGCTCGCTCGGCAAGACCGGCGGCCCGGGCGAGAAGCAGATCGAGCTCGACCGCCGCATGATCGGCGAGCAGGTGAAGAAGCTGAAGGAGCGCATCCGCAAGGTGGGCCGCGTGCGCGAGACGCAGCGCTCCGGGCGAACGCGCTCGGGGATCCTGCGCGCGGCGCTCGTGGGCTATACCAACGCGGGGAAGTCGACGCTCTTCAACCGGCTCGCGGGCTCGGAGGCGTACGTCGCGGACCAGCTCTTCGCCACACTCGACACGACCACGCGCCGCGTCTACGTGGGCGAGGACGCCACGATCGCGATCTCGGACACCGTGGGCTTCATCCGCGACCTCCCGCACACCCTGGTCGACTCGTTCAAGGCGACGCTCGAGGAGACGATCCAGGCCGACGTGCTGCTGCATGTGGTCGACACGGCGAGCCCCCAGCGCGACGAGCAGATCGCGGCCGTGAACGCGGTGCTGGCGGAGATCGGCGCGGCCGAGGTGCCGCAGATCCTCGTGTACAACCAGATCGACCGAGTGCCCGGCCTCGCCCCGGAAGTCGTGCGCGATGCGTGTGGTAAGATATTGAATATCAAGGTGAGTGCGGCCACCGGCGCCGGAATCGACGCGCTCCGGGAAGTGCTCGCCGAGGCGGCGCGCGAAGCCGGCCGCGGGCCGCTCGCCACCGCCGCCTGAAACACCGGGGGACAGACCCCCACCTCGATAAAATCGCTGACGCCTAGACACCAGGGTCTGTCCCCATGCCGCCGAACGATCCCCAGTGGGGGAAAAAGGATAACGAGGGTCCGCCGGACCTCGAGGAGATCCTGAGGAAGCTCCAGCAGAAGATCGCGGCGCTCCTCGGTTTCCGCGGCCGCGGCACGCCCCCGCCCGGAGGCGGCCACCGCTACGGCGCCGCCATGGGCGGCGGCGCGGCGTTCGTGATCCTGCTCCTCCTCGTCGTGTGGCTCGCGAGCGGCTTCTACATCGTGGACGAGGGCAAGCGCGGCGTGGTGCTGCGCCTGGGCAAGTACCTCGAGACCACGATGCCGGGACCGCGCTGGCACATGCCCTATCCCATCGAGGCGGTCGAGGTGGTGGACGTCGCGCGCGTGCGTCCCGTGGAGGTGGGCTACCGCGGCAACACCAAGAACAAGCAGCCCCAGGAAGCGCTCATGCTCACGGACGACGAGAACATCGTCGACGTGCAGTTCGGCGTGCAGTGGACGATCAAGAGCCCCGAGGACTACCTCTTCAACAACAAGAACCCGGACGACAACGTGATGCAGGCCGCCGAGACCTCGATCCGCGAGGTGGTCGGCAAGAGCAAGATGGACTTCGTGCTGAGCGCGGGCCGGAGCGAGGTCGCCTCCCAGGTGAAGGCGCTCATGCAGCAGAACCTCGACCGGTACAAGACCGGCATCCTCATCACGAGCGTGAACCTCCAGAACACCCAGGCGCCGGAGCAGGTCCTTCCCGCGTTCGAGGACGTCGTGCGCGCGCAGCAGGACCGCGAGCGCTTCAAGAACGAGGGCCAGGCGTACGCGAACGACGTGGTCCCGAAGGCGCGCGGCGTGGCGGCCCGGCTCTTCGAGGAGGCGAGCGGCTACCGCCAGAGCGTGATCTCCACCGCCCAGGGCGACGCGGCGCGCTTCCGCCAGATCCTCGTGGAGTACGAGCGCGCGCCCGCGGTCACGCGCGAGCGCATGTACCTCGACGCCATGCAGCAGATCCTCTCGGCCACGAGCAAGGTGATCATCGACCAGAAGGCCGGCGGACAGAACCTCCTCTACCTCCCGCTGGACAAGCTCATGCAGCTCTCCTCCGGCGGCGCGCAGCAGGCGACGGTCCCGCTGCCGGAGCCCACGATGCGCTCGAACGTCCCGACCGAGGTGACGGCCCCCTCGCCGGACGCCACGTCGCGCCGCGATTCCCTGCGCTCGCGCGACCGGGACGCCGCGCGATGAGGCGCGTCTCCCTCGTCGCGTTCGCGATCGCGCTGGTGGCGGTGCTCCTCCTCGGCATGAGCGTCTACACCATCGACCAGCGGAAGGCGGCGATCAAGTTCCAGCTGGGCGAGGTGATCGACGTGCAGACCAAGCCCGGCCTCTACTTCCTCGTGCCGTTCCTGCAGAACGTGCGCCTCTACGACACGCGCATCCAGACCATGGAGGCGCGCGACCCGGAGCGTTACCTCACCTCCGAGAACCGCAACGTCCTGGTCGATTCCTTCGTGAAATGGCGGGTGGCCGACGTGAAGCTCTACTACGTCTCGGTGCGCGGCGACCCGATCCAGGCGGAGGCCCGGATGGCGCAGACCGTGAACGACGCGCTCCGCGCGGAGTTCGCGAAGCGCACCGTCCACGAGGTGGTCTCGGGCGAGCGCGACAAGATCATGTCGGTGGTGACGCGCCGCGTGGACGAGGACCTGAAGCGGATCGGCGTCCACGTCGAGGACGTGAGGTTGAAGCGCGTGGACTTCGTCCCGGAGATCTCCTCGGACGTGTATCGCCGCATGGAGTCGGAGAGGAAGCGCGTGGCGAACGAGCTCCGCGCGACCGGCCAGGCGGAGGGCGAGAAGATCAAGGCGGACGCGGACCGGCAGCGGCAGGTGATCGTCGCCGAGGCGTACCGCGACGCGCAGCGCGTGAAGGGCGAGGGCGACGCGCAGGCTTCGCGCATCTACGCCGAGGCGTTCGGGAAGAACCCGGAGTTCTTCAGCTTCTACCGCAGCCTCGAGGCCTACCGCCAGAGCCTGCGCGGCAAGGGCGACGTGATGGTGCTCGACCCGAACTCGGAGTTCTTCAAGTACCTGAAAAGCCCCGGCCGCGGCAAGGCCTCGGGGCCGTGAGCGAGATCGTCGTCGCGGCGATCGCGCTGATGCTCGTGATCGAGGGGATCCTTCCGTTCACGTCCCCGCGCGTCTGGCGCGACTTCTTCCGCAAGCTCACCGAGATGACCGACGGCCAGATCCGCTTCGCGGGGCTCTCGTCGATGATGGTGGGCCTCGTGATACTTTTTTTGGCGCATTGACCTTACGGCCTACCCTCTGCCCAACCCTCTGTCTTCGGATTCCTGCCCCATGGGGGACCCCGGGGAGAGGGAGCAAACGAAATGAGACGCTGGCTTTTACCCGAGCACATCGAGGACGTGCTGCCCGCCGAGGCGCGCGCGATGGAGCGCCTGCGCCGCGCGATCCTGGACCTCTTCGAGGCGGGCGGCTACGAGCTCGTGGCGCCCCCGCTCCTCGAGTACGTCGAGTCGCTCCTCTCCGGCACCGGGCGCGACCTCGACCTCGCCACCTTCCGCCTGGTCGACCAGCTTTCCGGGCGGATGATGGGCCTGCGAGCGGACCACACGCCGCAGGTGGCGCGGATCGACGCGCACCTCCTTAACCGGCAGGGCGTGGCGCGCCTGTGCTATTGCGGGAGCGTGCTCCACACGCGCCCGGCGGGAATGACGAAGACGCGCGAGCCGGTGCAGATCGGCGCGGAGCTCTACGGGCACGCGGGCCTCGAGGCGGACGTGGAGGTCGTGCGGCTCATGGTCGCGGCGTTGAAGCGCGCGGGCATCGAGCGCGTGCACGTGGACCTCGGCAACCCGGCGATCTACCGCGCGATGGCGCGGGCGAACGGGGACCCGGAGCGCGCGGAGGAGCTCTTCCACGCCGTGCAGCAGAAGGACGCATCGGCCGCGGGAGAGCTCGCACCCCTCACGGCGTTGAACGGCGCGGTGGACGTGATCGACCGCGCGCGCGGCGTGCTCCCGAAGATCCCGGCCGTGGCCCAGGCGCTCGACGCGCTCGAGCGCCTGGCGCGCGCGTGCGCGGCGCCCGGCGTCGAGGTCTCCGTCGATCTCGCGGAGCTGGGCGGCTTCAACTACGAGAGCGGCCTCACCTTCGCCGCGTTCGCCTCCGGAAGCCCGGACGCGATCGCGCGCGGCGGCCGCTACGACGAGGTGGGCGCGAGCTTCGGGCGCGCGCGTCCCGCCACCGGATTCACGATGGACCTGCGGCAGCTGGCGCGGCTCGCCCCGCCGCCCCCGGCGCGAAAATGCATCCTCGCCCCGGCGTCGGACGATGCGGCGCTGGACGTGGCCATCGCGCAGCTTCGCGACGCGGGCGAGGTCGTCGTGGTCGACCTGCCGGGCCACGAGGCCGCGCGCGGCGAGCTCGCATGCGACCGCAGGCTCGAGAAGAAGGACGGGAAATGGCGCGTAACGTAGTCGTCATCGGCACCCAGTGGGGCGACGAGGGCAAGGGCAAGATCGTCGACTGGCTCACGGACCACGCCTCGGCGGTGGTGCGCTTCCAGGGCGGCCACAACGCCGGGCACACGCTCGTGATCGATGGGCGGAAGACCATCCTGCGCCTCATCCCCTCGGGGATCCTCCACGGAAACGTGAAGTGCTTCATCGGCAACGGCGTGGTCGTCTCCCCGCAGGCGCTCTGCGAGGAGATCGTCGAGCTGGAGAAGCTGGGCGTGAAGGCCGCGACCCAGCTTCGCATCTCCGAAGCGTGCCCGCTGATCCTCCCGCACCACATCGCGATCGACCAGGCGCGCGAGCGCGCGAAGGGCGAGGCGAAGATCGGAACGACCGGGCGCGGCATCGGCCCCGCGTACGAGGACAAGGTCGCCCGCCGCGCGATCCGCGTGCAGGACCTCTACGCGCGCGAGCGCTTCGCCGCGAAGCTGGGCGAGGTGCTGGACTACCACAACTTCATGCTCCGCAACTACTACAAGGCGGACACGATCGATTTCCAGAAGACGCTCGACGAGACCCTCGGCTTCGCCGAGCGCCTGCGCCCGATGGTGGCCGACGTCTCGGGCGAGGTGAACGCCCTCATCCGCGAGGGGAAGGCGATCCTCTTCGAGGGCGCGCAGGCGGCGCTCCTCGACGTGGACCACGGCACGTACCCGTTCGTCACCTCGTCGAACTGCGTGGCGGGGCAGGCGGCCGCCGGCGTGGGCGTGGGCCCCGGGCAGCTCCACTACATCCTGGGCGTCGCGAAGGCGTATGCGACGCGCGTGGGCGCGGGGCCGTTCCCGACGGAGCTCGAGGACGAGATCGGCGAGAGGCTCCGCGTGAAGGGAAACGAGTACGGCTCCGTGACCGGCCGGCCGCGGCGCTGCGGATGGTTCGACGCCGCGGCCCTCAAGCGCGCCGTGCAGCTGAACGGCATCACGGGCCTGTGCATCACCAAGCTGGACGTCCTGGACGGCCTCGACAAGGTGCGCGTGGCGGTGGGCTACAAGGTGGCCGGCGGCGGCACGCGCGACATCCTTCCCGTGGGCGCCGAGGCGCTCGCCATCTGCGAGCCGATCTACGAGGAGCACCCCGGCTGGAAGGAGAGCACCGTGGGCGTGAAGCGCTACGAGGAGCTGCCGGCCAACGCGCGCGCCTACCTGGAGCGGCTGCAGGCGCTGGTCGGCGCGCCGATCGCGATCATCTCGACGGGGCCGGACCGCTCGGAGACGATCGTGCTCCGGCATCCCTTCGAGTAGGCGGGCGCCGCCACGGTATATCGTATTGCGATATGATGGCGGCAAAACCAGAGGAGAGACCCATGCGCAAATCCCTAGCGTTGCTGGCGGCATTCGCCGCCTGTCCCTGGATCGCGGCCTACGCCCAGCAGGGCGACACCATCGTCCTGGGCGCCGCCGTATCCCTCACCGGCAAGTACTCCACCAACGGCAAGAACACCAGGGACGGCTACGACCTCGCCGTCGATCGGGTGAACGAGATGGGCGGAGTGAAGGTGGGCGGCAAGACCTACAAGCTGAAGGTCACGTACTACGACGACGAGTCGACCTCGGCGCGCGGCGCCCAGCTCGTGGAGCGCCTCATCAACCAGGACCACGTGCAGTTCGTCCTCGGGCCGTACAGCTCCGGCCTCACGAAGGCGATCGCGCCCGTCACCGAGAAGTACCACATCCCGATGGTCGAGGGGAACGGCGCGGACCGCGACCTCTTCACCAAGGGATACAAGTACCTCTTCGCGGTCCTCAACACCTCGGACTACTACCTGCGCGCGGCGATCCAGCTCGCCGCGGAGAAGGCGAAGGAAGCGGGCAAGAGCCCGTCCTCGCTCAAGGTCGCCATCGCCGTGGAGAACGACAACTTCTCCAAGGACGTGCGCGACGGCGTGGCGGAGGACGCACAGAAGCTCGGCATGAAGGTCGTGATCGACGACAAGCTGCCGCCGGAGCTGAACGACATGTCGTCCACCCTCGCCAAGGTGAAGGCGTTGAAGCCGGACGTGCTCGTGGTCTCGGGGCATGACAAGGGCGCCACGCTCGCGGTGCGCCAGGTGTCCCAGGCCCAGGTGAACGTGCCGATGCTCGCCCTCACCCATTGCGACTCGGCCCAGATCGCCGAGAAGCAGGGGAAGGCCGCCGAGTACGCGGTGTGCGGCTCGCAATGGGACCGCAGCCTCGCGTACAAGGGCCGCTGGTTCGGGAGCGCCGAGGACTACGCCAAGCGCTTCGAGAAGCGCTTCAACTACGAGGCTCCCTACCAGGCGGCCGAGTCGACGGCCTCGGTGCTCACGTTCGTGGACGCCTTCGAGCGCGCGGGCTCGCTCGACAAGGACAAGGTGCGCGACGCGCTCGCGAAGACGGACATGACGACCTTCTACGGCCCGATCAAGTTCGACTCCACCGGGAAGAACATCGCGAAATCGATGGTCCTCTACCAGGTGCAGGGCGGCAAGTACAAGGTCGTGGCGCCGACCAAGTGGGCGGAGGCGAAGATCGTCTACCCCGCCCCGGACTGGAGCCAGCGCAAGTAATCGCGGGCGCGCGGGAGCGGCGGTGGGCAATCTCGCGCTCCTCCTGGACGCGCCGTCGCTCGCGCTCCAGCTCCTCGCGGACGGGATCCTCGTGGGCGCGATCTTCGCGCTCGTCGCCTACGGGATGGCGCTCGTCTGGGGCGTCATGAACGTGATCAACATCACCCAGGGCGAGCTCGTGATGCTGGGCGGATACGTCGCGATCGAGCTCGCGAAGACCGGCGCCCCGGTCCTGCTGGGCGTGCCGGCGGCGGCGGTGGTGCTCTTCGTCGTGGGCTGGCTCCTCTACAAGCTCGTGATCTACCGGATCGTCGATCGCGACCTCTTCACGGCGCTCCTCGCGACCTTTGGCCTGAGCATCCTCATCCAGCAGCTCGCGAACGAGGTGTTCGGCGCCAACATCCAATCCGTCCCCTCCGGCATGGGGAGCTTCATCTTCGCGAACGGGATGGTGACGGTGGGCAAGGTGAAGGTGCTCGCGTTCGCGATCGCGCTCGCCGTGGGAGCGCTCCTCGCCTGGTTCCTGCGCGCGACGCGGATGGGGCAGGCGATCCGCGCGACCGCGCAGAACGCCCGGGCGGCGCGCGTCGTGGGAATCGACACCGATCGCGTGTACGGCATGACCTTCGCGCTGAACGCCGCGATCTGCGGGGCGGCGGGCGCGCTGGTCGCGATGACCTGGATCATCCATCCCTATCTCGGGCTCACGTACACGCTGCGCTCGTTCATGATCGTCGTGGTCGCGGGGCTCGGGAACGTCGCCGGCGTGCTGGGCGCCGGCGCGGGCCTGGGCGTGGTCGAGAACCTCGCCGGGTTCGCCTTCGGCACCGAGTACCAGACGGCCTGCGTCTTCGGCCTCCTCGTGCTGATCCTCGTCTTCCGCAACCTGCGCCTGCGCAGCAGCCGGACCTACCTCAAGTGAGCAAGCGGGGCAACGCCGTCCTCCTCTACGTCGCGCTCGGCGCGGTGTCGCTCGCGGCGCCGTGGCTCTTCCCGGGCATCGCCACGCAGCTCGCCTTCCTCTGGCTCATGATCCTCTTCGCGCTCACCTGGGACATCCTGGGCGGGCAGATGGGATACAACTCGTTCGGGAACGTGGTCTTCTTCGGCCTCGGCATGTACGCCTGCGCCGTGGTGCAGCGCGATTCCGGGCTCGCCTACTACCCGGCGCTCTTCACGGGGATGGCCTGCGGGGCGGTGCTCGCCACGGTCGTCGCGGCCCTCCTCGGCCCCGCCATGCTGGGGCTGCGCGGACACTACTTCGCCATCGGGACCCTGGGCCTCGGCGTGGCGGCGGCGGACCTCGCGGCCGCCATCGAGTACATCGGCGCGGGCTCCGGCATGACGCCCCCGATCTTTCCCGGCGAGGCGGTGGAGGGGCAGCGCTTCTTCTACTACATTCTTTTCGTGCTGGCGGTGGCGGCCTTCGCGCTGCTGCGCCTCCTCTACGCCCGCCGCTTCGGCCTCGTCGTGAACGCGATCCGCGACGACGAGGGCAAGGCCGAGGCGATGGGTCTGCACACGACGCGCTGCAAGGTGGTCGCCTGGTGCGTGGCCGCCTTCTTCCTCGGGATCGCGGGGGGTCCCGTGGGGAACCTCGCCGGATTCATCGACCCGCGCGAGCTCGCCTTCGCGGGCCCCACCTTCGGCGTGTGGATGGTGCTCATGGCGATCCTGGGCGGGCGCGGCTCGCTCTGGGGACCCGTCGTGGGTGCCGCGATCTTCCACGCGACCCAGGAGCTTTTCTGGACGTACCTGCTGGGCTGGCAGCGCGTGGCTCTGGGGCTCCTCATCGTCGCGATCGTGCTCTTCTTCCCGCAGGGGATCGTGGGGTGGCTGCGCGAGCGGCGCGGCGAGCGCGCGCAGGCGCAGGCGGAGGTCGCCCCGTGAGCGCGCTCCTGGAGGTTCGCGGCGTGCGGAAGACCTTCGGCGGCGTCGTGGCGAACGACGACGTCTCGCTCACCGTCCCGGAGGGCGCGATCGTGGGCCTCATCGGCCCCAACGGATCGGGCAAGACCACGCTCTTCAACTCGATCGTGGGCTACCACGCGATCGACGCGGGCTCGATCCGGTTCGCGGGCGTGGAGCTCTCGCGGCTGCACGTGCCGCAGATCGCGCGCCTGGGGCTCATGCGCACGTTCCAGCAGACGCGCGTGTACGGCCGCATGAGCTGCGTGAGGAACATGCTCGCGAGCATCCCGGCCGCGAAGGCGGGCTTCCTTTCGATGTTCTGGAAGTTCCCGCCGGAGCTCGTCGAGCGCGCCGAGGAGCTCCTGCGCTTCGTGGGCCTGCACGAGAAGCGCCACCTCGACGCGGGCGAGCTCTCGTTCGGGCAGCAGAAGCTCCTCGAGCTCGCGATGGCGCTCATGGCCGAGCCGCGGCTCCTCCTCCTGGACGAGCCCACGGCGGGCATCAATCCCACGCTCATCAACGGGCTCATCGATCGGCTCCGCGACGCGAACCAGCGCTTCGGCGTGACGCTCCTCGTGATCGAGCACAACATCCGCGTGGTCACGAGCCTCGCGCAGCGCATCCATTGCCTCGCGCACGGAAGGCTCCTCGCGGAGGGCACCCCGGACGAGATCGTCTCGGATCCGCGGGTGATCGAGGCGTATCTGGGCGGCTAGGGATGGCGATCTCGACGCTCGATTCGCAGCCGCCCACCGTCGCCCAGCTCGAGGCGCTCGCCGGCGGCGAGACGTTCGTCGCGATCGACGGGCTTCACGCCGGCTACGGACGCATGGAGATCCTGCACGGGATCGACCTCCGGCTCGCGCGGGGGAAGTCGCTCTGCCTCATCGGGCCCAACGGCGCGGGCAAGTCGACCGTGCTCCATTCCGTCTTCGGCTTCACGCGCATCACCGGCGGGACCATCCGCGTGGGCGGCCAGGACGTGACGCGCATCGCCTCCGCCGCGAAGCTCTCGCGCGCCCGCATCGCGTACATCCTCCAGGACAGCTCGGTCTTTCCCGACATGACGGTCGAGGAGAACCTGTGGATGGGCGGCTACGGGATGGGGCGCGCCGCCTCCGCCCACGAAGCCGCGGACCGGATCTTCGACAAGTACCCGCGGCTCGCGCAGCGCCGGCGCACGCGCGCGGGCGCGCTTTCCGGCGGCGAGCGGCGGCTCCTCGAGATCTCGCGCGCGCTGGTGATGGACCCGGAGGTGCTGCTGGTGGACGAGCCCTCGATCGGGCTCGAGCCGCGCTTCATCGAGGAGGTGTTCGAGATCCTCGCCGACCTCAAGTCGCGCGAGGGAAAGACCGTGCTCATGGTCGAGCAGAACGCGAGGAAGGGCCTGGAATTCGCCGACGTGGGCTATGTACTCGTGGCCGGACGCGTCGCGCGCGCGGGGACGGGCCGCTCGTTGCTGGACGATCCCGAGGTCGGCCGGCTTTTCCTGGGTGGCTAGCGCGGCGGATGCCCGGCGGTCTCGGACCGGGGGCGCCTCGTGGTAGGCTGCGAAGTACCGAGCCCGCACCCACTGGCGCCTGACTCTTTGATTCTCAAGGGGTTAATGGTGCCCAGAAGAGGACTCGAACCTCCACGGTTTTACCCGCCAGTACCTGAAACTGGTGCGTCTACCAATTCCGCCATCTGGGCGCGGAAAACACGAAATTTTAACCTGTAAGGCGCGAGATTGTCCATCAAAACCAAGGGCCTGAAGAGCTATCCCACCGAGATCCCGAGCCGGGAGGACGTCCTGGCGGCGCTCGCGGAGGCGGCCGTGCCCGTGCCGGAAGCCGAGCTGGTCGAGCGCCTCGGCGTGAGCGGCCCCACCGAGCGCGAAGGGATCGAGCGCCGCATCGCGGCGATGGAGCGCGAGGGCCAGGTCCTTCGCAACCGCCGCGGCGCCCTGCTGCTGCCGGACAAGGCGGGCCTCATCAAGGGCAAGGTGGTCGGCCACCCGGACGGGTTCGGGTTCCTCCGCCCCGAGGACGGGCGCGACGACCTCTTCCTCGAGCCGCGCCAGATGCACAAGGTGCTCCACGGCGACGTGGTCCTCGCGCGCGTGACGGGCACGGACCGGCGCGGGCGGCTCGAAGCGGGCATCGTCGACGTCCTCGAGCGCGCGAACGAGAAGGTGGTCGGGCGCCTCTTCATCGAGCACGGCGTGGCCTTCGTGCAGGCGGAGAACAAGCGCATCAACCAGGACATCCTCGTGACGCCGGAGAGCGTCGGGGCCGCGAAGGTGGGCCAGGTGGTCGTGGCGGAGATCGTCGAGCAGCCCACGCGGAACTCGGAGCCGATCGGGCGGATCGTCGAGGTGCTCGGGAACTACGCGGATCCCGGGATGGAGATCGAGATCGCGCTCCGGAAGCACGACCTCCCGTACGAGTGGTCGCGCGCGGCGCTCGAGGCCGCGCGGAAGCTTCCGAAGACGGTCGCCGCGAAGGACATCAAGGGCCGGCACGACCTGCGAAGCCTCGCCTTCGTCACGATCGACGGCGAGACGGCGCGGGACTTCGACGACGCGGTCTACTGCGAGCGCAAGGGCAAGTCGTTCAAGCTCTGGGTCGCGATCGCGGACGTGAGCCACTCCGTGCGGCCGGGCGACAGCCTCGACCGCGAGGCCTACGAGCGCGGGAACTCGGTCTACTTCCCGCGCCGGGTGATCCCGATGCTGCCGGAGGAGCTCTCGAACGAGCTCTGCTCGTTGAAGCCGGACGTGGACCGCCTCGTGATGGTATGCGAGATGGAAGTCACCGCGGGCGGCGTGGTGCGCGAGTACGAGTTCTATCCCGGCGTGATCCATTCCCACGAGCGGATGACCTACACGAAGGTCGCCGCGATGGTCGAGGGCCGGGAGGAAAGCCGCCGCGAGATCGACGACCTCTACCTCGTCTTCAAGGCGCTCCTCGCCGCGCGGCAGAAGCGGGGAGCCATCGACTTCGAGACGGTCGAGACGCAGATGATCTTCGACGCGAACGGGAAGATCGAGCGCATCGTCCCCGTGAAGAGGAACGACGCCCATCGCCTGATCGAGGAGTGCATGCTCGCGGCGAACGTGAGCGCCTCGGACTTCCTCGAGAAGAACGACCAGCCCGCGCTCTACCGCGTGCACGAGGGGCCCACTCCGGAGAAGCTCGAGTCGCTGCGCTCGATGCTGAAGGACTTCGCGTTGACGCTTCCGGGCGGCGAGAAGCCGCAGGCGAAGGACTACGCGGAGCTCCTGAAGAGCATCAAGGACAAGCCCTACGGCGGGATGCTGCAGACGGTGATGCTCCGCTCGCTCTCGCAGGCGGTCTACAGCCCCGAGAACGTGGGACACTTCGGCTTGGCCTACGACGCGTACGCGCACTTCACCTCGCCCATCCGCCGCTACCCGGACCTCCTCGTGCACCGCGCGATCAAGGCGGTGCTGAAGCGCGAGCGGCTGGACGCCGGGAACCTCGCGCAGGTGGGCACGCACTGCTCGGAGACGGAGCGGCGCGCGGACGACGCCACGCGCGACGTCGAGGCGTGGCTCAAGAGCTACTACATGCAGGACCACGTGGGCTCGGAGTACGACGGCATCATCAGCGGCGTCACGAGCTTCGGCGTCTTCGTGACGCTGGACGAGCTCTACGTGGACGGCCTCGTCCACATCTCGGACCTGGGGCAGGACTACTTCCAGTTCGACGGCGCCAAGCACATGCTCCGCGGCGAGCGGAGCGGCGTGCGCTACCAGCTGGGCGGGCGCGTGCGCGTGAAGGTGGTGCGCGTGAACCTGGAGCAGGCGAAGATCGATTTCACGCTGGTGGATGAGCGGGACGAGGCGCCCCTCACCGGCCACCGCGAGAAGAAAAAGAAGAAACGATGAAGAACCTCACCGGCTTCCACGCCGTCACGAGCCGCCTTCGCCAGCGTCCCGAGACCGTCCGCGAGATCTACATCGACGTCGAGCGCAAGGACGCGCGGGTGAAGGACCTGCGCGAGCTCGCCAAGCGCCTGAACGTGCGCGTGATCGCGGTCGACATGAAGCGGCTGGACGGGATGGCGGGCGGCGTGCGCCACCAGGGCGTCGTGGCCCAGGCCGAGCCCCTCGACATGCCGAAGTTCATCGAGGACGTGCTCGAGGGCTTGGCCGAGCCGCCGCTCCTTCTCGTGCTGGACGGCGTGCAGGATCCGCACAACCTCGGTGCGTGCCTGCGGGTGGCGGACGGCGCCGGCGCCCACGCCGTGATCGCGCCGAAGGACCGCAGCGTCGGTCTCACCACCGCGGCGATCAAGGTCGCCTCCGGCGCCGCGGAGTCCGTGCCGTACATCGTCGTGACGAACCTCGCCCGAACGATGCGCGATCTCAAGGAGCGCGGCATCTGGATGGTCGGCGCGGACGACACCGCCCCCGAGACGATCTACCAGGCGAAGCTCGACGGCGCGCTCGCGCTCGTGCTGGGCGCGGAAGGCGAGGGCCTCAGGCGCCTCACGAAGGAAAGCTGCGACCTCCTGGTCTCCATCCCGATGCTGGGCGCCGTCTCGAGCTTGAACGTGTCGGTGGCGAGCGGCATCTGCCTGTACGAGACGCGGCGGCGCCGGCTGGCGTAAGCCGTCCGCACCGCCATTCCCCTTTTCATTTTCCGCGACATCCCTCCCATGCGCCTTCCCCGCCTCGCCGTCTCCGCATTCCTTTCGTTGATCGTGGCGGGGCTCGTTCCCGCGCTCGCGGCCGCGCAGCCGGCTTCGCCGGCGCCGCCTGCCGCGACGGAGAAGGCGGCTTCCCCGAGGGTGTCGCCGACGCCGCCCGCCACGCCGCCGGGCACCGCGCCCGCGAAGGCGCCCGAGTCGGCGCCCGCCGCCCCGAAGACCGAGCCCGCGCCGGAGCCGACGAAGCGCCCGCCGTCGCCGCCCTCCTCGAACGTGCCGCAGCACGCGGCCTTCGCCGTGAAGCTGGGGCCGCCCATCGCGGTCTCGGCGATCCGGAAGGTCGCTAGCGTCGAGGGGATCACCGAGTACCGGCTCCCCAACGGGCTCAAGGTGCTGCTCTTCCCGGACGCCTCGAAGCCCACCATCACGGTGAACATCACGTACCAGGTCGGCAGCCGCTTCGAGAACTACGGCGAGACCGGCATGGCGCACCTCCTCGAGCACCTGATGTTCAAGGGGACGCCGAAGCACCCGCACATCGACCAGGAGTTCAACGCCCGCGGCGTGCGCTTCAACGGGACGACGTGGCTCGACCGCACGAACTACTACGACATCTTCCAGGCGAGCGACGACAACCTCGCGTGGGCGATCGGCCTCGAGGCCGACCGCATGGTGAGCTCTTTCATCTCCCGCCAGGACCTCTCGAGCGAGATGACGGTGGTACGCAATGAATATGAGGAAGGCGAGAACTCGCCCTTCTCGGTGCTCCTGAAGCGCATGCAGAGCGTCGCGTACGACTGGCACGCGTACGGGCGCTCGACCATCGGAAACCGGAGCGACATCGAGAACGTCGACATCCCGCACCTGCAGGCCTTCTACAACCTCTACTACCAGCCGGACAACGCGGTCCTCCTCATCGCGGGCAAGTTCGACGAGAAGAAGGCGCTCGCCCTCGTCGCGAAGAGCTTCGGGCCGCTTCCGAAGCCCACGCGCGCGCGGCCGGTGTTCTGGACCGTGGAGCCCACGCAGGACGGGAACCGCGAGTTCACCGTGCGCCGGAAGGGCGACATCCAGGTGGTCGCGATGGCGTACCACGTGCCCTCGAACCTCCACCCGGATTCGGACGCGCTCGGGTTCGCGGGCTTCATCCTGGGCCAGGTGCCGACCGGGCGCCTGCACAAGGAGCTGGTGGAGAAGGGCCTCGCCTCGCAGGTGTTCGCCTATCCGCTGATGGGCCATGACCCGGGGATCCAGATCTTCGGCGCGGTCGTGAAGAAGGGCGACGCGGTCGAGCCCGTGCGGGACGCAATGGCGAAGATCGTCGAGAGCTTCGGCGCGACGCCGCCCACGAAGGAGGAGATGGAGCGCGCGCGGATCTCGATGGAGAACGACGTCGAGAAGACCATCGCCAACCCCGAGGCGCTGGGCGTGCAGCTCTCGGAGTACATCGCGCTGGGCGACTGGCGGCTCTTCTTCCTCGCGCGGGACAGGCTCGCGGAGGTGAAGGCGGAGGATGTGGCGCGGGTCTCCACCGCGTACTTCCGCCGCGACAACCGGACCGTGGGGCTCTTCCTTCCGGAGGACAATCCCCAGCGCGCGGAGGTGCCCGCGACGCCGACGGTCGCGGAGGTCATGAAGGATTTCAAGGCGAAGGCGGGCGAGACGGGCGCCGAGGCGTTCGATCCCTCGCAAGCCAACATCGATGCGCGCACGCGGCGCCTTTCCATCGGGCCGCTCAAGGTGGCGCTCCTGTCGAAGAAGAACCGCGGGCAGACGGTGAACGTCGCATTGAGCCTCCATATCGGGAACGAGAAGGCGCTCTTCGGGCAGCAGGCGAATGCGGCCTTCGCGGGGCGCATGCTCTCGCGCGGCACCACACGGCTCACGCGCGCGGAGCTCTCGGACGCGCTCGAGCGCCTCAAGGTTTCCGGCCGGGTGGGGGGCCCGTCGGCGAGCTTCCAGACGACGCGGCCGAACCTCGAAGGCGCGTTGAAGCTTGTGGCGGAAGTGCTGAAGGAGCCGCGCTTCGACCCGGCGGAGTTCGAGCAGCTGCGCACCCAGACGGTCACCGGCATCCAGTCGCAGCTCTCGGAGCCGGAAGCGCGGGCGGGCGACGAGCTCGCGAAGGTCTTCAATACGTATCCCAAGGGCGATTGGCGCTACAACCCGTCGCTCGAGGAGTCCCTCGAGGACGCCAAGGCCGTGAAGCTCGAGGACGCGAAGCGCTTCCACGACCGGTTCTACGGCGCGGACCCGGCCGACATCGCGATCGTGGGCGATTTCGACCCGGCGCAAGTCGAGGCTGAGCTCAAAGCGCTCTTCGCGGGCTGGGAGCCCAAAGTGCCCTTCGCCCAGGTGACGCGCGAGTTCCGCGACATCCCGGCGGTCGTGCGCTCGGTCGAGACGCCGGACAAGGAGAACGCGGTCCTCATCGCGCGCGAGAACGTGCAGATGCGCGACGACGATCCCGACTACCCCGCGCTCTATGTCGCCGATTACATCCTCGGCGGCGGCGCGGGCTTCGACTCGCGGCTCGCCTCGCGCATCCGGCAGAAGGAGGGGCTCTCGTACGGCGTGGGCTCGCAGCTGGAAGTGGGCTCGATCGACCGCGCGGGCGCCTGGAGCGCGTACGCCATCGCCGCGCCGCAGAACGTGGCGAAGGTGGAGACCGCGCTCCGCGAGGAGCTCTCGCGCGCGCTGAAGGACGGCTTCACCCAGGCGGAGCTCGATGCGGCGAAGTCCGGGATCCTCCAGATCCGCGCGCAGAACCGCTCGCAGGACCGCGCGCTCGCCGCCGCGTGGGCCGGGAACCTCTACCTCGGGCGCACCTTCCAGTTCAGCAGCGACTTCGAGGCGAAGGTGAAGGCGCTCGGCGTGGCGGACGTGAACGCGGCGCTCCGGAAGCACATCGACCCCGCGAAGGTGACGATCGTGAAGGCGGGAGATTTCACGAAGAAATGAGCCGAACGGCATAGCGGGGGACAGAACTGCGCCGCGTGCGCGGTTCTCTTAACCTTACTGCGTCCCCGGGATATGCCATGCGCCTTTCCGCCCGCATCGCCGCCGTGGGCGCGCTCGTCGCCCTGGCCGCAGCATTCGGGAGCCACGCGCAGTCGCAGCTTTGGAGCCGCTCCTACAACGGGCCGTCCGGCGTGGCCGCGGCGGTCGGCGACGGATACGTCGTCACCCGGAGCCTCGCCGCGGACGCTTCGGGAAACATCCTCACGGCGGGAGTCGCGACCGGCGGCGCCGGCCCCGAGTTCCTCACCACGAAGATCGACGGCGCCACGGGCGCCATCGCCTGGCAGAAAGTCTTCAACAGTCCCGCGGGCAAGGGAGACAGCGCGATCGCCCTGGCCGCGGATTCCGGCGGCAACGCGATCGTCGCCGGATGGAGCTACGACGCCTCGGGAAATCCCTTCATCACCGTCGTGAAGTACGCGGCCGCCGACGGCACCGTGGCATGGCAGCGGACGCTCACCGGCGGCACCTACGACGTGCCCCTCGTCGTGGCGACCGACGCCGCGGGCAATGCGATCGTGGGCGGCGAGACGAACGCAAGCGGGACTTCGGACCTGCGCATCACGAAGCTCGCCGCAGCGACGGGCGCCGTGCTCTGGGACAAGTCTTTCGACGGCGGCCGCGACGACTTCATGTCGGACCTGGCCGTGGACGGCTCCGGCAACGCGGTCGTTCTCGGCACCAGCGTGAACGCGGCCGGCAATGACGACTTCACGATCGCGAAGTACGCGGCCTCGACCGGCGCCCTTCTCTGGAAGCAGTCCTGGGACGGCGGGGCGGACGACAAGGCCTACGGGGTGGCGCTCGACAGCGGCGGCAACGCATTCGTCACGGGCTCGACCCATGCGGCGACGGACGACCTGGTCGTCCTCAAGCTCGCGACCGCGGATGGGACCATCGCATGGATGAAGACCTGGGACGGAGGCGGCGCGGACGCCGGGCAGGCGATCGCCGTCGACGCCGCGGGCAATGCCATCGTCACGGGCCAGTCGCAAAACGCCGCCGGCAACAGGGATTTCGTCACGCTCAAGCTGGGGGCGTCGGACGGGAAGGTCCTCTGGCAGAGGACATTCGACGGCGGCGGCAACGACTATGCGTACGACGTCGCCCTCGACGCTTCCGGCAACGCGGTCGTCGTGGGAAGCGCCTCGGGGGCCGGCGCCACGGACTGGAAGGTCATCGCGTACGCGCCGGCGGACGGCGCGACGGTCTACCAGGCCGGGTATGCCGGCAGCGCCGGACAGGCCGATGAGGCCTATGAGGCCGTCGCGACGCGAGACGGGGTCGTGATCGCCGGCACCGTGAACGAGACGGGGCTCGCCACGCAGGTGCGGCTGGCGAAGATCGCCACCGGCATCGCCGCAACCGGTTCGTCCGCCTCCAACGTCGCTTTGGCGAGCAATGGAGGGGTCGCGACGGCCTCCAGCACCAATGCGGCCTATACGGTGGCCGCCGTCAACAACGGCGACCGCACCGGCGCCAACATCACCTCCAACATCTGGGTGGACGACACCCGCGACGTCTTCCCCGACTGGGTCCGGATCGACTTCTCCGGCGCCAAGACTATCGACCACGTCGTGGTCTACAGCGTGCAGGACAACTACACGTCGCCCATCGAGCCCACGGATACGCTCACCTTCACGAGCTTCGGCCTCACCGCGTTCGATGTCCAGGGCTGGAACGGCTCGGCATGGGTGACGCTGGGCTCGGTCACGGGCAACAACCTCGTGAAGCGCACGGTGACCTTTCCCGCCGCGACGGTGAGCGCCATCCGCGTGAACGTGAGCAGCGCGCTTCTCCACTACTCGCGCATCGTGGAGATCGAGGCGTGGACCGCGAGCTCCGCCGCCGGCGCGGCTTCGTCGACCAACTTCGCGCTCGCCTCGAACGGGGGCACCGCCTCCGCGTCCAGCACCAATGCGGCCTACACCCTCGCGGCCCTCAACAACGGCGATCGAAGGGGCGCGAACCTCACCGCCAACGTCTGGGTCGACGACACGCGCGATGTGTTCCCGGACTGGGTCGAGATCGACTTCCCCGCCGCCCACGCCATCGACCATGTCGTGGTCTACAGCGTCCAGGACAATTACCTCTCGCCGGTCGAGCCTACGGACACCATGACCTTCACGAGCTTCGGGGTGACCGCCTTCGACGTCCAGGGCTGGAACGGCTCGGCCTGGGTGACGCTGGGCTCGGTCGCCGGCAACAACCTCGTGAAACGCACCGTGAGCTTCCCGGCGGTGAGCGTGAGCCGCGTCCGCGTGAACGTGAAATCGGGGTTGCTGCACTATTCCCGGATCGTCGAGGTCGAGGCGTGGGGCGCGTCATGACGGCGGGCGCTGTGACGCAGCTCACAAATCCGCTGCCGCATGCTCCGGGGGCGCGCGCGCCGCGAACGTACATACTCCTGGATGACTCATGGCGCCTTCCATCGACGGGCGCGGCAAGGAGCCGGACGTGAGAGCGAGACTGATCGGGCTGCTGTTCCTGGCATGGAGCTGCGCGCTGGGCGCGCAGCCGGTCGTGCCGGCGACGGGCGCGGATCCTTCCGCCCCCCACGCCGACGCGCGGGTGCAGCGAAAGCCCGTGACCGAGGGCCTCTCGAAGCCCGGGAAGATTCGCGCCTCCCATGTCCACGCGTTCACCCTCGACCCCCCGTCCGGCGGAGAGCTCGCGGACGTGGGCGTCCCCCACAAGGGCGCACCGCTGCGGATCGGCGTCTCGCGGCCGGTGAGCGGCCTCGATAGCGAGGCGGGCACCGCGTCATCCCTCGATTGGGAGCGGCTCGCCGACGGGTCGTCCGTCGCGGCGCTCAGCATCACTTCTCCCTTGGCCTCCAGCGTGAGGGCGGGCTTGCGCGTGACGAGCCTGCCGCCCGATGCGACGCTCCGGATCCAGGCGCCGGACTCGCCCGAAGTCTTCGAGGTGAGCGGCCAGGAGGTGAACGACGTCATCGCGAGCAACCTCGACCACGGCGAAAAGGGGCCGGACGCGCGCCTTTACTGGACGCCGCTCATCGAGGGGCCCACCGTCGTCATCGGGATCGAGCTTCCCGCCGGCACGGATCCCGCCAAGGTACGGATCTCCGTGCCGAAAGTCTCCCACCTGGTCACCTCCGCGACCAAGGGCTTCGGGGTGACCCAGGCCACCTCCGGCTCGTGCGAGATCGACGCGATGTGCTCGGTTTCGACGTGGGGGCCCGAGATGAACGCCGTGGCCCGGATCATCTTCAGCGACGGCACGTCCACCTTCGCGTGCAGCGGAACGCTCCTCGCGGACCAGGACACCACGAGCACCATCCCCTATTTCCTCACCGCGAACCACTGCATCTCGACCCAGCTCGCCGCGTCCTCGCTCAATACCTATTGGTTCTATCGATCGACCAGCTGCAATAGCGGCGCCCTGGGCGCCTACGTGCAGCAGGCGGCGGGGGCGACGCTCCTCTACGCCTCGAACGTCACCGACACATCGTTCATGCGCCTGAACGCCTTGCCGCCGTCCGGCACCGTCTACGCCGGGTGGTACGCGGGCACGCCGCCGGCCGCCGGCAGCGGCGTGACGGCGCTCCACCATCCGCTCGCAGATCTGCTGAAGATCAGCTTCGGGAGCGTGGGCGGGTACCTGACGTGCACGCCGCCGGATTCCACGGGCGGCTTCAGCTGCAGCGGCGCCTCCGCCTCGAGCTCGACGTTCTACGACGTCGGCTGGACCAGCGGCATCACGGAATCCGGCAGCAGCGGCTCCGGGCTCTTCCTGGGAAATGGCCTTCTCATCGGACAGCTGTACGGCGGCTCCGGAGACTGCACTGCGCCCGGCGACGACGCGTACGGGCGGTTCGACGTCGCATACAACGCGGCGCTCAAGACCTGGCTCGCGGTGAGCAGCCAGACGCTCACCGTGAGCCGCAACGGGACGGGAACGGGAACCGTGACGAGCGCCCCCGCAGGCATCAGCTGCGGCTCGACCTGCACCGCCAGCTTCACGTCCGGCACGAGCGTCTCGCTCACGGCCAACGCTGCCTCGAACTCGACCTTCGCCGGCTGGAGCGGCGCCTGCTCCGGGCTCAGCGCCTGCACGGTCGCCATGGGCGCGGCGGCGAGCGTGGCCGCCACTTTCACGCAGAACGCCAGCACGCTGACGGTGACCAGGATCGGCAACGGCACCGTCGCGAGCGTCCCGGCGGGCATCAACTGCGGCGCCACTTGCAGCGCCACCTATCCCGCCGGCACGGCGGTGACGCTTACCGCAACGCCCGCCGTGGGGTACGTCTTCAGCGGATGGAGCGGCGGATGCTCCGGAGTCGGCGCGTGCAGCCTCACGCTCAATACGGGGAACAGCGTGACCGCGAGCTTCGCCTCGATCCCGAGCGCGACCGCGGTGAACGTGGCGCTCGGCTCCAGCGGGGCCACGGTCTCCGCCTCGAGCACGAATGCGGCGTACAACCTCGCCGCGGTCATCAACGGCGATCGCACGGGCGCGAACATCACCTCCAACGCCTGGGTCGACGACACGCGCGACGTCTTCCCCGATTGGGTGCGCATCGACTTCGCCGGCGCGCAGACGATCGACCACGTCGTGGTCTACAGCGTGCAGGATAACTACACGTCGCCCATCGAGCCCACCAACACCCTCACCTTCACGAGCTTCGGCCTCACCGACTTCGACGTCCAGGGCTGGAACGGCTCGGCGTGGGTGACGCTGGGCTCGGTCACCGGCAACAACCTCGTGAAGCGCATCGTGAGCTTCCCCGCGACGACCGTGAGCGCGATCCGCGTGATGGTCAACAACGCGCTCCTGCACTACTCGCGCATCGTCGAGATCGAGGCATGGACCGCCGGCGCCGCTCCGCCGCCGGCCGCGTCGACCAACGTCGCCCTCGCCTCCAACGGCGGGGCGGCCTCGGCCTCGAGCACCAATGCCGCGTACAACCTCGCCGCCGTCAACAACGGCGATCGCACCGGCGCGAACCTCACGGCCAACACGTGGGTGGACGATACGCGCGACGGCTTCCCCGACTGGGTCCGGATCGACTTCGCGGGCGCGCAGACGATCGACCACGTGGTGGTCTACAGCGTGCAGGACAACTACACGTCGCCCATCGAGCCCACGGATACGCTCACCTTCA
Organism: Usitatibacter sp.; assembly: GCA_036266535.1. Lineage (GTDB taxonomy): Bacteria > Pseudomonadota > Gammaproteobacteria > Burkholderiales > Usitatibacteraceae > Usitatibacter. The sequence goes on along the minus strand of DATAMY010000168.1, from coordinate 2,794 downwards.
CGAGCTTCGGCCTCACCGCGTTCGATGTCCAGGGCTGGAACGGCTCGGCATGGGTGACGCTGGGATCGGTCACGGGGAACAATCTCGTGAAGCGCACCGTGAGCTTCCCGGCCGCGACCGTGAGCGCCATCCGCGTGATGGTCAACAATGCGCTCCTGCACTACTCGCGCATCGTCGAGATCGAGGCATGGACGACCGGCTCCGCGGCCGCATCGTCGACCAACTTCGCCCTCGCTTCCAACGGAGGTGTCGCCTCGGCGTCCACGACGAACGCGGCCTACGCGCTCGCCGCCGTCAACAACGGCGATCGTACGGGTGCGAACCTCACCGCCAACACCTGGGTAGACGACACGCGCGACGTCTTCCCGGACACGGTGGAGATCGACTTCCCGGCCGCCCACATGATCGACCACGTGGTGCTCTACAGCGTTCAGGACAACTACACCGCGCCCGTGGAGCCCACCGACACCATGACCTTCACGAGCTTCGGGGTGACGGCGTTCGACGTCCAGGGCTGGAACGGCTCGGGTTGGGTCACGCTGGGCTCCGTCAGCGGCAACAACCTGGTGAAGCGCACCGTGAGCTTCCCGGCGACGAGTATCAGCCGCGTGCGGGTCGTCGTGAACAACGCGCTCCTCCACTATTCGCGCATCGTGGAAATCGAGGCCTGGGGGAACTGAAATAGAATGGCGGGATGAACTCCCGCCAATACTCGACGCGGCGCCGGGTCCTCGTGACCGGCGGCGCCGGCTTCATCGGTTCACACCTGTGCGAACGCCTCCTGGACCAGGGGTGCGACGTCCTCTGCGTGGACAACTTCTTCACCGGCACCAAGGACAACATCGCGCACCTCCTCTCGAACCCGCACTTCGAGCTCGAGCGCCACGACGTGACGTTCCCGCTCTACGTCGAGGTGGACGAGATCTACAACCTCGCCTGTCCCGCCGCGCCGATCCATTACCAGTTCGATCCCGTGCAGACCACGAAGACGAGCGTCCACGGCGCGATCAACATGCTGGGGCTCGCCAAGCGCGTGAAGGCGAAGATCCTGCAGGCGTCGACCTCCGAGGTGTACGGCGACCCGGAGGTGCATCCCCAGGTGGAAAGCTACTGGGGACACGTGAACCCGATCGGCCTGCGCTCCTGCTACGACGAGGGGAAGCGCTGCGCCGAGACGCTCTTCTTCGACTACCACCGCCAGCACGGCCTTCGCATCAAGGTCCCGCGGATCTTCAACACCTACGGCCCGCGCATGCATCCCAACGATGGCCGCGTCGTCTCGAACTTCGTCGTGCAGGCGCTGAAAGGCGAGCCCATCACGATCTACGGCGACGGGAGCCAGACGCGCTCCTTCTGCTACGTGGACGACCTGGTCGAGGCGCTCGTGAGGCTCATGGCGACGGGCGACGCGGTGACGGGCCCCGTGAACCTCGGCAATCCGCGCGAGTTCACGATCCTGAAGCTCGCCGAGATGGTGATCGAGCAGACGGGATCCAAATCGAGGATCGAGCGCCGGCCGCTTCCGAGCGACGATCCGAAGCAGCGCAGGCCCGACATCGCGCTCGCGAAGGATTATCTCGGAGGGTGGGAGCCATCTACCCCCCTGGAGACCGGCCTCGGGAAGACGATCGCGTATTTCCGCGACCGGAGCCTGTGGAGCTGACTGGACCCAAGACCGTCATTGAACCGGACGCTCCCGCGTTCGCTTCGTTTCGCGTCCTCCGATGCCCGAATCGGCTGGAGATGCCGGACTCCGCGAATGGATATTCGTTTCGAGGAACTGTACAAACGGTGGCCCCAGCGATCGGGCGCCGAAAAAGGAAAAGTGATGGTGGTCACGAAAGAGCGGCTTGCCGCTCTTGAAGGTCGCGCATGTCTGCCCGTCGCAGATGAACTTCGTTGGATCCCAGACCCGAACGTTAGGGAAGGCGGCCGACAGCTCATTCAGGAATGACATCACTCCTGCGCGTCGCTCCTCGAACGCTCGGGCCGGTATTACGCAGCCGCTAAAGTCTGTTCTGAACCATTCCGGCGAACAAGTCGATGCCGATCGTGGAAACTGCGGCCCAGGCGCTTCCACGATCAAAGCCACTTGGCGCGAAGCGGTGATGCTAGCCAGGTCCAAGACGGTTTTTCTTGCTTCTTCGGATATGTGGCCAGTCTTCAACGCCCAGAAAACGGAGAGCAAAACGACATCGTTCTTACCCATGCCGCCGGCGAGCGATCTTGTCGTGCGCCAGTACGATGTACAGGAATCCGATGCTTCGCCTGCGATATTGCACCCGTCGTGTGTGAGGGGCGCGAACGTGAAGGGTCCGTGCGACTCCTCGTATGCACCCATACCCCACGACGAATATGCATGGCTATCGCCGATCAGCAGAAGCCTAGGCCGGGAGTGAGCCGGGTCGTCCACGGACTGGCAGCGGACCGGAATGGCGGATGGCACTATGCTTCCGCTCAGTAGATCGCAATCTTCAAACGTTATTCGAGAACCGCCGACGTAGGGGTAATCCATGGCCGGTTGCCAATCTGACCATTGTTGCGGGCGCCCCTGATAGATGATGCCTCGCTGGATTTGGGGGATCACGGCGAGAAAGGAAATTGCGAGCGAGACCGAAATTGTGCCGGCAAGAATTGGGTAGAAAGAGCGTTTTGCCACCCGACGGAACGGCTGTTCCACAAGGTGATATGACGAGGACGAGACCGCCAGCATGAGTGAAGCCGCAAGGAGAATCGTCGACGCCTGATCGATGCCAACTGTCATGCGAAACAGGACGACAATCGGCCAGTGCCA
>DATAMY010000167.1:0-10697 GCA_036266535.1 Usitatibacter sp. | reverse complement strand
TCCACGTGCATGCCCTTCGCCGCGAAGTGCTCGCGCGCGGTGTGGATGTACTTGGTCGCCACGCGCAGCCGAGCGCCCCGCTTCACGGCCGCGGCGTAGTCGAACTCCTCCGGCACCGCGACCACCATGCGGCAGCGCGCGATCCCCAGGTCGAGCGGCTGGTAGAGACCCTCGCCGCCGTGCTCGGCCAAGAGGTCGCGGCCGGCGACGCCCAGGTCCGCCGCGCCGTACTGCACGTAGGTCGGCACGTCCGCCGCGCGGACGAGGATCAACCTCAAGCCCGGCCGGTTCGTGGCGAGGATGAGCTTCCGCGACGCCTCCGGATCCTCGGCGGGGCGGATGCCGGCCGCGGCGAGGAGCGGGAGCGTCTCCTCGAAGATGCGGCCCTTCGCGAGGGCGAGCGTGGTCTGGGCCATGACGGTCAGGATACCCGCGAGATGCGGGCGCCCAGCGCGCCCAGGCGCGACTCGATGTGCTCGTAGCCGCGGTCGAGGTGGTAGATCCGGTCGATGATCGTCTCGCCCTCGGCCACGAGGGCCGCGATGACGAGCCCCGCGGACGCCCGCAGGTCGGTCGCCATGACGGTCGCGCCGGTGAGGCGCTCCACGCCGTGGACCAACGCGGTGTTTCCCTCGATCTCGATCCGCGCCCCGAGGCGGCGCAGCTCCTGCACGTGCATGAAGCGGTTCTCGAAGATGGTCTCGGTCACGAAGGCCGTCCCGTCGGCCACGGCGTTCAACGCGATGAGCTGGGCCTGCATGTCCGTCGGGAAGCCCGGGTAGGGCGCGGTGCGGACCGAGACCGAGTGCGGACGCCCGTCCATCGCCAGGCGGATCCAGTCCGCGCCGGATTCCACGCGCGCCCCGGCCTCGCGCAGCTTGTCGACCACGGCGTCCAGGGCGGCCACCGGCGCGTCCCGGAGCGTCACGCCGCCGCGCGTGGCCGCCGCCGCCGCGAGGAAGGTCGCGGCCTCGATCCGGTCCGGCATCACGGCGTGCTCCGCCGCGTGCAGCCGCTCGACGCCCTCGATCGTGATCACGTCCGTGCCGTGGCCGCGGATGCGCGCGCCCATGGCGATCAGGCAGCGCGCGAGGTCCACGACCTCCGGCTCGCGCGCCGCGTTCTCGAGCACCGTCTCGCCCTGCGCGAGGCAGGCCGCCATCATCAGGTTCTCGGTGCCGGTGTGGGTGACGGTGTCCATGAAGATTCGGGCGCCCTTGAGCCGCGAGGCCTTCGCATGGATGTAGCCCGCCTCGATCGCGATCTCGGCGCCCATGGCGGCCAGGCCCTTGATGTGGAGGTCCACGGGGCGCTCGCCGATCGCGCACCCGCCGGGGAGCGACACCCGCGCCTCGCCGAAGCGTGCGGTGAGCGGGCCCAGGGCGAGGATCGAGGCGCGCATGGTCTTCACCAGCTCGTAGGGCGCGAAGGGCTCCGTCACCCCCGAGGCATCGAGGTCGACCGCGTGCGCCGAGCGGCGGGCGCGCACGCCCATCCGCTCGAGGAGCCGGATCATCGTCCCGACGTCGTTCAGCTCGGGAAGGTTCGACACGCGCACGGGCGCGTCGGAGAGGAGCGCCGCCGCGAGCGCCGGAAGGGCCGCGTTCTTCGCGCCCGCGACGCGGACCTCGCCCGAGAGCGGCGCGCCGCCGTGGATGGAAAGTTTCTGCATGGGATTCGGGGCCCGGAAGGGCCGTCAGGTCAGCGCGCCGCCCACTCGTCCGGTGACAGGGTCTGCATGGAGAGCGCGTGGATCTCTTCGCGCATCCGGTCGCCCAGCGCCGCGTAGACCAGCTGGTGGCGCCGCACGCGGTTGAGGCCCGCGAAGTCCGGGCTCACGATCACCGCCTCGAAATGCGCGCCATCCCCCCGCACCTCGAGATGCGTGCACGCGAGGCCCGCGCGGATCGACGCTTCGATGGACCGGGGTTCGACCATTGCTAGTGCCGGAGCTTCCAGCCCCGGGAGAGGAGGTGCAGGGTGAGCCATGATAGGGCACCGAAGGCGCCGGTCGCAAACGCGAGGCTCGCCGCGGGAGCCACGTCCGACTGCCCGAAGAATCCGTAGCGGAACCCGTCCACCGCGTAGAAGAACGGGTTCAGGCGCGAGACCGCCTGCCAGAAGGGCGGCAGGGTGTGCATCGAGTAGAAGACGCCCGCGAGGAACGTGAGCGGCATCACGACGAAGTTCTGGAAGGCGGCCAGCTGGTCGAACTTCTCGGACCAGATTCCCGCGATGATGCCGAGCGTCGCGAGGAGCCCCGACCCCATGAGCGCGAAGGCGAGCGCCCAGAGCGGATGCTGGACCGGCATGGGGATCAGCCACAGGGTCGCCGCGAAGACGCCCAGGCCCACCGTGAGCGCGCGCACGATCGCGGCGAGGAGGTACGCCCCGAAAAGCTCGACCGGCGCGAGCGGCGGCAGGAGGATGAAGACGATGTTCCCGGTGATCTTCGACTGGATGAGCGAGGACGAGCTGTTCGCGAAGGCGTTCTGGAGCATCGCCATCATCGCGAGGCCCGGGATCAGGAACTCGAGGTAGCTCACGCCCGGAAACGCCTCGACGTGCCCCGCGAGGGCGTGCGCGAATACGAGGAGGTAGAGGAGCGCCGAGATCACCGGTGCCGCCACCGTCTGGAAGCTCACCTTCCAGAAGCGGGAGACTTCCTTCCGGAGGAGCGTCGCGAACCCGCTCATGGCGGAAACGGCACGGGCGCCACCCCGGCAAGCCCCGTGCTTTCCAGGTTCATGATCTTCACGAACACCTGCTCCAGCTCCGGCTCGGTCACCTCGAGGCTCTCGATGGCGGCCCCGGCCTCCCTCAGGCGCGCGAGCGAGCGCTCGACGTGCGCCATGTCCGCGATCGGGATGCGCCACCAGCCCGCGGCGTCCTGCGCGGCGCCCTGCGCGAGCGTTTCCGGAAGCGCTCCGCGGACGAGCTTCACGCGGAGCACGCGCTGCGAGAAGGCGGCGAGGAGCCGCGCGGTGGAATCGAGCGCCACGATCCGTCCTTCCTTCATCATCGCGATCCGCGTGCAGAGCTGCTGCGCTTCCTCCAGGTAGTGGGTGGTGAGGACGATGGTGTGCCCGGATTCGTTGAGTCCCCGGACGAAGCTCCAGAGCGCCTGCCGCAGCTCCACGTCGACCCCGGCCGTGGGCTCGTCCAGCACGATCACCGGCGGGCGGTGGACCAACGCCTGCGCGACCATCACGCGCCGCTTCATGCCGCCGGAAAGGCTTCGCATGTTGGCGCGGGCCTTGGAGGCGAGCCCCAGGCGATCGAGGAGCTCATCGATCCATGCGCCGTTGGCGGTGAGGCCGAAGTAGCCGGACTGGAACTCGAGCGTCTCGCGCACCGTGAAGAACGGGTCGAACACGATCTCCTGCGGCACGATGCCCACCGCGCGCCGGGCGGCGCGATAGTCCGTGCGCACGTCGTGCCCCATCACGGCGAGCGTGCCGGAATCGGGCCGCGCGAGGCCGCCCAGCGCGGAGATGAGCGTGGTCTTGCCGGCGCCGTTGGGACCGAGGAGGCCGAAGAACTCGCCCTCCGCCACCTCGAGGCTCACGCCCGCGAGGGCGTGGACCGCGCCGAAGCGCTTGTGGACGTCGCGCGCCCGGACCGCCTGGGGCGCGCTCACGGCGCGGCGCCGGCGGGCGGGGGCTCGATGATCTGCCGCACGCCGTAGAGCTCGGCGAGGGCCAGGAGGTTGGGGGGCAGGTTCGCGAACTCGAGCGCCACGCCCTTCTCCCGCGCGCGGCGCAGCCACTCGAGGAGGAGCGCCACGGCGGAGGAATCCACCGCGGGCACGTCCGAGAAGTCGATGGTGAGGCGCTCCGGGAGATCCGGGCGCGCGATGTACTTCTCGCTCTCCACGAGCACGCCGGGCAGGCTCTCGAAGTCGAGCGCCCCCGTGAGGCGGAGCACGTCGCCCGCGGGAGGGGGGCTCGCGTCCGGGCTCACTTCGCGGGGGCCTTGGGGGGCTGCGGCGAGCGGTTGCGCTCCTGCAAGGTCTTCACGAGCGAATCGATGCCGCCGCGCTGGACCTGGTCGTTGAACGAGCCGCGGTAGGTCGTGACGAGCGAGGCGCCGTCGATCACGACGTCGTAGACCTTCCAGCCGTCCTTCGCCTTCTCCATGCGGTAGTCGATCGGGATCTGCGGCCCGTTCTCCTGGAGGATCGCGGTGCGCACGACCACGTCCTCGTCGCCGGGCGCCAGCTGCAGCGGCTTCACCTGGATCTTCTGGTCGCGGTACTGCGAGAGCGACGACGAGTACGTGCGCACGAGGAGCGTGCGGAACTCCTTCGTGAGCGCCTCGCGCTGCTCCGGCGTCGCCTGCTGCCAGTTCCGGCCGACGGCAAGGCGCGTCATGCGCATGAAGTCGAAGTGCGGGAGCACCTTCTCCTCCGCGAGCTGCACGACCTTCGCGGAATTTCCCGCCTGGAGGTCCTTGTCGGTCTTCACGATCGCGACGACCTCGTCCGCGATGCGCTTGACCATCGCGTCCGGGGTCTCGTCCGCCGCGAGGGCTCCCAACGGCGCGAACGCGAGGAAGAGGGGCATCAGGTAGCGAAGCATGGTGGGTTCCTGTGGGTGTGGGGGGCGGGGGTTCGACCCTGCGCCGCGCGCGGCGGTTCCGGCGCTACTTCGCGGCGCCGGGGGGCTCCGGGAGCTTCTTCGCGGCCGCCGCGGGCTCGTCCTGCGCCTTGCTGAAGAGGAACTGCCCGATCAGGCGCTCGAGCACCACCGCCGACTGGGTGATCGCGATCCGGTCGCCGTCCGCGAGCTTCTTGTCCTCGCCGCCGGCCTCGAGGCCCACGTAGTTCTCGCCGAGGAGGCCGGAGGTGAGGATCGAGGCGCTCGTGTCCTTCGGGAACTTGTAGCGCTGGTCGAGCGCGAGGCTCACGTCCGCCTGGTAGCGCGCGTTGTCGAAGTGGATGTCCGCCACGCGCCCGACGAGGACGCCGGCGCTTCGCACCGGGGCGCGCACCTTGAGCCCGCCGATGTTGTCGAAGCGCGCCTCCACGCGGTAGGTCGCCGCGGCGCGCTCGGCGCCGAGGTTGCCCACCTTGAGGGCCAGCACGAGCATGGCCGCGAAGCCCGCGGTGACGAAGGCTCCGAACCAGAGGTCGATCTGCGTTCTTTCCATCGTGTTCTTCGGTCGTTGCGAGTTGGGGCGCCCTAGCCTTCCCCGCGAAGCATCAGGGAAGTGAGCACGAGGTCGAGGGCGAGGATCGTGAGCGCGGAGCTCACCACGGTGCGGGTCGTCGCGCGGGATACGCCTTCCGCCGTGGGCGGCGCATCGTAGCCTTCGAAGGTGGCGATCACGCTCACGGCGATCCCGAACACGAAGCTCTTCACGACACCGTTCAGCACATCATACCGAAAGTCGACGGCCGACTGCATCTGCGACCAGAAGGCGCCGTTGTCCACGCCGATCAGGACCACGCCCACGATGTAGCCGCCGAAGACGCCGGTCGCCTCGAAGAGCGCCGCGAGGAGCGGCATGGAGATGACGCCCGCCCAGAAGCGCGGCGCGATCACGCGCGACATCGGGGAGACCGCCATCATGTCCATGGCGGAGAGCTGCTCCGTCACCTTCATGAGCCCGATCTCCGCCGTGATCGCGGAGCCCGCGCGGGAAGCGAAGAGGAGGGCCGCCACGACGGGGCCCAGCTCGCGCACGAGCGAGAGCGCCACCAGCACGCCGATCGACTCCGTCGCGCCGTACTTCTGCAGCGTCTCGAAGCCCTGCAGGCCCAGCACCATGCCCACGAAGAGGCCGGAGACGATGATGATCACGAGCGAGAGCACGCCGCTGAAGTAGACCTCGCGCATCACGAGGCGGAAGCGCTGCACGCTCGTGGCCGAGGACGAGAGGACCAGCGCGAAGAAGCGCGCCATGACGCCCACGCGCCAGACGCCCTCGATCACCTTGTGGCCGAGGGTCGCGATCGGGCGCTGGAGCCGCTCAAGCACGGGCGCCTCCCGCGGCGAGCCGCACGTCCTCGGCGTACGAGCGGGCCGGATAGTGGAACGGGACGGGCCCCTCGAGCGCGCCTTGCACGAACTGCCTCACGTAGGGGAGCTGCGAGCGGCGCATCTCGTCCGGCGTCCCCTCGCCCACGATCACGCCGTCCGCGACGAGGTACACGTAGTCCACGATCTGCAGGCATTCCACCACGTCGTGGGAGACCACGATCGACGTGGCGCCGAGGGCGTCGTTCAGCTTCCGCATGAGCTCGCCGATCACCGCCATCGCGATGGGGTCCAGGCCCGCGAAGGGCTCGTCGTACATCACGAGGAGCGGATCGAGCACGACCGCGCGCGCGAGCGCCACGCGCCGCGCCATCCCGCCGGAGAGCTCCGAGGGCATGAGGCGCTGCGCCCCGCGCATGCCGACCGCCTCGAGCTTCATGAGCACGAGGTCGCGGATGATCGGCTCCGGAAGGCGCGTGTGCTCGCGCACCGGGAAGGCCACGTTCTCGTACACGTTCATGTCGGTGAAGAGCGCGCCGAACTGGAAGAGCATGCCCATCCGCCGGCGCATCCGGTACAGGCCCTCGGCGTCCAGGCTCGCGAGCGGCCTGCCGGCGATGATGATCTCGCCCGTCGTGGGATGGAGCTGCCCGCCGATGAGCCTCAGGAGCGTCGTCTTCCCGCTCCCGGACGCGCCCATGATCGCGATCATGCGGCCGCGGGGCGCCTTCAGGTCGATCCCCTTCAGGACGGCGCGCCCCTCCTGGGAAGCGTACGAGAAGTTCACCGACCGGAGGTCGACCAGGGCTTCAGCGGGCACTCGGGAAATTCGCGGTCGAAGGGAACGGCATTTTAGCAGCTTCGCCGCGCCCCTCCCCTATAATCGTCCCCGTGGAACGCTGCGCGCATGCGATGCGCGAGGGGAGCGCGAGGTGAACCGGCCGCGGCTGCTGCTCGTGGACGACGATCCGCTGATCGGCGAGACGCTTTCGTTCGCGCTCGGGGAGGACTACGAGGTGGCCGAAGCGCGGGACCGCCCTTCCGCGGTCGCGATCCTGCGCGCGGGATTGAAGCCGGACGTGGCGCTCGTCGACCTGGGCCTCCCCCCGGTGGAAAACCTCCCCAACGAGGGATTCAAGCTGATCGGCGACCTCCTCGCCCACGCGCCGGGGGTGCGGATCGTGGTCCTCACGGGCCAGAACGAGCAGTCGAACGCGCGGCGCGCGCGCGCGCTGGGCGCCGCGGACTTCGTGCCGAAGCCGTGCGAGCCGGACCTCCTGAAGAAGGTGCTCGCCCGGGCGCTCGCCTCGCGCAGCCTGGACCGCCGCGAGGACGACCAGCCGCACACCCTCATCGGCGAGAGCCCGGCCTTGAGGCGCCTGCGGAGCCAGATCGACCTCTACGCCGCCTCGAGCTTCCCGGCGTTGATCCAGGGCGAGTCCGGCAGCGGCAAGGAGCGCGTGGCCTCCGCGCTCCACCACCTGAGCCCGCGCGCCGCCGAGCCCTTCATGGCGTTGAACTGCGCGGCGATCTCGCCCACGCTGGTCGAGCCCACGCTCTTCGGCTACGCGAAGGGCGCCTTCACCGGCGCGCAGCAATCGAAGGCCGGCTACTTCGAGGACGCGGGCGAGGGCACGCTCTTCCTGGACGAGATCGGGGAGCTGCCGCCGGACCTCCAGCCCAAGCTCCTGCGCGTGCTCGAGAACGGCGAGTACCAGCGCGTGGGCGAGACGCAGACCCGCGTGAGCCGCGCCCGGATCGTGGCCGCGACCAACCGCGACCTCCGGGAGGAGGTGCGCCTCGGCCGCTTCCGCTCCGACCTCTACCACCGCATGTCCGTCTTCGAGCTGGACGTCCCGCCGCTGCGCGACCTCGCCGACGACAAGCTGCGCCTCCTCGAGCACTACCGCCAGGCGTACGCCGCGAAGACCGCGAGCCGCCCCTTCGAGCTGGACGCCGCCGCCCGCGAGCGCTGGCTCGCCTACGGCTTCCCGGGGAACGTGCGGGAGCTCAAGAACATCGTGATCCGGCTCACCACCAAGTACGCGGGATACGTGGTGGGCGAGGCGGAGCTCGAGGCGGAGATGGCCCCGCCGGCGGAGGGGCAGCGCATGGACCCGATCGCCCGCGCCCGGGCCGAGCTCCTGTCCGGCGCGCCCTTCAGCCTGGACGCCGTGCTGAAGGGGGTCGAGCAGGCCTACCTCGACGCCGCCCTGGAGATCGCGAACGGCAACGTGTCCCAGGCGGCGAAGCTCCTCGGCGTCTCGAGGAGCACCCTCTACGGAAGACTGGAGGCGGCGGGGCGATCGGGTGCTAAACTGGGCGCCTCCGATCCGGGCGAGGCGCGGGGCTGACCAACAGCAACAATAAACGCCGCCGGCCCGCAGACCATCCATGACGATGTACCTGGAACACTTCGGGCTGCGCGAGGCGCCGTTCCGCATCACGCCGCACACGGAGTTCTTCTTCTCCGGCGCGAACCGGGGTGCCACCCTCGAGGCGCTGATGTACGCCATCACCGCCGGCGAGGGCATGGTCAAGGTGACCGGCGAGGTAGGGAGCGGCAAGACGATGCTCTGCCGCGTGCTGATGGAGCGCCTGCCGCAGACGGTCGAGACGATCTACCTCGCGGTCCCCAGCCTCACGCGCGACGAGATGCTCGCCTCGATCGCGAGCGACCTCGAGATCGACACCACGGGCGCCAACACGACCAAGCTGGTCCGCGCGCTCCAGGAGCGCCTGATCGAGATCCACGCCGGCGGCCGCCAGGTCGTGGCGCTCATCGACGAGGCGCACGCGATGCCGCTCGCCACGCTCGAGGAGATCCGGCTCCTCTCCAACCTCGAGACCGGCAAGGAGAAGCTCCTCCAGATCGTGCTCTTCGGGCAGCCGGAGCTGGACCAGCACCTGGCGCTCCCGCACATGCGGCAGCTGAAGGAGCGGATCACCCACAGCTTCGCGCTCGCGCCGCTTCCCGCGCGCGAGGTGCGCGACTACGTGAACTTCCGCCTCCGCGCCGCGGGCTACCACGGGCCGGACCTCTTCGGCGAGGATGCCCTGCGGCTCATCGCGGAGGCGTCCGAGGGGCTCACGCGCCGCATCAACATCTACGCCGACAAGACGCTGCTGGCCGCCTTCGCGTCCGGCACGCACACGGTGAGCGCGGACCACGCGCGAGCGGCGATCAGCGACACGCAGATCGTCGTGAACCGGCGGGCCTCGCCGCGGCGGCTCGCCGTCGTGGCCGGCGGGGCGCTCGCGGTGGGTGCCGCCCTGGGCTTCGGCATCGCGCAAATGATGGCCCCGCCCGCGATGCCCACCGCGCAGGCCGCCCATGCCGACCCGGCCCCCGCCCCCACCCCGGCCACAAGCGCCGCCTCCACCCCCCCTCCCGCCGCCACCCCCATCCCGGTCTCCGCGAGCGCCACGGCGCCCGCTGCCGCGCCCGCCGCCGGCACCGAAACGGACCCCGTGGCGCTCCGCGTGGCCGCCGGCCGCGACCTCCTCGCGGACGGATCCCCCGCCCGCTTCGCCGTGCAGCTGATGGTCACCGCCGCCCGCGACCGGCCCTACCTCGCGGCGTACCTCGGGGAAGCCGGAAAGACCGTAGGCCCGGAACGGCTCTACGTGGTCCCGACCGCCGGAGGCGACGGCGACCGGGTAGGGGTGCTCTATGGGGCCTTCGCGAGCCGCGACGAGGCCGCCACGGCGATGAACGCCCTTCCCGAAGGGCTGCGCCAGTTCCACCCTTTCGTGCGGTCCGTGGACGGCGTCCGTGAGGACGCGCGCCGTATCGCCCGGCGCTGACCCCTTTCGCGGGCTTCAAATCGCCTGTTTGTATCTTCGCGCGACTGGCCTGAAAAAGGCCGAGCGCGCTAAATGTTTGGGCGATTTCCAATTGCGTTCGGCTCCCGAAAAAGATATAAAGGATGCGGGAGACGTTCTTTTCAGAAAACAAACACTTACGGAACATTGTTGCATGCGTTTCATCGCTGCCGCGCAGGCGCTGGTGCTCGCGCTGGCCCTTGCCGCCTGCGGCACGCGACCCATCGCGCAATCCGAGGCCCACATCCAGCCTGAGGCGACGCGCGCGGAGGTGATCCCCGCGCCCGTCCGGGCCGTGCCTCTGCCGCCGGCGCCGAAGGCGCACGCGCCGGAGATCCGCTATTCGGTCGTGGTCGCGAACCAGCCGGTGCGCGACGTGCTCCTCGCGATGGCGCGGGAGACGCAGGTGAACTTCGACATCCATCCCGGCATCGAGGGCTCGGTCACGCTGAACGCGATCGACCAGACGTTGAAGCAGATCCTCACGCGGATGGCGCGCCAGGTGGACATGCGCTGGGAGGAGGACGGAACCACGATCACGGTGATGCCGGACACGCCGTACCTGCACAACTATCGCGTCGACTACGTGAACATGTCGCGCGACGTGAGCGAGACGGTGGGCATCGCGACCCAGGTGATCTCCGGCGCGGTCGCCGGCGCCACGGCGCAAGGCGCGGGAAGCGCCAACAACTCCACGCTCACCATCACGAACACCTCGAAGAACCGCTTCTGGGAGACGCTCGAGCGGAACGTGAAGGACCTCCTGCGGGAGACGGACAAGCAGCTTCCGGAAGGCAGCAGCGAGACGTACGTGCAGACGCGCGGCCAGACCCAGGCGGCGACCAGCCAATCGCGCGCCACGACGACGCGTCCCCGCGCGGGCACCACCAC
>DATAMY010000166.1:0-14705 GCA_036266535.1 Usitatibacter sp. | reverse complement strand
CGGTGGAGCTCATCGCCGCGAAGGCCGGCAAGGGCAAGGCCAAGGGCAAGTCGAAGTTCAGGAAGGCGGCTTAGCCCCGCTTCGTTCCCGCTCGCGAAGCACGTAGCGCAGGCACACCAGCGCGGCGAGCCCGCAGGCCGTGGCCCCCACTCCCAGCGACCAGCGCGGCCCGTAGCGGTCCGCGACCCATCCCACCAGCGGCGCGCCGAGCGGCGTGCAGCCCTGGGCGACCGCCATGTAGATCGCCATGACGCGCCCGCGCATCGCGGGCTCCGTGCGCAGCTGCGCCGAGCTGTTCGCGGTGGTGTTGAACGTCTGCGCGGAGGCGCCGACCGCCACGAGGGCGATCCCGAAGAGCGCGTAGCCAGGCATGAGCGCGGCCACCGCGAGCGCGAGGCCGAAGGACGCCGCGCCGCCGAGGAGGAGCGCCACCCTCGGCCGCTCGCGCCGGGCGGCGAAGAGCGCTCCGCTCACCGAGCCGATCGCGAGCATGGAGGTGAGGAAGCCGAACTTGCCCGCCCCGGAGTGGAATTCCATCACGGCCATCGTCGAGACGAAGACCGGGAAGTTGATCGCGAAGGTCGCGACCAGGAAGAGCATGAGGAGGATCATCACCAGGTCGGCACGGCCCCGCACGTAGCGGAAGCCTTCCACGAAGCTGCCGGGCCGCGCCGCCGCGGGATGGCGCCGGTGGAGGTCCGCCACGCGCAGGAACGCGAGGGCTGCGATCACGCCGCCGAACGAGGCCGCGTTGATGAGGAACACCCAGCCCGTGCCGACGCCCGCGATGAGGAGCCCCGCCACCGCCGGCCCGATCATCCGCGCGGTGTTGAACGAGGTGGAGTTGAGCGCGATGGCGTTCGAGAGGTACGCATCCGAGACGAGCTCGGAGACGAAGGTCTGGCGCGCCGGCGCGTCGAAGGCGGTGACGCAGCCCTGCAGGAGCGCCAGCACGTACACGTGCCAGAGCTGGATGAGGCCCGTCACCGTGAGGATCCCCAGCGCCAGCGCGAGGACACCCATGGAAGACTGCGTGAGGAGCAGCACCTTCCGGCGGTCGAAGTGGTCGGCCACGAACCCGGTGAAGGGGAGGAGCGCCAGCGCCGGCCCGAACTGCAGCGCCATCACGATGCCGACGGCGGTCGCGCTGTGGGGCGTGAGGTCGGTGAGGACGATCCAGTCCTGGGCGGTGCGCTGCATCCAGGTGCCCACGTTCGAGACGAAGGCGCCGCCCGCCCAGAGGCGGTAGTTGTGGCCCGCGAGCGAGCGGAAAGTCCCGCTCAAACGTCGAGGTTCGTGACGCCCAACGCGTTCGTCTCGATGAACTGGCGGCGCGGCTCCACCTCGTCGCCCATGAGCGTCTGGAAGATCTCGCCCGCGCTGATCGCGTCCTCGATCTGGACCTTCAGCAGGATGCGCTCCGCGGGATCCATCGTCGTCTCCCAGAGCTGCTCCGGGTTCATCTCGCCCAGGCCCTTGTAGCGCTGGATCGCCATCCCGCCCTTCGCCTCCGCGAGGAGCCAATCGAGGCCCTCCTTGAAGGAACGGATCGACCGCACCGTCTCGCCGCGCTTCACCTGCGCGTCCGCGCGGATGAGGCCCGTGAGCGTGTGGGACGTCTTCACGATCTGCGCGTAGTCGCCGCTCTCGAGGAAGGCGTGGTCGATGACCGTCTCCACCTTGTTGCCGTGGACCACCTTCTCGAGGCGCAGGCGCCAGCCCTCGGACGTGGGGTCGCGCTCGATGTGGGCGCGCGGAGGATGCGGCAGCATGAGCTCGTGGATGCGCCTGGCCGCGGCCTGCGCGCCCTCCTGGTCCGCGAGCGAGATGCGCGGCATCTCGAGCATCGCGCGGAGCACGGTGGCGTCCATCGCCATCGAGAGCCGCTCGATCACGGCCTCGGTGGTGAGGTATTCGGAGGCGATCTTCTCGAGCGAGTCGCCCGCGAGCGGGGACGCGCCCGCGGCCGGGGTGATCGTGGCGCCGTGCAGCGCCCGCCGGAGCTGGTGTTGCTTAAGCTCGTGCTCGTCCTTGAGGTAGCGCTCGTCCTTCCCGCTCTTCACGCGGTAGAGCGGGGGCTGGGCCACGTAGATGTGCCCCTTCTCGAGGAGCATCGGCATCTGCCGGTAGAAGAACGTGAGGAGGAGGGTGCGGATGTGCGCGCCGTCCACGTCCGCGTCCGTCATGATGATGATGCGGTGGTAGCGCAGCTTCTCGAGGTTGAACTCCTCGCCGATCCCGGCGCCCAGCGCCGTGATGAGCGTCGCCACCTCCTGCGAGGTGATGATCTTGTCGATCCGCGCGCGCTCGACGTTGAGGATCTTTCCCTTGAGCGGCAGGATCGCCTGGAACTTCCGGTCCCGGCCCTGCTTGGCCGAGCCGCCGGCGGAATCGCCCTCGACGAGGTAGAGCTCGCAGAGGGTGGGGTCGCGCTCCTGGCAGTCCGCGAGCTTGCCGGGAAGGCCCACGCCGTCGAGGACGCCTTTCCTGCGCGTGAGCTCGCGCGCCTTCCGCGCGGCCTCGCGGGCGCGGGCTGCCTCCACGATCTTCGTGCAGATGATGCGGGCGTCCGCGGGACGCTCGAGGAGGAAGTCCGCGAGCTTCTGCGAGACCACCTCGGAAACGACCGGCTGCACCTCGGAGGAGACCAGCTTGTCCTTCGTCTGCGAGGAGAACTTGGGCTCCGGCACCTTCACCGACAGCACGCACGTGAGGCCCTCGCGCATGTCGTCGCCGGTGGTCTCCACCTTCGCCTTCTTCGCGATCTCCTCCTTCTCGATGTAATTGTTGATCGTGCGGGTCATCGCGGTGCGCAGGCCCGTCAAGTGCGTGCCGCCGTCGCGCTGCGGGATGTTGTTCGTGAAGACCTGCACCGACTCGCCGTACGAGTCGTTCCACTGCATCGAGACCTCGACGGTGATGCCGTCCTTCTCGCCGATCGCGTGGAAGATGTTGTTGTGGAGGACCGTCTTCGAGCGGTTCATGTACTCGACGAAGCCCTTCACGCCGCCCGTGTAGGCGAAGTTCTCCGCCTTGCCGGTGCGCTGGTCGATGAGCTCGATCTTCACGCCGTCGTTGAGGAACGAGAGCTCGCGCAGGCGCTTGGCGAGGATGTCGTAGTGGAACTCGACGTGGTTGAAGGTCTCGCGCGAGGCGAGGAAATGCACCTCGGTGCCGCGCCGGTCCGTGTTGCCGGTGGGCTCGAGCGGCTTCACCGCGACGCCGTCGCGGAATTCCATGTAGTGGGAGTGCCCGTCGCGCCAGATACGCAGCTTCAGCCACTCCGAGAGCGCGTTCACGACGGAGACGCCCACGCCGTGGAGTCCCCCGGAGACCTTGTACGAGTTCTGGTCGAACTTGCCGCCGGCGTGGAGCTCCGTCATGACGATCTCCGCCGCGGAGCGCTTGAGGTCGTCGTCCTCCTTGATGTCCGTCGGGATGCCGCGGCCGTTGTCCACCACGGAGATGGAGTTGTCCGTGTGGATCACGACCTTGATGTCGTCGCAGTGGCCGGCCAACGCCTCGTCGATCGCGTTGTCCACGACCTCGAAGACCATGTGGTGGAGCCCCGTGCCGTCCGAGGTGTCCCCGATGTACATGCCGGGGCGCTTCCTTACGGCGTCCAGACCCTTGAGGATCTTGATGCTGCTGGAGTCGTAGTCGGCCGCCGCGCGGCCGTTGGTGTGGGTCACTTCGGGAAGCGTTGCCATTGAGTTCCTGTTCCGGGGACGTCCTTGCGGGGCGCTAGATGCGCATCGGCATGACGACGTACTTGAAGTCGTCGCGGCCGGGCATCTGCACGAGGGCGCTCGAGTTGGAGTCGCCCATCGTGACCGTCACGGTGGGTGAATCGACGTGGTTCAGGACGTCGAGGAGGTACGAGATGTTGAAGCCGATGTCGAGCGGGTCTCCGTCGTAGTCGAGGGCGAGGCCTTCCTCCGCCTCCTCCTGCTCGTTGTTGGTGCAGATGATCGAGAGCGAGTCCTTGGTGAAGACGAGGCGCACGCCGCGGATCTTCTCGTTGGAGAGGATCGCCGCGCGGTTGAGCGACTGCGCGAGCGTGCCGCGGTCGATCGTCACGCGGTTCTTGTGCGTCGTCGGAATCACCTTCTGGTAATCCGGGAACTTGCCCTCGACGATCTTCGAGACGATCTCGATCCCGCCGAAGGAGAAGCGCGCCTGGTTCGACCCGATCGCGAGCGAGACGGGATCGTCCGTGTCCGCGAGGAGCTTGATCAGCTCGAGCACGGTCTTCCGCGGGAGGATCGCCTCCACCGAGCCGTGGTCGCTCCCCAGCTCGCGGCTCGCGTACGAGAGCCGGTGCCCGTCCGTCGCCACGACGCGCAGCGTCTCCTTGTCCACGGAGAAGAGCACGCCGTTCAGGTAATAGCGGATGTCCTGCACGGCCATCGCGAACTGGACCAAGCGCAACGCATCCTTCAGCGCCTTTTGCGGGAGTGTCAGGCTCTTGGACGCGTCCTTCGCCTCCACCATGCGCGGAAAGTCCGCCGCCGGAAGCGTCTGCAGGTTGAAGCGGCTCTTCCCGGCGCGCACCACCATGCGGTTTTCCTTCGCCTCCAGGGAGACGTCCGCGTCTTCCGGCAGCGAGCGCAGGATGTCGTAGAGCTTCCGCGCGCCCGCGGTCACCGCGCCGTCCGCATTCCCCTCGAGCTCCGCCTTCGCGGTGATCTGGACCTCGAGGTCCGTCGCCAGGAACTCGAGGTGCGAGCCCGCGGCGGTGAGGAGCACGTTGGAAAGGATGGGCAGGGTATGCCGGCGCTCGACGATGCCGGTGACCTGCTGCAGCGGGCCCAGAAGCTTGTCGTTGGTCGTCTTTATCTTCAACATGTTTTTTAGTATTTAAAGATAGTCAATAGCTAACAGGAGGGCCTCCGGAGCGGGATAACTCCGGAATGCTGCGCGGGATCAACGGCTTGGGATAGCAAATAAATGGGGTCGAACGCGCCGATTGCGAGCCCCGGCTTGTGGGCAGTTCCGGCCCTTGGCATTTCGCCCGAAACGATCCACAGGTTCTCACGGGACTGTGCATGGTTCATCCCAGGAGGATCTGCTGGAGCTGAGCGTAGTCGCGGGCGAACTCCTGGTCCGTCTCGCGAAGCTCCGCGGTCTTGCGGCAGGCGTGGAGCACCGTGGTGTGGTCGCGGCCGCCGAAAGCCTCGCCGATCTCCGGCAGGCTCTGCTGCGTGAGCTCCTTCGCGAGCGCCATGGCGACCTGCCGCGGACGGGCGACCGACCGGAAGCGCTTCTTCGAGTACATCTCCGAGACCTTGATCTTGAAGTAGTCCGCGACCGTCTTCTGGATGTTCTCGATGGAGACCTGGCGGTTCAGCACCGCGAGGAGGTCCTTCAGGGCCTCGCGCGCGGTGGCGACGTTCACCTGCGCGTTGTTGAACCGGGCGAATGCGAGCACTCGCTTCAAGGCGCCCTCGAGCTCCCGCACGTTCGAGCGGATGTGCTTGGCGATGAAGAACGCGACATTCTCGTCCACGTGCACGCCGTCGATCTCGGCTTTCTTGAGGAGGATCGCGACCCGCATCTCGAGCTCCGGCGGCTCGACCGCCACCGTGAGGCCCCAGCCGAAGCGCGAGATGAGGCGCTCCTCGATGCCCGTCATCTCCTTCGGGAAGCAGTCGCTCGTGATGGCGACCTGCTTGTGCGCCTCGAAAAGCGCGTTGAACGTATAGAAGAACTCTTCCTGGGAGCGCGACTTGCCGACGAAGAACTGGACGTCGTCGATGAGGAAGAGGTCGAGCGAGCGGTAGTAGCGCTTGAGCGAGTCGAAGCTCTTGTGCTGGTAGGCGCGCACCACGTCCGCCACGAACTGCTCCGCGTGGCTGTAGCGCACCTTCGCCTTGGGGTTGCGCTTGAGGACCTCCGTGCCGATCGCCTGCAGGAGGTGCGTCTTCCCGAGGCCGGTGCCGCCATATATGAAGAGGGGGTTGTACGCGGTGCCCGGGTTCTCCGCGACCTGGATCGCCGCGGCGCGCGCGATCTGGTTCGCCTTGCCGTTCACGAAATTCGAGAACGTGAAGCTCGGGTTGAGGCGGTGCTCCTCCCGGTTCGGGCGCTCCGCCGGCACCTGGACCGGGACGGGCTCCGGAAGGACGATCTCCGTCTCCGAGGCGCGGTCCTCGAGCACCAGGTTCACGACGAGGCGGTTGCCGGCGACCCGCTCGATGCGAGATTCGATGCGCGAAAGGAGGTTCGCCCGCACCCACCGCAGCACGTGGTGGTTCGGAGCCACCAGCACCAGCTGGTCGTCATGGCGCTCCGCCCGCAACGGCCGTATCCACGTGTCGAACTGCTGGGCCGGAAGCTCCTTCTTGAGCTCCGCGGCGAGCGACGGCCAAAGCGAATCCATGGGCGGGACGGGTCCGGAAGTGAGGCGAGGAAAAGTTGCGGAGGGCGAGCCCAAATTTTATCCGGAAAGGGCGATGTTATCCACAGGCGCGAGAGGTTTCTGTAACACCGGCCGGATGGCAGGCGAGGGTCGGATCGGCTATAATTTCAGGCTTTTCGCCATCCGCAATATCAGCCAGGGACTTTCCCATGAAACGCACTTTCCAGCCGTCCACGGCCCACCGAAAGAAGACGCACGGCTTTCGCGTCCGCATGAAGACGGCCAGCGGGCGCGCGATCATCAACGCGCGCCGGGCGAAGGGCCGCAAGCGCGTCGCCGTCTGAGCGGCATGCCGTCCGCGGCCCGCGAGGAAGGCTACGGCCGGGCCCATCGCTTCTCGGCGAGAGGCTCGTTCGGGCCGCTGCTCCGCTCCGGCAAGAAGCTCCGCGGCGATGCCCTGGTCCTCCATGCCGCCCGCGGCCAGCCCGGCGCCTCGCGCCTGGGCATCGCGCTCACCCGCCGCCTCGTTCCCTCCGCCGTGCACCGGAACCTCGTGAAGCGGATCTTCCGCGAGTCCTTCCGCCGCCATGCCGTGAAGCGCGCCGGTTTCGATTGCGTCCTCACGCTGCGCGCGCGGTTCGAGGCGGGCACCGAGGCGGCGCTCCGCGCGGAGGCGCTGCGGCTTTTCGACCTGCTGGGCGGGCCGCAAGCGAAGTGATGTCCCGGATGCTGATCGCGCTCGTGCGCGGCTATCGATTTGCATTGAGCCCCTGGTGGGGCAACCAGTGCCGGTTCACGCCGACCTGCTCGCAATATGCGATCGAGGCGCTGGAACGGCACGGCGCGCTCAAGGGCGCGATGCTGGCCCTGCGGCGTGTCGCCCGCTGCCATCCGTGGCATGCCGGCGGCTTCGACCCGGTTCCCTGAGGTTTTCCGAATGATGATGGATACGCAACGGCTCATCGCGCTCGTGGTCTTCTCGCTCTCCGCGTTCCTCCTCTGGGAGGCGTGGCAGAAGCACAACGCGCCGATCCACCCGCCCGCAGGGCAGGCGAGCGTGGCCCATCCCACCCTGCCCGGAACGCCGCCCGTGGCGGCCCCGGGAACGCCCGGCGCGAGCTCGACCACCGCTCCGCCGGTCGGCACCGCTCCCGCCGCGAGCGCGGAGCCCGTGCGCGTGAAGAGCGACCTCTTCGACGTGGAGATCGATCCCGTGGGCGGCGACATCCGGCGCCTGACGCTGCGCGAGGTGCATTCCGCGCAGGACCGGGACAAGCCGCTGACACTTCTCGAGCCGGATCCGCAGCATTACTTCATCACCCAGTCCGGGCTCCTTCCGCCGGGCATGCCGAACCACAACACGCGCTACGAGGTCGACCCCGGCCCGTACACGATGCCCGCCGGGAAGGACACGCTCGAGGTGCGCCTCCGCGCGAGCGCCGCGGACGGGAGCGAGGTGGTCAAGCGCTTCACCTTCCACCGCGGAAGCTACCTGATCGACGTGGGCTACGACATCACCAACCGCGGCACGCAGCCCATCGCGCCCTTCGCGTACTTCCAGTTCCTGCGCGATGCGAACAACCCGAGCCAGGAAGCCTCCCAGACGAGCTCCTTCGGCGGCGTGACGACCTTCACCGGTCCCGCGGTCTACACCGAGGAGTCGAAGTTCCAGAAGGTGAGCTTCAAGGACATCGACAAGGGAAGCCTTCCGTATCCGAAGAGCGCGAAGGACGGCTGGATGGCGATCGTCCAGCATTATTTCGTCTCGGCGTGGCTTCCGAAGCAGGGCACGGAGCGCGAGTACTTCACGAAGAACGTCGGCGGGAACCTCTACGCCGCCGGCGTGATCGTGCCGGTGGGGACCATCGCGCCGGGCGCCACGGCCTCGGTCGACGTGCCCGCGTACATCGGGCCGCAGGAGAAGGACCGGCTCGCCAAGGTCGCGCCCGGCATGGACCTGGTGGTCGACTACGGCTGGCTCAAGATCCTCGCCGTGCCGCTCTTCCTGCTGCTGAAGACGATCCACGGCTTCGTGCACAACTGGGGGTGGGCGATCATCCTCATGACGATCCTCATCAAGCTCGTCTTCTATCCGCTGAACGCGAAGGCGGGCCGCTCCATGGCGCAGATGAAGGTGCTCGCGCCGAAGATGGAGAAGCTGAAGCAGCTCTACGGCGAGGACCGGCAGAAGCTCAACACCGCGATGATGGAGCTCTACCGCACGGAGAAGATCAATCCGCTGGGTGGGTGCCTCCCGATCGTCGTGCAGATCCCGGTCTTCATCGCGCTCTACTGGGTGCTGCTGGGCTCGATCGAGCTGCGCCACGCGCCGTGGCTGGGTTGGATCCACGACCTCTCCTCGCCGGATCCGTACTTCATCCTGCCCGTGATCTACGCGATCTCCATGTTCGCGCAGACGCGCATCAACCCGCAGCCCGCGGACCCGGTGCAGGCGAAGGTGATGATGATCATGCCGATCATGTTCAGCGTGTTCTTCCTCTTCTTCCCGTCCGGCCTGGTGCTCTACTGGGTCGTCCAGAACCTGCTGTCGATCGTGCAGCAGTGGCACATCAACCGTACGCTCGCGGCCGAAGCGAAGGCGAAAGCCAGGCGCTGAGCGCCGGCGACTCCATCGCGGCGATCGCCACGCCCGCCGGGCGCGGCGGCATCGGCGTCGTGCGGGTGTCCGGGCGCGGCGCGCGGGCCATCGGCGCCGCGATGCTGGGCGAGCTTCCGCCCGCGCGCGTGGCCACCCTGCGCGACTTCCGCGCCGCCCGCGGAGAGCTCATCGACCGGGGGCTCGTGCTCTTCTTTCCCGCGCCCCGTTCGTATACCGGCGAGGACGTCCTCGAGCTTCAGGCCCAGGGCGGTCCCATGGTGATGCGGCAGATCCTCGCGCGCTGCGTCGAGGCCGGCGCGCGCCTCGCGGAGCCGGGCGAGTTCACGCGCCGCGCGTTCCTCAACGGGCGGATCGACCTCGCGCAGGCGGAGAGCGTCGCGGACCTGATCGACGCGGCGAGCGAGGAGGCCGCGCGCAGCGCCGCGCGATCGCTGGCCGGCGAGTTCTCGCAGCGCGTGCACGCGATCGTCGGCGCGATGACGGACCTGCGCATGCACGTCGAGGCGTGCATCGATTTCCCGGAGGAAGAGATCGACCCGGCGGATCGCGCGGCGCTCGAGACGAAGCGCGTGGCGCTCGCGGCGTCGCTCGAGGCCGTGCTCGACGACGCGCGCCAGGGCGCGGTGCTGCGCGACGGGCTCACCGTGGTGCTCGCGGGCGCGCCCAACGTGGGCAAGTCGAGCCTCCTCAACCGGCTGGCGGGCGAGGAGGTGGCGATCGTGACGGCGATGCCGGGCACCACGCGCGATTACGTGCGCGCCACGATCGCGATCGAGGGCGTCCCAATCCACCTCATCGATACGGCCGGGCTTCGCGACACGGACGATCCCGTGGAGCGCATCGGCGTCGAGCGCGCATGGCAGGCGATCGAGCGCGCGGGCGCCGCGCTGCTCGTGGAGTCCGCGGTCGAGGAGGGCGCGCCCATCGATACCCATCGCTTCCCGCACGGCGTGCCGCGCGCGCGGGTCGTGAACAAGATCGATCTCGCGGGAAGCGCCAGACCGCGCGAGGCGCGGGGCGCGGAGACGGAGCTCCGCGTCTCGGCGAAGACCGGCGAGGGCATCGCGGCGCTTCGTGCGTGGCTCCTGGATGCCGCGGGCTGGCGGCCCCATGGCGAAGGGCTCTTCATGGCGCGGCAGCGGCACCTGGAGGCCCTGGAAGAGGCGAAAACGCATGTGACCCGCGCGTCAGAGGCCTGCCAAGCGTTTGATTTGATGGCGGAAGAGCTCCGGCTCGGCCAGCGTGCTCTGGGGCGGATCACGGGCGAAGTAAGCGCCGACGAACTGCTGGGTGCCATCTTCAGCCGATTCTGCATCGGCAAGTGACGTTCCACGTGGAACGTCCTTGCCCACCCGCCCGGAGGTTCCACGTGGAACGTCCGAAGGCCCGCAGCGAATCACGATAGAATTCTGTTTCCGATAGCGCTTCGTTCCATGGATTTCCCCACCCGTTTCGACGTTCTCGTGGTCGGTGGCGGCCACGCCGGCACGGAAGCCGCCCTTGCGGCTGCCCGTGCAGGCGCACGCACGCTCCTCCTGACCCACGCCGTCGAGACTCTGGGCCAGATGTCGTGCAACCCGTCGATCGGGGGCATCGGCAAGGGGCACCTGGTGAAGGAGGTCGACGCGTTGGGCGGCGCGATGGCCGAGGCCACCGACGAGGCGGGGATCCAGTTCCGCACGCTCAACGCGAGCAAAGGGGCCGCAGTCCGCGCGACCCGTGCCCAGGCCGACCGCGTCCTTTACCGTGCCGCCATCCGGCGCCGGCTCGAGGGCGAGCCGAACCTCCAGATCTTCCAGGCGGCCGTGGACGACCTCATCGTGGAGGGTGACCGGGTGGTCGGCGCCGTCACCTCGGTGGGCCTGCGTTTCCGCGCGGCCTCCATCGTCCTCACCACCGGCACGTTCCTTGGCGGGCTCGTCCACGTCGGCCTCTCGCGTTACCAGGCGGGCCGGGCGGGCGATCCGCCCTCGCTCTCGCTCGCCGCGCGGCTGCGCGAGCTGAAGCTCCCGGTCGGCCGGCTGAAGACCGGCACGCCGCCGCGGATCGACGGCCGCACGATCGATTTCTCGCGGCTCGTGGAGCAGCCGGGCGACCGGCCCGAGCCGGTCTTCTCGTTCCTCGGCCGGCGGGACCGCCATCCCCGGCAGGTGAGCTGCTGGATCACGCACACGAATGAGCGCACCCACGACGTGATCCGCGCCGGGCTCGACCGCTCGCCCATGTTCACCGGCGTGATCGAGGGCGTGGGCCCGCGGTACTGCCCGTCGATCGAGGACAAGATCCACCGCTTTGCGGACAAGGCCTCGCACCAGATCTTCCTCGAGCCGGAGGGGCTGGAGACGCACGAGTTCTATCCCAACGGCATCTCGACCAGCCTCCCGTTCGACGTGCAGTGCG
This sequence comes from Usitatibacter sp., assembly GCA_036266535.1. GTDB lineage: Bacteria > Pseudomonadota > Gammaproteobacteria > Burkholderiales > Usitatibacteraceae > Usitatibacter. The sequence goes on along the minus strand of DATAMY010000166.1, from coordinate 3,324 downwards.
AGCTCGTCCATTCGATTCCCGGGCTCGAGCGCGCCCACATCCTGCGGCCCGGGTACGCCATCGAGTACGACTACTTCGATCCGCGCGGCCTCAAGTCCACGCTCGAGACGAAGGCGCTGGCAGGGCTTTTCTTCGCAGGCCAGATCAATGGAACGACCGGCTACGAAGAAGCGGCGGCCCAGGGGCTGCTGGCCGGCCTCAACGCCGCATTGGCCGCGCAGGGAGCGCCGGGATGGTGCCCGCGCCGCGACGAGGCCTACCTGGGCGTCCTGGTGGACGACCTCGTCACGCGCGGCGTGAGCGAACCCTACCGCATGTTCACGAGCCGGGCCGAGTACCGCCTGCAGCTGCGCGAAGACAACGCGGACCTCCGCCTCACGGAAATCGGGCGTCGCCTGGGATTGGTCGACGATCGCCGCTGGGACGTCTTCTCGCGCAAACGCGAAAACATCGAGCGCGAGACCGCCCTGCTCAAGGCTTCGTGGGCGCGTCCGGAACAGATTTCGCTGCAGGATCAAATGGATACGCTCGGAATGGCGCTTGATCGCGAGCACTCACTTTTCGATCTGCTCCGCCGGCCTGAAGTCTCGTACGATCGCTTGTCCCGATGGCTCGGGCCACGGGACGAAGAGGTCGATCCGGCCGTCGCCCAGCAGGTCGAGACCGCCGCGAAGTACGCCGGCTACATCGACCGGCAGGCGGTCGAGATCGAGCGGCAACGCGCGCACGACGGAACGGCGCTTCCGCCGGAGCTCGACTACTCCGCCATTCGCGGCCTATCGAAGGAAGTGCGCCAGAAGCTCGAGGAGCATCGCCCGGAGACGGTCGGGCACGCCTCGCGCATCCAGGGCATGACGCCGGCCGCCATCTCGCTCCTCCTCGTGCACCTGAAGCGCCGCTCCGCCTCACCGGCCGAGCCTGCGCAGGAGCGCCGCGCGTGAGCCTCGAGGAAAGCATCCGCGACGGCATCGCCGCGATGGCGCTCGAGATGCCCGCAACAGCGCCGGTAGCGCTCGCGCGCTACCTCGAGCTCATCGCGAAGTGGAACCGCGTGCACAACCTCACCGCCGTGCGCGAGACGGAGCAGATGGTCGTGCTCCACGTGCTGGACAGCCTCTCGCTCCTCCCGCACCTGGACGGCGTGAAGACGCTTCTCGACGTGGGAAGCGGCCCCGGCCTTCCCGGCATCCCGCTCGCGATCGCGCGCCCGCAGATCGCCGTGACGCTGCTGGACGCGAGCCACAAGAAGGCGGCCTTCCTCGAGCAGGCGAAGGTCGAGCTCGCGCTCCCGAACGTCTCCGTCGCGTGCGAACGCGTGGAGGCCTGGAAGACGGAGCGCCGTTTCGACGCGGTCGTCTCGCGCGCCTTCGCGGACCTCGTCGACTTCGTCCACCAGGCGCAGCACCTCGTCGCACCCGGGGGGACGCTCATCGCGATGAAGGGCGTGCATCCGTTCGAAGAGATCGCGCGCGTGCCCGCGACGCATCGCGTGGCGCGCGTGCTCGAGATCAGCGTGCCGAGCCTCGAGGCGAAGCGACACCTCGTGTTCCTCGAGGCCGCGTGATGGGACGCATCTTCGTGGTCGCGAACCAGAAGGGCGGGGTCGGCAAGACCTCGATCGCGGTGAACCTCGCCGCGAGCCTCGCGCACTACGGGAAGCGCGTGCTCCTCGTGGACCTCGATCCGCAGGGAAATGCCACCACCGGGAGCGGCGTCGACAAGAGCGCGTGCGACGCTACGGTCTACGGCGTGCTGCTGGGCGAATATCCTGTCGCGCAGGCCGTGCGCCGCTGCGAGGGCGGCTACGACATCGTGCCCTCGAACCGCGAGCTCGCGGGCGCCGAGGTCGAGCTGATCGCGATCGAGCGCCGCGAATTTCGCCTCCGCGATGCGATCCGCGCGACCGCGACGGAGTACGACTTCGTGGTGATCGACTGCCCGCCGGCGTTGAACATGCTCACGGTGAACGGCTTCGCCGCGGCCGACGCGGTGATCATCCCGATGCAGTGCGAGTACTACGCGCTCGAGGGGCTCTCGGACCTGGTGGGGACCCTGCGCAAGGTGAAGCAGAACCTGAATCCCGCGATCGAGATCGAGGCGCTCGTCCGCACGATGTACGACCCGCGGAGCACGCTCACCGTGCAGGTCTCGGACGAGCTGAAGCGCCACTACGGCGACAAGGTCTTCGACACCGTGATTCCCCGCAACATCCGCATCGCCGAGGCGCCGTCGTTCGGCAAGCCCGTGCTGCTGCACGACCCGGCGTCGAAGGGGGCGCTCGCGCACCTGCAGTTCGCGCGCGAGCTCCTCGCCCGCAACGGCGCGCCCGTCGCGGAGGCGGCCTGACCGTGGCGCGCCACAAGGGACTCGGCCGGGGGCTCGACGCGCTGCTGGGCGCCGCGCCGGAGGCTTCGAGCCAGGAGGAGCGCCTCGCGCACCTTCCGGTGGAGACGCTGCGGCCGGGCAAGTACCAGCCGCGCACGCGCATGGACGAGGCCTCGCTCGCGGACCTCGCCGAATCGATCCGCGCGCGGGGCGTGATCCAGCCCGTGGTCGTGCGCCCGGTGGGCGAGGGCCGCTACGAGCTCCTCGCGGGCGAGCGCCGCTGGCGCGCCGCGCGGATCGCGGGCCTCGAGCGCATCCCCGCGATCATCCGCGAGGTGCCGGACGACGTGGCGCTCGGCATCGGCTTGATCGAGAACATCCAGCGCGAGGATCTCAACCCGATCGAGGAGGCCGCGGGCCTCAAGCGCCTGATCGACGAGTTCCGCCTCACGCACGAGGAAGCGGCGCACGCCGTGGGGAGGTCGCGCGCGGGCGTGTCCAACCTTCTGCGGCTCCTCGACCTGGCGCCCGCCGCGCAGGCGTTCGTGCAGGACGGGCGGATCGACATGGGCCATGCCCGGGCGCTCCTCGCCGTTTCGAAGGCGAAGCAGGTGGAGCTCGCCCATCGCATCGCGGAGCTCGGGCTTTCCGTGCGCGAGGCCGAACGCCTCGTGCAGCAGGCGACTTCCGCGCCCCGCGCGCGCAGCGGAAATGGGGCCGAGCCCCTGGATCCGGACACGCGCCGCCTCCAGGAAGAGCTCTCCGAGGCCCTGGGCGCGGTGGTCCACGTGAAGCCCCGCGCGGCGGGCCGCGGGAGCATCGTCATCGACTACGGAAGCCTCGACGAGCTCGAGGGTCTGCTCGCGCGCCTGAAGCCGTCCTGAGCGAAATGCTGCGGTGCAAGATTTTTTGACGCACCGAAACGGCCCCCGCTATAATCGAACGGTTTTGCTTCGCGGGCCCGGTCCGGTTCCGACTCCATGAGGCCCTTCCGCACGG
>DATAMY010000165.1:0-20413 GCA_036266535.1 Usitatibacter sp. | reverse complement strand
CGGTGGACAAGGTCCCGTTCCTCGGCGACGTCCCGCTGCTGGGATTGCTCTTCAAGCGCACGGTGAAGCAGGACGACAAGACCGAGCTCCTGATCTTCGTCACGCCCAAGATCGTGAAGGACACGCTGACCGTGCGCTAGGCGGCGTCGTCCACAACCCCGGGCCCCGGACCTCCGGGGCTTTTTTTTCGGCTATGCTCGGGCGAACCTCCCGTGGCGAACCAGGCGCGATGGCCGGCAACGTGTATCTCGTGGGCATGATGGGCTCAGGCAAGACGACCCTCGGGAAGACGCTCGCGCAGAAGACCGGCCTCGAGTTCGTGGACACCGACCGCGTGGTGGTCGAGCGCACGGGCGTCCCCGTCGCGACCATCTTCGAGTTCGAGGGCGAGCCCGGCTTCCGGCGCCGGGAAGCGTCCGTCATCGCCGAGATCGCCGCCCGCACGGGCTGCGTGGTCGCCACGGGCGGCGGCGCGATCCTCGCCGAGGAGAACCGGCGTGCGATGCGCTCCTCCGGCACGGTGATCTACCTTCGCGCGCGCGTGGAGAGCCTCTGGGAGCGGACCCGGCACGACGGCTCGCGCCCGCTCCTCGCCACCGCCGATCCGAAGGCGACGCTCGCGACGCTCCTCGCCGAGCGGGACGCCCTCTACCGCGAGGCCGCGCACATCGTGGTCGACACGGGCTCGCAGAGCGCCGCGAGCCTCGCCGCGCGCGTGCTCGCCGCCCTTGGCGAGCACGGCGAATCGAGCCGGCCGCCGCGATGAGCGCGACGCTCGAGGTGGCGCTCGGCGATCGCAGCTACCCGATCCATATCGGCGGCGGGCTCCTGGACGATCCCGCGCTCTTCGCGCCCCACGTGCGCGGCCGCACCGCGGCGATCGTCACCAATCCCACGGTCGCCCGCCTCTACGGCGAGCGGCTCTCGGCCACCCTCGCGCGCGCGGGCGCCCGGGTCCTCGCGATCGAGCTGCCGGACGGCGAGGCGTTCAAGAACTGGGAGACCCTGGACCGCGTCTACGAGGGCCTCCTGCGCGCGCAGGCCGACCGCCGGTCGATCCTGGTCGCCCTGGGCGGCGGCGTCGTGGGCGACATGGCGGGATTCGCCGCCGCGACCTACCAGCGCGGCATCGCGCACCTGCAGGTGCCGACGACGCTCCTCGCGCAGGTCGACTCGTCGGTGGGAGGAAAGACCGCCATCAACCATCCGCTCGGGAAGAACATGGTGGGCGCCTTCCACCAGCCGGCCGCGGTGGTCGCCGACACCGCGACGCTCGCGACCCTGCCTCCGCGCGAGCTGGCGGCCGGCCTCGCGGAAGTCCTCAAGTACGGCGCGATCCACGACGCGGCCTTCCTCGAGTGGGTGGACTCGCATTCGCAGGCCCTTCGCGCGCGCGACCCGGAGGCCCTGGTCCATGCGATCCGGCGCTCGTGCGAGATCAAGGCGGAGATCGTGGCGCGGGACGAGCGCGAGGACGGCGTCCGCGCGCTCCTCAACTTCGGCCACACCTTCGGGCACGCGATCGAGTCCGCGACGGGATACGGCACGTGGCTCCATGGCGAGGCGGTGGCGGCCGGCATGGCGCTCGCGGCGCGCTTCTCGGCGGCGCAGGGACGGCTCCCGCGCGCGGACGCCGAACGCCTCGTCGCGATCATCGGCCGGCTGGGGCTTCCCGTGGAGCCGCCCGAGATCGCGCCCGCCGCCTGGCTGGAATACATGGGGCGCGACAAGAAGAACGAGGCGGGACGCGTGACCCTCGTGCTCCTCGATGCCCTGGGCCGCGGCGCCGTCGTGAAGGACGCGCCGCCCGGCGCGCTCGAGGACTTCCTCGCGGCCGCCTAGGTGCCGCCCGTTTCGCCCGAGCGCTCGATCCGCCGCAGGAAGACGGCCATCTCCTTCGCGGCCTGCTTGTCCCCGCGCTTGTCCGCGGCCGCGATGCCGGAGCGGTAGGCCGCGGCGGCGCCCGGCGCATCGCCGCTCGCCTCGAGCGCCTTCCCGAGGAGCTTCCAGGCCGCGGAATACGCGGGATCCTGCGCCACGGCGGCCCTCAGGTGCTCCGCCGCGAGCGGCGCGCGGCCGGCGGCGAGGTGATGCGTTCCCAGGCCGAAGCGCAGGAGCGCGCTGTCCTTGCCCGCGGCGAGCAGGGCCTCGAATCGCTCGGTCGGATCCATGTCCTTTCACGGTATCATTTCCTCCCCCCCAGGAGACACAGATGCCGCGCACGATCCGCATCGCCGTTTTCGCCTTTTTCGCCCTCTTCGCCGCCTTCGGCGCCGGCGCGCGCGACCGCGAGGTGACCATCGGCCTTTCGGCGTCCATCACCTCGATGGACCCGCACTACCACAACCTCACGCCGAACAACGCGCTCCTCATGCACGTGTTCGAGCCGCTCATCCTGCGCGACGAGAACATGAAGCTCGTCCCCGGCCTCGCCACCTCGTGGCGCGCGGTGGACGACCTCACCTGGGAATTCAAGCTCCGGAAGAACGTCCGCTTCCACGACGGCTCGCCCTTCACGGCCGAGGACGTCGCCTTCACGCTGAAGAGGGTGCCGAACGTCCCGAACAGCCCCTCCTCCTTCGCCACGTTCACCAAGCCCATCGTCGACGTGAAGATCGTGGATCCCTACACCGTCATCCTCAAGACCGCCGCGCCGCACGTGCTCCTCCCGAGCGACATGGCGGCGGTCTACATCGTCTCGAAGAAGAACGGCGAGCACGCGTCGACGGAGGACTACAACTCCGGGAAGGCCGCGATCGGGACCGGGCCGTACAAGCTGGTCGAGTACGTGCCCAACCAGCGCGTGGTCCTCGCGGCGAACTACGCGTACTGGGGCGGCGAGGAGCCGTGGGACAGGATCACCTTCAAGATCCTCACCAATCCCGCCGCGCGCGTGGCCGCGCTCCTCTCGGGCGACGTGCAGCTGATCGAGAACGTGCCCACGTCGGACATCGCCCAGATCGCGAAGGACAAGCGCTTCCACGTGGTGGACAAGGTCTCCAACCGCGTGATCTACGTGCACTTGAACCAGGCGACCGACAAGTCGCCGCCGTTCGTCACGGACAAGTCCGGGAAGCCGCTCGACAAGAACCCGTTCCGCGACGCGCGCGTGAGGAAGGCGCTCTCCATCGCGATCAACCGCGACGCGATCGTGCAGCGCATCATGGAAGGGAAGGCCGTCCCCGCGGGCCAGCTCCTGCCGGACTTCTTCTTCGGCACGAGCAAGAAGATCAAGCCGCCCAAGTACGACCCGGAGGGCGCGAAGAAGCTCCTGCGGGAGGCGGGCTACCCGGACGGCTTCGCGCTCACCATCTTCGGCCCGAGCAACCGCTACATCAACGACGAGAAGATCGCCCAGGCGATCGCGCAGTTCTACTCGCGGATCGGCATCGAGGCGAAGGTGCAGACGATGCCGGCGAGCGTCTATTTCACGCGCGCGACCAGGCTCGAGTTCGGCTACATGCTGCTGGGCTGGGGCACGGAGTCCGGCGAGCAGGGCTCGAGCCTGCGCTCGCTGCTGGCGACCTACGATCCCTCGAAGGGCATGGGCGTCACCAACCGCGCGCGCTACTCGAACCCGGAGCTCGACCGCCTCATCGAGGAGGCCATGGGCACGCTCGACGACCGCAAGCGCGAGGCGCTGATCCAGCAGGCGGCGGAGCTCGCGATGGGGGACACGGCGCTCATCCCGATCCACTACGAGGTGAGCACCTGGGCCACGGCCGCGGGCCTGCGCTATACGGCGAGGACCGACCAGTACACCCTCGCCACGGGCCTGCGGCCCGGACGCTGACGGGCCCCCCTTGCTCGCGTACGCGCTCCGGCGGCTGGGACAGAGCGCCTTCGTCCTCGCCGCGATGTCGTTCCTCGTGTTCCTGGGCGTCTACGCGATCGGCAATCCGATCGAGCTCCTGGTCAACCCGGAGGCGGACCAGGCGGAGCGCCTGCGCGCGGCCGCCGCGCTGGGCCTCGACAAGCCGCTCCTCGTCCAGTACGGCGTCTTCATCGTGCACGCGGCGAAGGGGGACCTGGGGCGCTCGTTCGTCTACAACATTCCCGCGATCCAGCTGATCCTCGAGCGGCTGCCCGCGACGCTCGAGCTGGCATTCGCGGCCACCGTGATCGCGGTCCTCCTGGGAATCCCGCTGGGCCTCGCCGCCGGGCTGAAGCCCCATTCGTGGATCGGCCGCAGCATCATGGCCGGCTCCATCGTGGGCTTCAGCCTCCCCACGTTCTGGGTGGGCCTCGTGCTCATCATGGTGTTCTCGGTCGAGCTCGGGTGGCTTCCGCCCAACGGACGCGGCCAGACGGTCTCGCTCCTGGGCGTGCCCGTGAGCTTCCTCACGTGGGACGGCCTGCGGCACCTCGCGATGCCGGCCCTCAACCTCGCGCTCCTGAAGCTCTCGCTCCTCGTGCGCCTCACGCGCGCGGGAACGCGCGAGGCGCTCCTCCAGGACTACGTGAAGTTCGCGCGCGCGAAGGGCCTGCCCATGCGGCGGGTGATCGGCGTGCACGTGCTGAAGAACATCATGATCCCGATCGTGACCGTGATCGGCCTGGAGCTGGGGAGCGTCATCGCGTTCGCGATCGTGACCGAGTCGATCTTCGCATGGCCCGGGACGGGGAAGCTCCTCATCGACTCGATCAACCAGCTCGACCGGCCGGTGATCGTGGCCTACCTGATGGTGATCGTCGCGATCTTCATCGCGATCAACCTCGTGGTGGACGTGGTCTACTCGATGCTCGATCCCCGCGTGCGCCTCGGGGCCGCGGCCTCCGCCCACTGACCGCCGTGCGCCTCGCCGCCGAATCCGCCCCGCCCGCACCGGACCGCGCCGCCGGGGAGGCGCCGTGGCGGCGCTTCCCTCGCGAGTTCTCGGAAAGCCGGCTCGCGATGGTGGGGCTCGTGCTCCTGGCGCTCATCGTCGTCGCGGCGATCGCGGCGCCGTGGATCGCGCCGCAGAACCCGTACGACCTCGCGCAGCTGGACGTGCTCGACTCGAAGCTCCCGCCCGGCTCGCGATCGCCCTCGGGCCATGCCTTCTGGCTGGGGACCGACGACCAGGGCCGCGACATGCTCTCGGCGATCCTCTTCGGCCTGCGGATCTCGCTCCTGGTGGGCGTCGCGAGCACGCTCGGCGCCCTCGCCATAGGGCTCGCGGCGGGGCTCGCCGCGGCGTACTTCGGCGGCTGGGTCGACGCCGTGATCATGCGCATCGCGGACATCCAGCTCTCGTTCCCGGCGATCCTCATCGCCTTGATCCTCCTCGCGGTCCTCGGGCAGGGCGCGGGGAAGATCATCGCGGCGCTCATCACCGTGCAATGGGCCTACTACGCGCGCACCGTGCGCTCCTCGGCGATGGTCGAGCGGCGGAAGGAATACGTGGAGGCCGCGCGCGTGCTGGCCCTCTCGCAGCCGCGGATCGTCTTCCGGCACCTGCTGCCCAATTGCCTCCCGCCGCTCATCGTGGTCGCGACCGTGCAGGTCGCCCACGCGATCTCGCTCGAGGCGACGCTCTCGTTCCTGGGCCTGGGGCTTCCCATCACCGAGCCCTCGCTGGGCCTCCTCATCGCGAACGGCTTCCAGTACCTGCTCTCCGGGACGTACTGGATCAGCTTCTATCCGGGCCTGGCGCTCCTCGCGACCATCGTCGCGATCAACCTCGTCGCGGACCAGCTGCGCGACGTGTTGAACCCGCGCCTGCAGCGATGAGCGCGCTCCTCGAGGTGGAGGGCCTGCGGACCCACTTCTTCACCCGCGCGGGCGTGGTGAAGGCGGTGGACGACGTCTCGCTCTCGCTCGAGCGGGGCAAGGTGCTGGGCCTCGTGGGCGAATCCGGCTCCGGCAAATCGGTCACGGGGTACTCGCTCATGGGGCTGGTCGACGCGCCCGGGCGGATCGTCGCCGGCGCGATCCGCCTCGAGGGACGCGACCTCACCGCGCTCGACGCGGAGTCGTGGCGGAGGCTTCGCGGAAACCGCGTGTCGATGATCTTCCAGGACCCGATGATGACGCTGAACCCGGTGCTGAGGATCGACACGCAGATGGTGGAGGCCGTGCTCGCGCATCACGCCGTCTCGCGCGCCGCGGCGCTCGAGCGCTGCCGCGAGGCCCTCGTCCGCGTGGGAATCGCCTCGCCGGACGAGCGGCTGCGCGCCTATCCGCACCAGTTCTCGGGCGGCATGCGCCAGCGGGTCGCCATCGCCATCGCGCTCGTGAACGGCCCCGCGCTCGTGATCGCGGACGAGCCCACGACCGCGCTCGACGTGACGATCCAGGGCCAGATCCTCTTCGAGATGCAGAAGCTCTGCCGGGAGACCGGCGCGGGGCTCATCTGGATCACCCACGATCTCTCGGTGGTGGCGGGCCTCGCGGACGAGGTCTGCGTGATGTACGCCGGGCGCATCGTGGAATCCGGCCCGGTGGACGAGATCCTCGACCGTCCGCTCCACCCGTACACGCAGGGTCTCCTCGACTCGATCCCCAGCCGGAACGTCCCGGGCCGGCCGCTCGCGCAGATCCCGGGCATGACGCCCTCGCTCCTCGCGCTTCCGGCGGGCTGCGCCTTCCGAGAGCGCTGCGCCCGGTCGCGCGACGATTGCGGCGTGGCCCCGGTGCGCAGCCGTCCCACCGCCGTTCGCACCCTCCGGTGCGCGCACCCGATCGCATGAGCGCCGCCGCGCAGCCGCTCCTCGAGCTTCGCCGCGTCTCGAAGCGCTTCGCCGAGCGCGGCGGGGCCGCGGTCCGCGCGCTGGACGACGTGAGCCTCGCGGTCGGCGCGCGCGAGGTCGTGGGGCTGGTCGGCGAGTCCGGGTGCGGCAAGTCGACGCTGGGGCGGATCGTCGCGCGCGTGATCGAGCCCACCGAGGGCGAGCGCTACTGGAAGGGCCAGCCCTACGCGCGCTACGAATCGCGCGAAGCGCGCCCGGAACGCCTCGCCGTCCAGATGATCTTCCAGGACCCGTTCGCCTCGTTGAACCCGCGCATGCGCGTGGCGGACATCGTGGGCGAGGCTCCGGTGGTCCACGGCCTCGTCGCCCGCCGGGACCGCGACGCGTACGTGGCGGAGATCCTCGGCCGGGTCGGCATGGACGCCTCGCTCCTGCGCCGCTTCCCGCACCAGTTCTCGGGCGGCCAGAGGAGCCGCATCGGCATCGCGCGCGCTCTCGCGGTCCGGCCCACGTTCCTCGTGTGCGACGAGGCCGTCGCGGCGCTCGACGTCTCGATCCAGGCGCAGGTGCTGAACCTCTTCATCCGGCTGCGCGAAGACCTGGGGCTCGCATACCTCTTCATCAGCCACGACCTGGGCGTGATCCGGCACGTCTCGGACCGCGTCGTGGTGATGTACCTCGGCCGCATCGTGGAGTCCGCCCCCACGGCGGAGCTCTACGCGCGCCCGAACCATCCCTACACCGAGGCGCTCGTGATGGAGGTGCCGCGAATCGACGCCCGGCGCCGCCGCTACGTCCCCATCCGCGGCGAGATCCCGTCGCCGCTCGCGCCCCCGTCCGGCTGCCATTTCCATCCCCGGTGCCCGAAGGCCTTCGCCCGCTGCCGCGACGAGGCCCCGCGGCTGAAGGAGATCGCGCCGGGCCGCCTTTCCGCCTGCCACCTGAACGACGAGCCCTCGCCATGACCGAAGCCTTCCGACTGACCCTGCCCGGGGAGCGCCACGTGCCCCTCGTGCTGGATTCGCCGCACAGCGGCACGGAGTATCCCGACGACTTCGCGCCCGGCGTGCCGCTCGAGGCGCTGCGCCAGTCCGAGGACAGCTATGTGGACGAGCTCTACGCGAACGGCCCGGCGGTGGGCGCGACGCTCATCGCGGCGCGCTTTCCCAGGAGCTACATCGACCCCAACCGCTCGCTCCTCGACATCGACACGTCGCTCCTCGACGGGCCATGGCCCGGCCCCGCGGTCGCGACGCGGAAGACCCAGCTCGGGATCGGCCTCATCTGGCGCGTGCTCGATTCGGGCACGCCCATCTATGCGCGGAAGCTCTCGGTCGAGGAGGTGAAGCGCCGCATCGTGCGCTACCACCAGCCCTACCAGCGGGCCGTGAAGGACGCGCTCGACGCGGCCCACGAGCACTTCGGCGCCGTGTGGCACCTGAACCTCCATTCGATGCCCTCGGTGAGCGGCCGCATTTCGGAGGAGGGGCCGGGGAAGCCGCGCGCGGACTTCGTGCTGGGCGACCGCGACGGCACGACCTGCGAGCCGGAGTTCACCGCCATGGTCGCCGAGACCCTTCGCGGCATGGGCTACGAGGTGAAGGTGAACGACCCGTACAAGGGCGTCGAGCTCGTGCGCGCGTTCTCGGACCCCGCGGCCGGGCGGCACAGCCTGCAGATCGAGGCGAACCGGCGGCTGTACCTGGACGAGAAGACGCGCGCCAAGACCGCCGGCTTCGCGGGCCTGCAGCGCGATCTCTCGCGGTTGCTCGAGGCGGTGGCCGGCTACGCCGCGGAGCGCGGGTCGCATGCCTGCGAAGCCCACGGCCACGACCACGGCCATGAGCACGGTCATCACCACGGCCACGACCACGGGCATGGCCACGACCACCATCACGACCACGATCACGGCCATGACCACGGCCGCTCCTCCCACGAACCCAAGAAGACGCACTGACCCATGAACGCGATCCCCATCGAGCTGCAAGCCCCCGACATCGCGCCCCACCGCCGCTCCGGCACGGGGGTCGACTGGATCCACACGTTCGAGAGCGGGAAGCCCGGGCCGCACGTGCTGGTGAACGCGCTCACGCACGGCAACGAGATCTGCGGCGCGATCGTGGTCGACCGCCTGCTGCGCGAGGGCGTGCGCCCGGTGCGCGGGACGCTCACGCTCGCCTTCGCGAACGTGGCCGCGTTCTCGCGCTTCGACCCGGCCCACCCCTACGCCTCGCGCTTCATCGACGAGGACTTCAACCGCGTGTGGACGCCGGAGACGCTCGACGGCCCCCGCCGCAGCACCGAGCTCGCGCGCGCCCGGGAGCTCAGGCCCTTCGTCGAGGCCGCGGATTTCCTGCTGGACATCCACTCGATGCTCGAGCCCAGCCCGCCGGTCATGATCTGCGGTCCGCTCGAGAAGGGGATCCGCATGGCCTTCGAGGTGGGGATCCCGGAGCACGTCGTGAGCGACACCGGGCACGCGAACGGCACGCGCATGCGCGACTACGGCGGCTTCGGCGATCCGGCGAGCCCGAAGAACGCGCTCCTCGTCGAATGCGGGCAGCACTGGGAGCGCAACGCCGAGCGCGTCGCATGGCAGGCCACGTGGCGTTTCCTGCGCAGCGCGGGCGTGGTCGACGAGAAGCGCGCGGCCGCCGAGATCGACGCGGCGGTGGCGCCGCAGAAGCTCGTGAGGGTGACGGAGGCGGTGATCGCGAGCACGGCGGCGTTCCGCTTCGCGAAGAGCTTCACCGGGATGGAGGTGGTCCCGCGCCGCGGCGACGTGATCGCGTGGGACGGCGAGGAGGCGGTGCGCGCGCCCTACGACAACTGCGTGCTCGTGATGCCGGTGCCGAACAACGTGAAGACGGGCCTTACCGCCGTCCGGCTGGGGCGCGTCGAGCCGCGCTAGGCGCGCTTCAGGAGACGTCCTCGCTCTTGCCGGAGGGGCGGATCCCCAGCTGCTTCAGCTTCCGGTAGAGGTGGGTGCGCTCGAGGCCCACGCGGTCCGCGACGCGGGACATGTTGCCCTCCTCGCGCCGGATGTGGTGCAGGAAGTACTGCTTCTCGAACTGCTCCCGCGCGTCGCGAAGCGGCAGGTCGAGGGAAACCCCCACCTCCGTGGTGGGCTGCTCGCGCGGGCCCAGGTTGAACTCGCGCGCGACCCGGTTCACGTCGTCCCCGGTGATCTCGTTCGCGAGCGCGGTGAGCGCGAGCGTCTTCACGACGTTCTGGAGCACCGGCAGGTTGCCCGGCCAGTCGAGGTTGCGCATCACGTTGAGCGCGCTCACGGCCACGGTGCGCAAGGGCACCTCGTTCGCGTCCACGAGCTGCGTGAGGAGGGTGGCCGCGATGTCCGGGATGTCCTCCGGGTGGTCGGCGAGCGAAGGGACGCGGATCGTGAGGCCGGAGAGCAGGTTGTAGAGGCCCGCGTCGAAGTGGCCGTCGTCCACCATCGCGGGGAGCGGCCCCGTCGCCGCGCAGATCAAGCGCACGTTGAACTTGTCGAGCTTGCCCACGAGCTGCGCGAGGCCCTTCTGCTCGGCCTTGGAAAGCTCGGTGATCTCCGGCAGGAAGAGCATCCCTTCGCGCGCCTCGTTCAGGGGCTCGAAGGGATTCGACGCCAGCCACTCGGTGTCCTCCGGCGCGACCCAGGGAGTGTTCGGGAGGTGCAGGTGGCGCGCGCACACCTCGAAGCCGCATCCCGGCTCGCCGATGAGCAGCACGGGCGTATGGAGCCGCCCCACCTGCTCCAGGCGCTGGCGCAGCTCCTGGACCACGCGCGCGCGCCCGAGGTTCACGAGTGCCAGGCCCGTCTTGGGCAGCACGCGCCCGCCCGCGAGCGCCTTGCCCACGGTCGCGAGGAGCTTGGGAAGGCTGATGGGCTTCTCGAGGAAGTCGAACGCGCCGATGCGGGTCGCCTCGACCGCGGAATCGATCGTGCCGTGGCCGGACATCATCACCACGGGCATCGTGAGGAGCCCGCTTCCCGCCCACTCCTTGAGGAGCGTGATGCCGTCGGTGTCCGGCATCCAGATGTCCAGGAGCACGAGGTCCGGGCGCATCTCCTTCCGCGCGGAGCGCGCGGTCTGGGCGTTCTCCGCGAGGCGCACGCCATAGCCTTCGTCGCGCAGGATCTCGAAGAGGAGCTCGCGGATGCCGACTTCGTCGTCGACCACCAGGATCTGGTTGGCGGACATGAGACCCTAGGCCGCGACCTTCGACGGGAGCACGATGCTCACCGTGGCCCCGTGCGGCTTCACGTTCTCCACCAGGATGCGGCCGTGGTGCTCGTCGACGATCTTCTTCACGATCGCGAGGCCCAGGCCCGTGCCCTTCGGCTTCGTCGTCACGTACGGCTCGAAGATGCGGCCCATGACGCCCTCCGCGATCCCCGTGCCGTTGTCGCGCACCGTGAGGAGGACGCCGCCCGTGCCCATCGAGGTCGCCACGAGGATCCGCGGGGCCTCGACGCCGGTGAGCGCGTCGATCGCGTTCTGGAAGAGGTTGTGCAGCACCTGGCGCAGCATCCCGGGATCCGCGTGGATCTGCGGGAGGCCCTCGGCGAGCCGCGCCTCGATCGCCACGCCCATCGATTCGTAGAGGACCAGGACCTCGCGCACGAGGTCGTTGAGCCATATGGGGCGCGCGTTCATGCGCGAGGCGTGGGCGTACTGCGAGAAGTCGTCGACCATGCCCTTGAGCGTCGCCACGTGGTTCACGATGGTGCCCGTCGCGCGCCGCAGGATGTCCGCTTCGGTCGCGGGGAGCTTGTCCTGGAGCTTCTGCTGCAGGCGCTCGGCCGAAAGCTGGATCGGCGTGAGCGGGTTCTTGATCTCGTGCGCGAGCCGGCGCGCGACCTCGCCCCACGCGGCGTCGCGCTGCGCCTGGATCAGGTGCGTGATGTCGTCGAACACCACGACGTAGCCGGGCTCGCCGCGCGCGGCGAGGCGCGTGCCGCGCAGGAGGAGCGTGCGGGGGCCGTCCGCGCGGCGGTATTCCATCTGCTCTTCCCACTGCCCGGTTCCCGACGAGGCGAAATGCCGTAGCGCGATCTCGGCGAAGGGCGCCACCGCCTGCACGTGCCGCGGCCAGTCCGGGAGCTTCAGGCCATGGAACGCGCCGCCGGGGACCGCGAGGATCTCCGTCGCCGCCGCGTTCATCGTCTTCACGTAGAGGCGCTCGTCGAACGTGAGCACGCCGGAGCTCAGGTTCGACAGGATGCTCTCGAGGTACGTCTTCGCGTTCTCGAGCTGCTGCTGGTTCCGCTCCATCGCCTCCGTGGCGTCGGCGATCTGGCGCGTCATCGTGTTGAACGACTGCGTTAGGACGCCGAACTCGTCGCGGCTCTTCACGGGGTTCAGCTTCGAGTAGTCGCCTTTCGCGATGGCGCGGGTGGCCTCGGCCAACGCGGAGAGCGGCGCGGAGAGCCGCTCGGAGAGCACGAAGGCGACCGCGATCGACGAGAAGAGCGTGAGGAGCATCGCGAGCGTGAGCGTGAGCCCGAAGATGCGCTTCAAGCCCACCCGCGCGTATTGCAGCTCCTGGTAATCCTTGTAGCCCGCCTCGACGATCTGCGCGTCCTGCGCGATCGCCTGGGGCACGTGCTGCAGCACCTGGAGGATGCGGATGTCCTCGGCGATGGTGAGCACGTTCACGGGCACGATCACGCGGAGGTACAGGCCCCGGTCCGGGATCGCCTCGATCGACTTCCACGGCTGCTGCAGGCGCACCTGGCGAAGGACGTTCGCGCTGGGGAGGTCCGGCAGGAGCGCCACGGGCTCCACGCCCGCCTGGGCGATGACGCGCCCGCGCGGCGTCATGAGGGTCGCCTCCTCGATCGAGTGCTGCTCGCGCAGGCGGTTCAACGTCGTGGCCTCGATCGCCTGCGAGCTCGCGAGCGAGTGCGCCATCGCCTCCGCCTTCTGGTTCAGCTCCTTCAGCGAGTTCTCGAGCGCGCTCCGCGCGAGGTTGATGCCGCCCTTCAGCGACTCGTCGACCTTCACGTCGAACCACGATTCGATCGAGCGCTGCAGGAACTGGAACGAGATCGCGTAGACGAGGCCACCCGGGATGAGCGCCATCAGCGTGAAGACCACCATGAGCCGGAGCGTCAGCTTGGAGCCGAAGACGCGCTCGCGCAGCTTCCTCCTGAGGAGGAGGAGCTGGTAGCCGATGAGGGCCATGAGGCCCAGGGCGAGGCCGCCGCCCAGGCCCAGGAGGAGCCCGTAGTTCTGCGCGAAGAGGGCGGTGTTCGCGGAGGCTTCCGACATCAGGTACACCAGCGCCGCGCCGGTGACCACGCACAGGAAGATCAATACCCTCATGGAGCGAGGGTCCAGCGATGCCAATCCGAATCCAGCGTCCAGTCGCGCGAGGCGATGGCGTTCAGCTGGAACGGTTTAGGCAGCTGGCCCGTATCCAGGCGCATGCGAAGACTCGCCTGGTAGGTACCGTCCTTCTTCAGTGCGCCGCGGTCCGCGACATGCCATCCGCGTATTCTTGAGAGGACGCGCGTCACTTCCTCGAAGCGCGTGAAGTTCTGGTAGACGTTGCCGACGGACAGTCGATACTGCCGCAGCAACGGCGTATAGCTGATCTTGAAGGTCTCCGAGGCCACCACGGGCTTCTCGTCGAACCAGTACCAGCGCGGCCGCGAGAGCTCGAACTCCAGCACGAAGTAGAGCGGCACGCCGCGGTTCACCGCCTCCTCGAGGCGGGGGCTGAACTGGACGTCGAAGAGCGCATCGAGCTGCCACCCGTCGTCCGCGGGTTGGATCGCGGCGCTGCGCAGCTCGATGCCGTCCGCGAGCGCGGCTTGCGGAAGCGCGAACGCCGCGAGCGCGAGCGCCATCCACGCGGCCGCGAGCGGGCGCGGAGCGAGGCGTGCGAGCGCGCGAACGCGCGACGATAGAAGGTGGCGGAGGCTCATCGATATCACCGGTTGCCGAGCGCCCCTTTCCTGCCCATGAGCGTTTAAACAACACTTGTGGCAAGTTGGAGACACTTCGGCGGCCGAAGCCAATTTACCACCATTCTCAAGGACTTGCCAGTGGTCCGCCGTTCCGGGTGCCCACAACAAACCCTGTGAAATCAATGGCTTGGCGCGAAATCCGGTTTCATGCGCCGGCCGGCACCCCGCCCGCGCCCAGGAAATGGCCCGGTTCGACGCGCACGCCGCGCAGGAAATCCCCCGCGGCGAGCCGCTTTCCGCCCGCGCGCTGGACCGCTTCCAGGCGGAGCGCCCCCGTTCCGCAAGCGACCACGATGCCGCTCGCGTCGGCCGCCATCACTTGTCCTGGAGCTCCGTGTCCCCGTGCAACGCGCGTGCGCCACACCTTGAGCACTTGCCCATCGAGGAGCGTTTCGGCGCCCGGCGCCGGATCGAACGCGCGGACCTGGCGATCGATCTCGACCGCCGCGCGCGACCAGTCGATCGCCGCCTCGCGCTTGGCGACCTTGGGCGCGTGGGTGGCGGCGGCGTCCTGGGGGCGCGCCTCGAGGCGGTCGAGCGATGCGAGCGCCTCGACGATCGAGCGCGCGCCCAGGTCCGCGAGGGCCTCCGTGAGCGAGCCGGTCGTGTCGTGCTCGCCGATGGGAATCTCGCGGCGAAGGAGCATCGGGCCCGTGTCGAGTCCCGCGTCCATGCGCATGATCGTGATGCCGGTCGTCGCATCCCCGGCGAGGATCGCGCGCTGGATGGGCGCGGCGCCGCGCCAACGCGGAAGGAGCGAGGCGTGGATGTTGAGGCAGCCTTGCGCGGGAATGGCGAGCGCTTCGGGAGGAAGGAGCAGCCCGTAGGCCGCGACCACCATCACGTCCGCATGCATCGCCTCGATGCGCGCGCGCGCTTCGGGGTCGCGGAGTGTGGCCGGCTTGTGGAGCGGGAGCCCATGGGCGCGGGCGGCTTCGCCCACGGCGCTTTCTGTCACGCGAAGCCCGCGTCCCGCGGGACGGTCCGGCTGCGTGAGGACCAGGGGAACGGCGTGGCCGGCGGCGAGGATCGCCTCGAGCGCGCGCGCCGCGAACGGCGGCGTGCCCGCGAAGACGACGTTCAGCCGCGGCGCGGCCGTCAGGCGGCCTTCCGCTGGCGCTTCTTGAGCTTCGCCCGGACCCGGTTCTGCTTGAGCTCCGAGAGGAGATCCACGAAGACCTTGCCCTCGAGGTGGTCCATCTCGTGCTGGATGCAGGTGGCGAGCATGCCGGAAGCGTTGAGGGTGAAGCGGGAGCCGTTGCGGTCGAGGGCGGTCACGGTGACGCTCTCCGCGCGCTCGACGTTGTCGTAGATGCCCGGGACGGAAAGGCAGCCTTCCTGGTTCGTGGCCACGCCCTCGCGGCGCGTGACTTCCGGGTTGATGAAGACGCGCAGGTCGCTGCGGTCCTCGCTCACGTCGATGACGATGATCTGCTTGTGCACGTCCACCTGGGTCGCGGCGAGGCCTACGCCCGGGGCGGCGTACATCGTCTCCGCCAGGTCGTCGACCAGCTTCTTCGTCGCCGCGTCGATCTTCTCCACGCGTTCGGCCGGCTGGTTGAGCCGCGGGTCAGGGTACTGCAGGATCTCGAGAATCGCCATAAAAGCTTGCTAATTGAAGAAATTATGTGCAGAATTTACCGCACTACATGAAAAAGGGGGCGTAACCCCTTTTCTGAATATGGGTCCCGAGCTCCATATCCACAAGTGAGTGCCGCCATGCGAAAGACAATTATATCTTTAGTCGCGGCCCTGGCCGGTTTGGTTCCGGTCTGCCTCCTGGCCGACGGAATGCCTCCGGAGGCCGAAAAAGCGGTGCCCGGGGCGGCCGCGGAACACGTGACGCAGGGCGACCTGCAGCCCAACGCGCCGGATGAATACACCGTCGTCAAGGGCGACACGCTCTGGGGCATCTCGGGACGCTTCCTGAAGGACCCGTGGAAGTGGCCGCAGATCTGGCAGATGAACCGCGACCAGATCAAGGACCCGCACTGGATCTATCCCGGCGACGTCATCCATCTCGACCGCTCCGGCGCCTACCCGACGCTCTCGTTGAACGGCGGGGGTGGCGGAGCGACGGCCGCGGAGGCGAACGTCGTGAAGCTCGAGCCGCGCGTGCGGGTGGAGTCGATCAGCACGGCGATCCCGACCATCCCGGCGAGCGCCATCGCACCCTTCCTCACGCAGCCGCTCGTGGTCGAGGCGGGGGGCCTGAACGCCGCGCCGCAGATCGTCGCCACGCAGGAAGGCCGCGTCGCGGTGAGCGCGGGCGAGACCGCGTACGCCGATCGCATCGCCGCCGGCGGCGACATCAACTGGCAGGTCTACCGCCCGGGCGTGGCGCTCCGCGATCCGGAGACGGGCGAGATCCTCGGCTATGAGGCCAAGTATGTCGCGGACGCCCGCGTGCGCCGCTTCGGCAACCCCACCACCCTGCAGATCGTGAAGTCCAACGAGGAGATCGTGCGGGGCGACCGGCTCGCGCCGGCGCGCGAGACCACTTTCCCCGCGTACGTGCCGCACGCGCCGGACCGCCAGGTCGTGGGCGCGATCATGTCCGTCGAGGGCGGCGTCGCCGAGATCGGGCAGTACCAGGTGATCACGATCAACCGCGGCTCGCGCGAAGGCATCGAGGTCGGCCACGTGCTCGCGAGCTACCACCGCGGCGCCTTGCAAACGGCCAACGGCCACGACACGAGCAGCATCCTGCCGGAGAGGACGGGCACCGACTACGCCTCCGTCTTTCCGAAGCTCGGCTGGGCGAGAGGCGACGTCACGCCGGTATACGTGGTGCCGCCGCCGCCCGCGGCCGCCGACGACAGGAAGGGCGGTGCACCCCTCGCCGGGTCGGGCGCGATCCGGCTCCCGGACGAGCGGAACGGCCTCATCTTCGTATTCCGCGTGTTCGACCGCATGTCGTACGCGATGGTGATGCGCGCGACGCAGCCGATCTACATCGGCGACATCGTCCGCACGCCCTGAACGCGGCGCCTTTCCGGAAGAAAGGGGGCTGCGGCCCCCTTTCCCGTTTTCGCGCCCGCGTCAGCCGTCCGCGGCCTGCCCCGTTGAGAGCGGAATCTCCCCGCGCACCGTGGCCCCCCTTGGACTGGAACCGTTCCCCCCGCGAGGACGCGGAATCGTGGCTGCGCCTGGCGCTCGTGCCGGGCTTTCCGCCCTCCGCGCTCTTCTGCCTGCTGCGCGAAAAAGGCTCGCCCGCCGCGGCCGCGGCATCACTCCCGCGCGGACCGGATCCGGCGCTCCTCGCGGCCACGCTTCGCTGGCTCGAGCACGAGAACCATCACCTGGTCGCATGGGGCGATCCGCGCTACCCGCCTCTCCTCCTCGAGATCGCGAACCCGCCGCCGGTCCTCTACGTCGCGGGGCGCGTGGAGCGCCTGGCCTCGCCCGGCTTCGCGATCGTGGGAAGCCGGAACGCCACCACGCAGGGCGCGCGCGATGCGGAGACCTTCGCGCGCGCTCTCTCCCGCGCGGGGCTCGCGATCGTGAGCGGCCTCGCGCTGGGAATCGACGCGGCGGCCCATCGCGGCGGCCTCGCGGAGGCGGGATCGAGCATCGCCGTCATGGGAACGGGCCCGGACGTGTACTATCCGGCGGCGAACCGCGAGCTCGCCGCGGCGCTCGCACGGGACGGCTGCCTCGTGTCGGAATTTCCGCTCGGGACCGCCGCGCGGCCGGGGAACTTCCCGCGCCGCAATCGTCTGATCAGTGGAATGTCGAAAGGCGTCCTGGTGGTCGAAGCGGCGCCGGCGAGCGGCTCGCTCACCACGGCGCGCAGAGCGCTCGAGCAGGATCGCGACGTCTTCGCGATTCCCGGATCGATCCATTCGCCGCTCTCGAAAGGATGCCATTGGCTCATCAAGGAGGGCGCGAAGCTCGTGGAGACGGCGGACGACGTGCTCGCGGAGCTGGGCCTGCAGGCGCCCGGTGCATCTCCCGCGCCGCGGCTCGCGCGAAGCCCCGATGCGGTTCTGGAGGCTTTCGGGTTCGATGCCGCGTCGCTCGACCAGATCGTCGAGCGCACCGGGTTGGACGCCTCGCGCGTCGCGGCCCGCATCTCGCTCCTGGAGCTCGACGGGCGCCTCATGCCGCTCCCGGGTGGCCGGTTCCAGCGCGTGAAGCCGTGCTGAGCCCGCGCGCGCCCGGACGGGGCCGCGCGAACGGCGTTATAGAATAAAAAGGACCTCCCCCGGAATCCCATGGCATCGAATCTGCTCATCGTCGAATCGCCGTCGAAGGCGAAGACGCTCAAGAAGTACCTCGGCAAGGACTTCGAGATCCTCGCCTCCTACGGGCACGTGCGCGACCTCGTGCCGAAAAGCGGCGCGGTGGACCCGGACGACAACTTCCGGATGAAGTACGAGCTGATCGAGCGGAACACGAAGCATGTGGAGGCGATCGCCAGGGCGGTGAAGGACGCGGACACGATCCTCCTCGCGACGGACCCGGACCGCGAGGGCGAGGCGATCGCGTGGCACCTCTCGGAGATCCTCAAGTCGAGGAAGGCGCTGAAGGACAAGAAGATGAAGCGCGTGGTCTTCTACGAGATCACGGAAGGCGCGGTGAAGGACGCGGTGAAGAACCCGCGCGCGATCTCGATGGACCTCGTGAACGCGCAGCAGGCGCGCCGGGCGCTCGACTACCTCGTGGGCTTCAACCTCTCGCCGCTCCTCTGGAAGAAGATCCGGCGCGGGCTCTCGGCGGGGCGCGTGCAGAGCCCGGCGCTGCGCCTCATCGTCGAGCGCGAGCAGGAGATCGAGCGCTTCAAGAGCCAGGAATACTGGACGCTCCATTTCGACAGCCACAAGGATCGCCAGCCCTTCACCGCGCGCCTCACGCACTTCAAGGGCGAGAAGCTCGACCAGTTCGCGATCGGGAGCGCCGAGCGCGATGCCGAGGTGCGCGCGTTCCTCGAGGAGCACGGCAAGGGCAACGCGAAGGTGAAGGAGATCGAGAAGAAGAGGAAGCTCCGCTCTCCCGCCGCGCCCTTCACCACGTCGACGCTCCAGCAGGAGGCGGTGAGGAAGCTCGGCTTCTCCACGGACCGCGCGATGAAGGTCGCGCAGAGCCTCTACGAGGGCGTGGCCGTGGGCAAGGTCGTGACCGGCCTCATCACCTACATGCGCACGGACTCCGTCACGCTCTCCAAGGAGGCGGTCGCGGAGATGCGCGGCTACATCACGAAGAACTACGGCTCGGAGTACCTCCCGAAGAGCCCGGTGGAATACCGGAGCACCTCGAAGAACGCGCAGGAAGCGCACGAGGCGATCCGCCCCACCTCGATCGCCCGGACGCCGGAATCGGTCTTCCCGTACCTGAACGACGAGCAACGCAAGCTCTACGAGATGATCTGGAAGCGCGCCATCGCCTCCCAGATGACGCCCGCCAAGTTCGACACGGTCGCCGTCGATTTCGTGGTCGGCGGCGCGGGCAACGTCTTCCGCGCGACGGGCCAGACCATGGTCTTCCCGGGCTTCTTCGCCGTGTACCACGAGGACCAGGACGACGCGGTGGAGGAGGAGGACAAGCGCCTTCCGGCCTTCGAGATGGGCGACAGCGTGAAGATCGAGCGGCTCTACGGCGAGCAGCATTTCACGCAGCCGCCCCCGCGCTACTCGGAGGCGAGCCTCGTGAAGGCGCTCGAGCAGTACGGGATCGGGCGCCCGTCGACCTACGCCTCGATCATCTCCACCCTCGTGAACCGGGAGTACGTGATCCTCGACAAGAAGCGCTTCGTGCCGACGGACGTGGGGCGCGTCGTGAACAAGTTCCTCACCGAGCACTTCGCGCACTGGGTCGACTACGACTTCACCGCCAAGCTCGAGGACGAGCTGGACGACATCTCCAACGGCAAGGAGGACTGGCTCCCGGTGCTCGAGCGCTTCTGGAAGGATTTCTCGGCGCAGGTGGACGAGAAGGAGTCGGTGTCGCGGAAGGACGTGACGCAGGAGCAGATGGACGAGATGTGCCCGAAGTGCGGCAAGCACCACCTCGCGCTCCGCCTCGGGCGCCGCGGCCGCTTCATCGGGTGCGCGGGCTACCCGGATTGCGACTACACGCGAAACGTCGACGGCGCGGAGAGCGGAGAAGCGGCCAAGCGCGAGCTGGGCGTGGATCCGGAAACCGCCAAGGCGATCTGGCTCCTCCACGGCCCGTTCGGGCCCTACGTGCAGCTGGGCGAGCCGGAGGGCGACAAGAAGCCCAAGCGCGTCTCCGTCCCGAAGAACGTCGCGCCGGACGCGGTGACGCTCGAGACGGCGCTGGCGCTCCTCGCGCTCCCGCGCGATCTCGGCCCCCATCCGGAGACGGGCAAGAAGGTGGTCGCCGCGATCGGGCGCTTCGGTCCGTACGTGAGCCACGACGGGCACTTCAAGTCGATCCCGAAGGACGAGAGCGTCTTCGACATCGCGCTCGACCGCGCGGTGGCGCTCCTCAAGGAGCCGAAGTCGTTCAGCGCGCGCGGGGCGCTCAAGGTGCTCGGCAAGCACCCGGAGGACAACCAGCCGGTCGCGCTCTACTCGGGCCGCTACGGCCCGTACGTGAAGCACGGCAAGGTGAACGCGACGCTCCCGGACGAGAAGATGATCGAGACGATCACGCTCGAGGAAGCGGTGGAGCTCATCGCCGCGAAGGCCGGCAAGGGCAAGGCCAAGGGCAAGTCGAAGTTCAGGAAGGCGGCTTAGCCCCGCTTCGTTCCCGCTCGCGAAGCACGTAGCGCAGGCACACCAGCGCGGCGAGCCCGCAGGCCGT